>WHTP01000031.1 GCA_009377695.1 Hyphomicrobiales bacterium | reverse complement strand
GGGAGTCGCCGGCGTGGACTCCTACTTCTGGACGGGGTTCTTTTTCTCGAAGCGCACGCCCGATGCCATCGTTGCGAAGCTTTATGACGCGAGCAACCGGACGCTCGACTCGGCAACCACGGTCGAGCGGTTGCGCAGAACCGGCATTGAACCCATTGCCGCCGACCGCCGCTCCCCTGCCTACCTCCAGAAATTCCTGCGGGCCGAAATGAAAAGCTGGGCGGAACAGGTGAAGGTCAGCGGCGTGCCACTGCAGTGATAGTAATGTCAGTCCTTGCTTACGGCTCGGCGAAGAAGACAGCAGTCGATGCGCCTCGCTGTTTGCCCGTTCCATATCCGGCACGATGACCATCGCGACCGGGTTGGCGGCCATGACGATCTTGGCCATGGCGATTTTAGCAAGGATACACAGTTCCAGGTTGAGAAGCTGGTCCAGTCGTTCCGCCGGAAGATCGTCCGTAAGAACACGCACGCGTGTGGACGTCCAATGCGGTCGATTCGTCCATCGGCATCGGCCCGAGTAGGGCGGGCGATGCCGATAAAGGCTGCCTTAAGCGGAAACGGCGGCCACGGCCGGCGAGCGGCCCGCCGCCAACGCATCCAGATGTAACAGGACCTCGTCCAGATGCATCACGTCGGCATACTTGTGATGCATGTCGAACAGGTTGACCTTGTGGGTGGCCTCGCATCGGTCAAAGCAGGACTCCTCGACGACCGTGACGTGCTTGCCGTACATGTGGGCTTCCAGCACGCTAGCGCGCACGCAACCCGACGTGCTCTCGCCACAGACGATGAGGCTGTCGATCCGGCGCTGGTTCAGGTGCGCGATCAGCGGCGTGCCGAAGAAGGCGCTCGGGCGCTCCTTGCGAAATACAACGTCCTCCGGCTTCGGCGTGAAGGCGTCGTGTATCTCGCAGTCATGCGCAGTCATCGGCAGGTGCACGCGTCGGGTCGAAGCGACGCGGTGCGGCGTGAACTGGGCCGTCACGTAGAAGATCGGCAGCTTGGCCGCGCGACATCCCGCGATCAGCTTCTGCGTAGGCTCGATCGCCTCGTGAGCGTAGATGCCGCAGCTGTTGGGATATTCGGGCTCGAGCTCGTGTGGGTATTTCCGCCCGCCCTTGTAGACTAGGTTGTAAAGATCGATCGCGAGCAGTGCCGGGTTATCTCCGACGTAGGTCTCCCGAGCGTAGGGCGCGTAGGTCTGCAGATCCTCCGGCTTGACCACGTCGACCCAGCAATGATTCTCGAATTCTTCCTTTGACGCCATTCCAGCCTCTTGGGTGTTAAAGCGGCTTCAGCCCATGCCCTGACCGGAGCGCTTCAGCCGCGGGTCGAAGATGTCGCGCATGCCATCGCCCAGAAGATTTATGCCGAGGACGGTGAAGAAAATGCACAGGCCGGGGAAGAGAGCGAGCCACCAGGCTGTGCTGATGTACGCGCGCCCATCGGCCAGCATGCCGCCCCAGGTGGGTATGTGAGGCGGTACGCCGAGGCCAAGGAAGCTGAGGCTGGCCTCCGATATGATAGCGGTCGCCATGGCGAAGGTGCCGATAACCATCGCCGCCTGCATCAGGTTGGGCAGGATGTGCTTGACGATGATGCGTCCGTCGCGTGCCCCGAGCGAACGTGCCGCGTCTACGAAGTCGCGTGTCCGGAGCGAGAGCGCCTGGCCGCGGGCGACCCGGCAATAAGGGATCCATCTTTGTGCCACCAGCGCCACGATCAGGATGCCGAGTCCCTGGCCGAAGAACGCCATGATCGCAATGGCGAGCAACAGAGGCGGAAATGCCCAGATGACCTCCACCAGCTTTTGGATCATGAAGTCGATCTTGCCCGCGAAATAGCCGGAGATCGCTCCGAGCCCGACGCCGACAGCGCCGGAGATCACCACCACCGTCACCGCGATGACCAGTGAAATACGTGCACCGTAGAAGATGCGGCTGAGAATGTCGCGCCCGACGTGATCCGTACCGAGAACGTGCGGGCCGGCAAGCCATTGCGGCGCCTGCATCGCGCTCAGCAGGTTCTGCTTGTTGGGATCGAACGGTGAGATCGCGGGCGCCAACAGGCCCATCACCACCAGCAATGCCACGATGCTCCCGCCAGCGATGATCTTGGGCTTGAGCCACGGGCGCAGGACCTTTGGGATCCGGCTCGCACGCTCCGTGCCAAGGGTCGGAACGGCAACAGCTGCCTCGGGCGAGATTGTGCTACTTGTCAAAGCGAATCCTCGGATCGATAGCGGCGTACAGGATGTCGACCGTGAAGTTGATGATCACGAAGGCCATTGTGTATGTCAGCACCGTGCCTGTGATCAGCGGGTAATCCCGGCTGGTAATCGCGCTGATCAGAAGCTGCCCGCTTCCCGGCCACGAGAACACCGTTTCGACGATAATCGAACCCGAGAGCAGCGTTCCGAGCTCCAGTCCCACCACGGTGACGATCGGAACGAGCGCGTTGCGCACGACGTGATGCCACAGCACGGCGCGCTCGCTCACTCCCTTGGCGCGGGCGGTGGTCACGTATTCTTCGTGCATCACCTCCATCACAGAGGAACGGGTCACGCGCATCAAGATGCCCATCATGTTCGTCCCAAGCGCGATGGCGGGCATTGCGATATGAGCGAGCCCGTCCCACAGGCCTCGCCAGTTTCCCTTGATCACGCTGTCGAGCAGGTAGAATCCCGTGATCGGGTCGCCGGCAATGCCGTAGGTGTCGCGCCCCGATGACGGCAGCAGATTCAGGATGCCGGACATGACCAGGATCAGCATGATTCCGAACCAGAAATTCGGCATGCTGATCCCGAAGAGGCCGACCAGAGAGCCGAGATTGTCGATCCAGGAATTGGGTCTTGCGCCAGCCCAGACGCCGAGCGGCACAGCGATGACGACCGCAATGATGATCGAGACGACGGCGAGTTCAATGGTCGCCGGCAGCCTCTCCGCTATCATGGTGAGTACTGGATCGGCGTAGCGAAAGGAGGTGCCGAGGTCACCCTGCAGGGCGGCGGTCAAGAACTTCCAATACTGCACCCAGACAGGCTGATCGAGGCCCCACCGCGCACGCGCGTCGGCGACGTCTTCCGCCGTTGCCTCGTCGGACAGCAGCAGATCAGCAGGGTCGCCCGGCGCCGCCTGGACGAGCATGAAGACCAGCAGGGAGATCAGGATGATGACGGGGATCGTGCCCGCTACCCTGCGTATCACGTATGCCAGCATGGCCGCTCCGCTCTCGATCCCCCCGCGAGGTGAGTCAGGGGGCCGGTGCGCGGAGGCGGGGCAGAAGCAGTCCGCCCACGCCTCTTTGCCCGTGGGTCTTCAGTTCTTGACCACGATGTCGACGCCGAACACACGCCCGCTCGGCGTCGGCGTGTGTTCTATTTTCTTTGACACGCCGTAGAGCAGCCTGTGCCGCCACATGAAGCAAGCCGGCGCAGCCTCCACGATCGCGGCGAAAGCTTTGTTCAGCTCCTTTTTGCGAGCCTCGGGATCGAAGATCTCACGCTCCGCCCGCAAATGTTTGTCGATTTCCGGATCCGAAATGCCAATGCGCGGCGAGCCTCCGGTCTCGAAATACTGTGAGAGGGCCACCGACGGATCGACGACCGAGCCGCGCCCCATGTAATAGAACGGCACCTTGCCCTTTTGGACATCCGCCCACAGCGTCGCCCACTCCGGTGTCGCCAGCGTCGCCTTGAGCCCGATGGCGTTGAGCATGGGGATCATCGCCTCGGTAACCTGCTTGTCGTTCACGTACCGTCCGACCGGGGTATAGAGCGTCACTTCGGTTCCGCTCAGCCCTGCCTGCTTCACCAACTGGCGTGCCTTCTCGGGATCGTAAGGGATCTTCATTGTCTCGGTCGCTTCCGGGTCGTAGCCGTACTGACCCGGCCCGATCGGCCCATCGAGCCGTTGAGCCTGACCCTGAAGCACCGCCTTGATGATCGCGTCCTTGTTGATCGCGTGGCATACCGCCTGCCGCAGTTGCTTATTGTCCCATGGCTTGTTTTTGGGACTCATCGCCAGGAACATGAGTTCCACCGAGTTTGTCGATTTGATCGCGGCATTGCCCGAGCCTTCTATGCGCGGCGCAAGATGCGGCGGGACGAACTGCGCGATCTGGATTTCGTTGTTGAGCAGAGCCGTGACCCGCTGCTCCGGCTCGCGCATGATCCGGAAGATGAGAACATCCGGGTTCTGCGGCTTGGCGTCGGGATGGTCCTTCACCTTCTCCAGCACGATCCGCTGTCCGATCACGAGCTCCTTCAGCTTGTAGGGTCCCCAGCCCCAGGGATATTTGCGATCGGCATCGCGGGCGCCGTGCTTCGCCCAGAGGTCCTTGCCGGTGATCATCACGCGATCGAACAGGTATTCGAGAAGCGGCGCAGTTGGCTTATCGGTAACGACCTTGACCGTGTACTTGTCCAGCGCGACGACGTCGGTAACGTTGCGTACGTTCTGCTTCTGACGCGTCTGAGGGTCCTTCGCCATGCGGTTGATCGAATGGACGACGTCTTCGGCCGTCAGCTCCTTGCCGTCGTTGTGTCGCTTCATCCCCTTGCGCAGGTGGAATATCCATTCGTTCGGATTGTCCTTGTTGACCTCCCAGCGCTCGGCCAGCATGCCGACATAGTCACCCTTTTCGAAATCGTAAGTGCCGAGGCAACCGTACACTTGGCACCAGATGCCGTAGCCCATGGAGATGCTGTCGCCATGGGGGTTGTGGCTGGAGATAGTCTCCGTCACGCCGACAGCGACCCGGCTCTGCGCGTGCCCTGATGTGACGGCCGCAAACATGCCCAGCGCAGCCACTGTAACGGCAAATGTACGGCGGAGGCCGGGTGCTCCGATCGTTGGTGACATGACCATCTTGGATACTCCCTGCCTGTCGCCTTAGTTCTTCACCAGGATGTCGAGGCCGTAAACCCGGTCGGTTGCCATCGGCGTGAACTCGATCCTGTTCGAGATCCCGTAGTGCTGCTGAATGCGCCAGAGGAAGAACGCGGGCACCTCCTCTTGAACAATGTTGAATGCCTCGAGCAGCAGCGCCTGACGCTTGGCGGAATCGAACTCGCGCTCCTGGGCCTCGAGAAGCGCGTCGAGCTTTGGGTTCGAATAGCCGATGCGCGGCGTTCCCTCGGTTCCGAAATACTGCACGAGCATTGCCGAAGGATCGATCACCGAACCGCGGCCCTGGTAGTAGAAGGGCCGCTTGCCCTTGCGCACCAGCGGCCAGTGGCTGGAGTATTCGGGTGTGTGGAACCGCACCTTGAAGCCCACCGCTTGTAGCATCGGAACGATGGCCTCTGAGCTTTGCCGGTCGTTGATGTAGCGGTTGGTGGCGGTGTAGAAGTCTATCTCCACCCCGTCGGGATAGCCGGCCTCTTTGAGAAGCTGCTTTGCCTTCTCCGGATTGTAGGCGTACTTCGGCTCGACATCCGGGCTGTAGCCGTACTGGCCCGGTCCTATCGGGCCGTGCAGCACCTCCGCGCCCCCGCGGAAGATCGCCTTCACGATTGCCTCGCGATTTATGGCATAGGCCACGGCCTGCCGGACCTTCTTGTTGTCCCACGGCTTGAAGTTCGGGTTCATGGCCAAGAACATGACCTCCACGGGCGATGTGCTCTTCAGCGTGACGCCCGGCGCGCTCTTCACCCGATCCACGAGGTGCGGAGGAATGAACTGCGCCATCTGCAGCTCGCCGTTGAAGAGCGCTGTGACACGCGCTTCGTCCTCCTTGATACGGCGAAAGATCAGCCGGTCTGGGTTTTCCTTCTTGATCCCTGGCCAGGCCTCGTTTTTTTCCAGAACCATCCGCTGACCGACAACGATGTCCTTGACCTGATAGGGCCCGTACCCCCAAGGCGCCTTACGGTCGACGTCCTGCCCATACTTCTTGTAAAGGTCCTTGCCTGTGATGATCAGCCGGTCGAACAGGAAGGCCAGCAGCGGCGCTGTCGGCTGGCTGGTGATGAACTTCACCGTGTACTTGTCCACCGCAATGGCTTCCGTCACGGGCCGTGTATTGTTCGCCTGCGCCGTCCGCGGATCGTTCTTGTTGCGCCACAACGAGTGGATCACGTCTTCGGCGGTCAGTTCCTTGCCGTCGTTGTGCCGCTTGATGCCTTTCTTGAGATAGAAGGTCCATTCGTTGGGGTTGTCCTTACTGACTTCCCAGCGCTCGGCGAGAATCCCCTCGTAGTCGCCCGTCCGCGTGTCGAAAGTGCCGAGGCACCCATAGGTCTGGCACCAGATCATGTACATCTGCGCAGTCGAATCCGCGTAGGGATTCCACCCTGCGAAGTCGTTCACCACACCGATGGAGACGGACGACTTCGCCTGGGCCTGGGCGCCGGGGGCACCGAGCGCCGCTGCAGCAGCCATCACGGCAGCTGCGACGAGAGAACGGCCCGCTGAAATGATGCGCTTTGTTCTCATGACAATCTCGCCTCCTTCCCATGATCCTGCCTTTGTCCCTGCCACCGGACGGCCCCAAGGCAACCCGGAATTCCCCCTTCAGCTTATGGCTGTGGCGTACCAGTCGTTCATGATGGCCTCGTCCCACAGCGCGACAACCGCGGGGCAGACGCCGAGAGGCAGTCCGTCCTCTGTTCGCCAGTAGGAGTGGACGCCCGCACCCAGCTGCACGTATTCGAACTTCGGCGCCGGGCTCAGCTTCGCGTATTCGGCCCGCATCATCTCGTACTTCTCGGGCCGGTGGTCGCGGGAATACGTGCAGATGCCGTGCAGCAGCGGCGGCACGGGCTTCACTCCGCTCCCCTGCAGTGGCACGCCGTAACCCAGATACTCGGCGACCAGGGCCTCGGTCTCCTCCCGGTTCAGCCCGCGCTGCCTCGCCACGACTCGGGCCGCCTCGGTCAGGCAGGAGACCGTGCGGTTGTGGTACCAGTTCTCCGCCTTGAACTGCGGCGCCTGCCTGGAAACCTCCCACAGATCGAAGATCTCCTCCATCACCTGGGCGAGGCGGAACAGCGGCTTTTCGCCCTCCTGCATGGCGAGCTCGGCCCCGCGGTAGCGCGCGAGCTCGCGCCAGTTTCGCACCAGGAGGTAGTTGAACGGCGTCGGCCAGTCATGGCCCGTCATCTTGTTGAACAGCCAGCCGAATGGCGAGTTCTCGATCCCGATCAGCCCGCGGACGTTCTCGCAGCGCTGCATGAGCGTGTGCACGAACGGGCCGCCGGTCGAGTGGCCGTGGACGTAGACCGCCCACTGCTCGGGTGGGAAATGGCGGGCGCAGATATCCTTCATCGCATCCACGATGGCCTTGGGCCACGATGCCATCCGCAAGTAGAACAGCGTCTCGGGTTTTGCGACCGCGTAACGGCGGGTGCCGTATATCCCGCGGTGAGTGTCGTCGGCCTTCACCTCGTACTGCTCGGGGGTGATGTGCTCGCCCCTCAGCCAGATCGGGGTGCGCACAGTGCCGTTGTCCTGGAACGTGTCACCGGGCCAATCATGGTTCGGATCGTCAAAGTAGAACCGGCCCGGATAGGTCATCGAGCAGACCTTGTAGCCCCGCTTGCCGCAGAAGGTCCTGGCCAGCGGCTCCATCGAGCGCCAGTCGCTGGCGCCGCCATGGGTCATGAACACGCCGATCTTCCTGCCGTCGGAGCCGACGGCGAGACGGCCGGGATCATCCGGCGCGTAGACTATGGTGCCGATATCCCAGTCCATCCCGTTGGAATGGATGCGGGTGATCTCCTCGTCGCGTGACCAGGGGATGTCAGGCTCGGATAGCAACCGATCGGAAATCTTCACCAGGTCGCCGCGCTCGATGCGTTTCGGCGGACGCCACGGCTTGGAAGAGACGGTCGCGGCCACTGTCGTAAAGCTCGCTCTTATTGGCGGAACGCTAACATGCGCGGCGAACAATTGATGTTACCCGATAGGAGAAGTCCCGACGATGGAAGTTTCGTCTGCGCGGCTATGCCGCATCTGCCTCCTGCGTAGCGACGGCGCCGGGTCCGAAGACGTGGCAGGCGATGCCATGGTCACCCTCATGGACCAGACGGGGCTCCACCTCGGCGCAGATCTTCCTCGCGAACGGACAGCGGGGATGAAAGCTGCAGCCCGACGGTGGATTGATCGGGCTCGGGACGTCGCCTTGCAGCACCATGCGCTCGCACTTGCGCGACGGGTCTGCCACCGGCGCCGCCGACAGCAGGGCCCGAGTGTAAGGGTGCTGTGCGTTGGCGTAGATTTCCTCGGACGGCGCGATTTCGACGATCTTGCCGAGATACATGACCGCGACCCGCCGGCTCATGTATTCGACCACGCGCAGGTCGTGGGAGATGAACAGGTAGGTGAGGTTGAACTCCTCCTGCAGGTCCCGCAGCAAATTCAGAATCTGGGCCTGGATCGAGACATCAAGCGCGGAGACCGCCTCGTCCGCCACGATGAATCTGGCATTCACTGCAAGGGCCCGTGCAATGCCGATGCGCTGGCGCTGACCGCCAGAGAACTCGTGCGGATAGCGGTCGAACTGATCTTCGCGCAGCCCGACGCGCGCGAGAAGCTGCACGACCCGGTCACGCAGCTCCGCCCCTTTGGCCAGGCCATGGATCCGGAGCCCCTCACCAACGATCTCTCCGACGCGCATTCGCGGGTTCAGCGACGCGTAAGGATCCTGAAAGATGATCTGCATGCGGCGGCGCGTCTCGCGCATTTCGGAGAAGCTGAGATGGGTGATATCGCGCCCTTCGAAGACGATCTGCCCTGAGCTCGGCTCAATGAGGCGGATCACGCAGCGCCCGAGCGTCGACTTCCCGCAGCCGGACTCGCCGACAAGGCCCATGGTCTCGCCGTCCTCGACCGATAGGGTCACCCCGTCGACCGCCTTGACGGTATCCGTGCCCCTGCGCAGCAGTCCGCCGCCGGCCGGAAAGTGCTTCTTGAGATTCCGGATTTCCAGCAGCGCCATCGCCTTTCACTCCCCGACTGCCACCGCCGACGCCCCGTGCTGCGGCACCTTCAGGCAGGATACCCAGTGGCCAGGCTCGGCCTCAAGCAAGTCGGGCTGTTTCACCGCGCAGGCTTCTTCGGCCCGCTCGCATCGCGTCCGGAAGCGACAGCCGGAAGGCCAGTCCAGCGGGCTCGGAACAATTCCGGGAATCGCTTTGAGCCGTGCTCGCTTATCGGTGGTACCGGGAACCGAGTTCATCAGCCCGACCGTGTACGGGTGCATCGGGTGTGCGAAGATCGACTCCGGACTCCCCCGCTCGACGATCTTGCCGGCGTACATGACAGCCACCCCATCGGCATGCTGCGCGACCACGCCGAGGTCGTGGGTGATCAGCAGCACTGCCATCCCGAGCCGCTCTTGCAACTCGGCGATGAGGTCGAGAATCTGTGCCTGAATGGTTACGTCGAGCGCTGTCGTCGGCTCATCGGCCATCAGCAGCTTTGGATTACAACTTAGCGCCATCGCGATCATCACCCGTTGACGCATGCCGCCCGAAAGCTGGTGCGGATAATCCTTCGCCCGCTTGTCGGGCTCCGCGATCTTGACCAGGCGGAGCATTTCGATGGCGCGATTCCGGGCCTCGCGCGGGGACACCCGCTGGTGCAGGCGCACCGCCTCGCCGATCTGGTCACCGACGGTGAACACCGGGTTGAGCGAGGTCATCGGCTCCTGGAAGATCATCGAGATCTCGTTGCCGCGCACGCGGCGCATCTGCTCTTCCGTATAGGCGGCCAGGTTGGCCCCCCGGTACAGGATCTCGCCGCCGACGATCCTGCCAGTGCCCTTCGCCAGAAGTTGCATGATCGAGAGTGCCGTGACGCTCTTGCCGCAACCCGACTCGCCGACGAGCCCGATGGTCGCCCCGTCCTCGATGTCGAAGCTTACGCCGTCAACCGCACGCACCTCGCCATCGCTGGTGAAAAACGACGTCTGCAGGTTCCGGACGCTGAGAAGTACGCCCATCCAATGCTCCCTGCAGCGCCATCGGCTCCAGGCCCGCGGTTGATCTGCGGACATTACACATCATTCGGGCCCGCTTGTCACACCGCGGGAGGCTATTCTTGCCCCTGCGGATGATCTCGGGCACGATTTCCGTTGCCGGCTGATCCGCCTGCGGGAGAGTCTGTAACGTGCGCTCGGCAGGGACGGCGCAATCGATCAGGCAATTTCCCGTCTGGCGCATCGATCGGCTGAAAGTGCACGAAAAGGAAAGGGAGACCGATGTCCATCGCCGCACTGAGCCCCGATCTGGTGCTGACCAACGCCACCGTGCTGACCGTGGACGCGACCGATACTGAGGCGGAGGCCGTCGCTGTGTGGGGCACGCGCATCGGCGCGGTCGGCTCGGCGCGCGACATAGACGCGCTGGCGGACGGGCGCACGAAGAAAATCGACCTCAAGGGGCGCTGCGTGCTGCCCGGGCTGACCGATCCGCACGTCCATTTCGCCGACGGCGGCGCGGCGATGATGAGCCGGGTCGACTGCCGCGACTTCTATTCCAACGTGCGCTCGATCCAACAAATCGCCGAGAAGATCACGGAGCAGGCCTCGAAGCAGCCGCCCGGCACCTGGATCGTTGCCCATGGCAGTCCGATGCAGAATTTCCGCATGCCGGAGAAGCGATTCCCCGACCGCCGCGATCTCGACGCGGCGGCACCGGATCATCCGGTCGCCATCAATTTCGGCGCACACATCACCATCGCCAATACGAAGGCGTTGGAACTCGCCGGCATCGATGCGGCCGCCCCCGCGCCGGCCGGCGGCGCCATCGAGTTCGACGGCAACGGGGAGCCGACCGGCAAGCTGGTGGAGCGCGCCCAGTTCCTGGTGCGTAGCGTCGTCCCGAAATATTCCTACGAGCAGATGAAGGAAGGCGTCCTGTTCGCCGCCGAGCGCTGCCTTGCGCGCGGCATCACCAACATCCATGACATCGTCACCAACGACGCGAGCATTCGCGCCTATCAGGAACTGGTGGACGAGGGAACGCTGCCGATCCGGGTCTCGATCCTGATCCGCGTGATCGAGGCGGCGATCCGCAAGGAAAGTCTGCTGAATCTCGGCATCAAGACCGGGTTCGGCAACGACTGGCTGCGCATCGGTGGGGTGAAGATGTCGATCGACGGCGGCATTACCGGCCATGTCGCCAAATTCTACGAGCCCTATGTCGACGATCCCTGCCACGAGGGGCTGATCCGCATCGAGCAGGACGAGCTGGACGAGACGGTGGAGGCCTATCACCGCGCCGGCCACCGGGTATGCATTCACGCCATCGGCGACGTGGCGATGGACATGGCGCTGCTCTCGCTGGAGAAGGCGCTGAAGGCGCATCCGCGCGAGGACCACCGCCACCGGGTGGAGCATCTCGGCAACTGGCTTGTCAACGACGCGCGCATGGACGTCATCACCCGCAACCGTATACTGCCGGTGCCCAATATTCCGTTCATGCACTTCATCTGGGAGTCGTTGCTCGACTGCATCGGCGAAAAGCGGCTCGAGAACAGCTTCAATATCCGCGACATGCTGAAAGCGGGGCTGCAGATCACCTCGGGCTCCGACGGTCCGGCCTACTGGCCGCTGGACAGCTTGCGCGATCTCGGCACCGCCGTCTCGCGCCGGACCTGGACGGGCAAGACCGTGGGTGCGGACCAGGCGGTGAGCGTGCGCGACGCCATCCGCATGTTCACCGTCAACGCCGCCTACAACGCGTTCGAGGAAAAGATCAAGGGATCGATCGAGCCCGGCAAGCTGGCCGATTTCGCCGTGCTCGCCGAAAACCCGTATGCGGTCGCGCCCGAGAAGATCAAGGACATCCCCGTCGACATGACCGTGGTAAACGGCAAGATCGCCTTCTTCCGCGACGGCGCCGACGGGCTGGAAGCATAGGAAACGCGCCGCACACGCTCCTACTCATCCATTCAACGCGATACCGCTTTCGCAGGCACTGTAATACCTGTACGGTTGTGTCGCGCGATCTCTTTGGCTGTCGCCACGGGAAGAAGGTGCGCGTCTGTCATCGCTGAAGCCATCAATGCTGATCCATTCGCAAAAAAGGGCCGCGCTCGAGGCGCGGCCCAAGTCTAGGGAGGAAACGCCCTAGGCGGGCGACGGTAGCCAATGCGCCACCGCATCGCGCATGTAGGGAATCGGGAGCCCCATGCAAGGCGGGCCGTTGGCACCAGCGCGCGACATTCAGTCCAGCCACGACCGCGAGCGATTTCGATCACCTTTTGGAAAATAGCCAGCGTGGTATTGTCCAACCGAGTTCCGCCGAACAATGGACTGTCGCGAGGGAAGCGTATGTTCCGGTCATCTATCTTGGTCTTAGCGTTTCTGCTTCTGTTATCGCCAATTGTTGCGATGGCGCAGGAGTGGCCAACAAAACAGCCGATCAAAATCGTCGTACCGTTCACGGCGGGGAGCGCGACCGATATCACCGCTCGGACTGTATTCGATCAGGTTGGCAAGCAGGTCGGCCAGACATTCGTTATTGAGAACCGCGGAGGCGCCGGGACCACTCTCGGTTCAGGTGCAGTCGCAAAGGCGGATCCAGATGGGTATACGCTCTTGGTAAACTCCACCTCGCATGTGGTCGTGGCGTCCACATACGCCAAACTGCCTTTCAGTGTAGCCGATGATTTTGTGGCGGTTAGCGGATTGGCCGACATTCCTTTCGTGGTCACGACGCCAACCCGATACAAGACACTGAAGGACCTGATTGATGCAGGGAAGAAGCCAGGCAGCGCCATCCTTTACGGAAGCGCTGGCGCTGGCAGCTCCGGCCATCTCTTCATGGATCTCCTAAGCCGGACGGCTGGGTTCCCCGCGTCGCATGTGCCATTTCGCGGCACGCCCGAGGGCATGACGGAGTTGATCGCGGGTCGTCTCGATATCTACGCCGCGCCCGCAGTTAACGCCATCTCGCTAACACGAGACGGCAAGATTAGCTCACTAGCAGTAAGCTCGCGGAAGCGACTGCCTCTGATGCCCGACGTCTTAACGCTTGCCGAGGCCGGCTTGCCAGCAGCCGAATACTTATTCTGGGTCGGCGCCTTTGCGCCTGCAAAGACGCCCAAGTCAATTGTCGATCGCCTCAATCGCGAGATCGTCGCGGCACTTGGAGTGAAAGAGGTAGCGAAGAAGATTATTGCGCTCGGCGGCGTGCCGATGCCCATGACACCTGCGGAGTTCGATTCGTTCGTCCGCAAGCAAATCGTCGTGAATGCGGAAATCGCCAAGGCCTCCGGGTACCAGCCGCAGTAAGCAGCTTACGCATTTGCGAGGATCGTAAGGCAGTCTCTGCAGCCGAAGAGCTTCCGTTCTTGGATAACATCAACGGCACATTTGCGCTCGAGTCTCTGATTGTGAAAATTTCGATATCCAAGTTTTGTTGCCCTTCGCCGGATCGCCGTGATCTCATACGAGACGAGCGCGACACTAGATAAGCGTGGAGACCCGCTCGATCTCGCCGCCCACCGCCTGGATGAAGCCGCTCTGATACATGACGAAGATGAGCCCGCCCACCAGTCCGAAATTCTTGAAGAAGTCCCAGATATGCGGATAACCCTCGCTCTGTGGTGACCAGAAGCGCGGATAGGTCCAGAACGCGTGATAGACGATGCCGGTGACGAAACAGTAACCGGCGAGAATGAACGCCGCGATGCCGTCGTAGAAACCAAATACGATCATCGGCGGCGTGAACAATTCGATAATCATGGCGAGGATCAAGAGGGCCGGGCCGCCGGGAAGCCAGCTTGACGTCGCCTGCTTCAGCGCACTGTCCCAATTGATGAGCTTGTCGATGAAGCTGAATGGGAAGATGCAGACGATGAAAATCCGCGCTAGTATCGGCAGAGCGTCGTTAATCAGCCAGTCCATCGATAGCTCTCCTCTCGACAGATTCGCGAACAGGCGAATCCTCTGCGAAGCGGGCGCGGATCACAACCCCTCCGCGGGCGTTAGCGCGAGGCATGGGAGAGCCCCAATGGCGGCGATCCAAGACCGAGTGCTCGTCGCTGCGGCTGAGCATCAGGTTGCCGGGACAGGACTATTGAGGCAGATCGAGCTTAGTTAGGACAAGCAGCCGCATCGCTTCATCTTCTATGAATGGCTTCTTGACGTCTTCGTTCTGACTTGTGGTGATTTTGTTGATTGTTGGGCTCGGCTCGCAGGCGCAGCCGTTAACGGTCTCCGCAAGCTGGGATCAGGACCAAGTTATGGGAAAGCTGATGCAGATCGATGGGCATCAATTATTGTCAGGACGAGGTTGGAGGCGATGGCACATTCTCCCGATCACGGCGACGGGGCGACGTTCACCGTCTATCGCGATGAATTCCGCGCGGTACTCGGCTCGCGCTTTCAGCGGCCGGTCTTGATGGAGACGAACGCCCATGAAGGGCCGGTCTATGTTGCCACAGAGCATGCGCTCTATTTCACCACGGTGCCTGAGCCCGGGCTCAAGAACATCGCCATAAAGCGCCTGCAGTTGGTGGGCGAAGAGTTTCCTTGCAGGGCGCAAGCGCTCGATACGATTCAGTCTCCCTCGAACATGGCAAACGGCATGACGCTCGACCGCGACAGCCGCCTCGTGATCTGTGAGCAAGGCACGCGCGAAAGGCCCGCTCGCATCAGCCGCATGGACCTCAAGACACGCTCGGTCGAGACCGTGGTCGATCAGTGGCGGGGGCTTCACTTCAACTCGCCGAATGACGTGGTCGTGAAGAGCGATCGCGCTGTTTGGTTTACCGATCCGAACTATGGCGAGGTCCAAGGTTTCAAGGGGACGCCGGAGGTCGGCGCATATGTCTATCGCCATGACCCCGCCACGGGCGAGACCGTGGTTGTTGCGGACAGCTTCAACAAGCCGAACGGGCTTGCCTTCTCGCCGGACGAATCCGTCCTTTACGTCACCGACAGCGGCGCCAATCAGGCTCCGGGTACCTATTTTGCCGGGCTGCCGCATCATATCCGTGCCTTCGATGTGCATGACAGCCGCCACTTGCGGAACGAACGCCTGTTCGCCGTAGTCAGCCCCGGCGTCCCCGACGGCATCAAGCTCGACGTTCGAGGCCACGTCTACACGTCGTCTGCAACCGGTGTGCAGGTGTTCACGCCGGAGGGCGACCTGCTTGGCGAGATCCTGGCCCCAGGCGTGGCCAATTTCACCTTCGGCGGGCCGAACAATGACGTGCTGTTCATTCTCGGCGACACGCAGATTTGGCAAGCCAAGCTGCAGGTCGCCGGCGCTCGTACGTCCTGAAGACCAAGCACAGGGGTTTTTCTGAAGCTCAACATGGGGTCTACGATGCAATCGGGAAACGCTGCCGCTGCCATGCGATCGTACGGAGTGATGCCGGATGGCGCGGCGGTCGATCTCTACACTTTAGGGAAAGAAACCGGACTGCGGGCGCAGGTCATCACCTATGGTGGGACGATCGTCGGGATCGAAATACCGGACCGCCAGGGCGTTCGCGATAACGTCGTCCTCGCGCTCCCGTCGCTCGCGGAATACCTTGCGCAAGACAGCTACTTGGGCGCGCTGGTCGGCCGTTTTGCGAATCGGATTGGCGGCGCGTCGTTCGTCCTTGACGGAAGCGAGTATCACTTGTCCAAGAACGACGGCGATAGCTGTCTCCATGGCGGACGAGTAGGGTTCAATAAAGCGATCTGGAGCGTCGTTGATTGCGCGGATGACCCAGAGCCTCGCCTCACGCTTCGCCACACCAGTCCAGACGGAGACCAGGGTTTCCCAGGCGCGGTCGTTCTTGAGGTGACCTATGTCGTGTCCGGAGGAAATACATTGCGGATCGCCTATCGGGCGGAAACGGACCGCCCAACCGTCGTCAATTTCACCAACCACGCGTATTTCAACTTAGGTGGTCCAGCGAGTGCCGACATACTCGAGCACCAACTGATGATCGTCGCTGATCGGTTCACGCCGGTCGACAACCAGCTCATCCCGACCGGGCAGACCCGAGATGTTGCAGGCACGCCCTTCGATTTCCGCGAGCCGCACCGGATCGGCAGCCGCATCGGCCAGCGGGATGAGCAGCTCGAGGTCGCTCTTGGCTACGATCACAATTTCGTTCTGCGCCCATCTCAGAGCGGCGAGCGACGGCTCGCCGCCCGCGCACGCGATCCGCGCAGCGGACGTGTTCTCGAAGTGTACACCACCGAGCCAGGACTTCAATTTTACAGCGGTAACCATCTTGATGGAACGCTGCGCGGGCCGACCGGTGAAGTTTATCGCCGCCGCACGGGCTTTTGTCTTGAAGCGCAACACTTTCCGGATTCGCCGAACCAGCCTGCCTTTCCGTGCACGGTCTTGCGTCCAGGCGAGCGCTTTGCAAGCACGACGGAATACCGCTTCGGCATCGATTGAACTGGCCATCGCGGCTGCGCCACCAAGGGTGGCATGTTTCGACGCGTGATGGACTATGTTGGCACTAGCAAGCCCCAAGCTTTCGTGTCGCGTCGTCGAACAGCTCTGACACCGCGAAGGGACGGGGAATGATGCCCTGGTCGTGGGCGTACTGATTGACGATCTCGATCGAGCGCGCCACGTTCTCTACGCCAAACGGCAGCGGGTCGACGCCCTTGGACGGACCCGCGGCGGCTTTGCTGTCAGCGAGCATCCTGTAGACCTCGGCGGCCACGTCCGGCCGCTGTCGTGCCAGTTCGGAGTTGAGCACGAACATGTGGTTGATGTGGGTGCAGCCGTATTTCGCGTGCCACGCCTGCGCTGCCGCGGCGTGATCTGCGATAAGACGGCGTGCCTTCTCGTGCTTGGGAGACTCAGGACCAAGAATGCCGGCGTCGGCCTCTCCGTCGATCAGGCGCTGATCGAGCGGCTTCTCACGCTTGTCGACGCGCACGACGTTGGCGGGGTCCGTGAACTCCGCCAGATGCGGATCGTCGGTCGTGATCCAGGCGATACGACTGAGGTCGACGCCGTATTCATGCTGGAGGATGCCGCGGGCCCAGGCGCCGGTCGTTTGCGTATAGGCGCGGACAGCGACACGCCGCCCCTCGAGGTCCTTCGGCGCCATCGGCTTGCCGCGGTCCATATAGGAGATGGTGTTGTGCTGGAAGCGTCCGACGACGGCCACGGGCAGCAGCGTCAGCGGCTTGCCGTAGGTCTTGGCTTGCAGGTAGGTGACGATCGCGAGCTCGCCGGCATCGAACGCGCCCTCGCGCACCATCGCTTTGAAGCCGTTGCTCGCCACCGGCGGTCCACAGAAATCAAAGCGCACGATCGGCGACGAGACCCGGCCGTCCTTCAGCGCGGCCGAGAGCGCGCTATCGGCGAGGTTGGTCTTGAGCGTGACCGGACCGCTGGTCGGATAAGGAGCTGGCATGGTGCACTCAAGTATTGCTCAGGGTCGGATAGAGCCGCAGCGCTGTTCCACCCAGGATCGCGTCGCGGTCGGGCTCGCTCAGCGACGCAAGCGCGGCCCTTGCAGCCATAACATGCTCCTTGAGCGTGCCCGGCGAGTTCGGCCAGTTGGAGCCCCAGGCGATGCGGGCGGCGCCGAATTCGGCCACGAGCTTGGCAAGAAACACGTGCGTGTCGGCCTTGGCTTGCCGGATGCGATCGAGCGCCACCGGTGTGAGCTTGAGATAGACGTTCGGCAACGCAGCGAGGCTCATCAAAGGCGCCGCTTTCGCGTAGGGCGGGCCGCCGCTGACGTCGGGACGGGCGAAGTGATCGACGATGATCGAAGCCTTGGGAAAGCGCTTTGCCAATGCGATGGTGGGAGGGATGCCTGAAGCGTCGGTCTGGACACAGATCGGGATAGCACGCTCGCCGCACAACTCCCACACCGGATAGGAACGCGCGTCATCGAGCGTGCTGGCGTCGACGCTCTTGGTGCTTCCGCCAGTAAAGATGCGGAACCCCGTGACGCCGCGCGCGATCCAGTGCTTCGCGACGTCGACAGCGTCGGGCGCCAGCATGTCGATCGAGCCAACGGCCGTACAGCGCTGGGGGAAGCGCGCAACGGTATCTCCGACCAGCGAATTGTCGAATCCGTAGCAGGTGGATGCGTGGACGATCGCAGTCTTCGCGACGCCGGCTTCGTCCATCGCGGCAAGCAGCTCCTCGACGCTGGCAGTTCGTTCCTTCGACCAGTCGGACTGGATGCCGAACAGCGGCGCGAGCGGATAGCGCTTGGTATCTGTCGAGACGATGTGCGGATGGATGTCGACGATGGGACCAGTCATGGAATTCTTCCTCACATCAGCTCGGGATCGACGAACAGCTCGTCGAGGGACATTCGGCGTGGAATCAGCTCCTGCTTGAAGGCGTAACTTTCCAACGCTTGGATTGTCGCGCGGTTGCGTTCGATGCCGAAGGGCAGGGGGTCGTCGCCGACAATGGGCATCAGTTCGCGATACTTCTGGTCGGTGGCAGCATTGGCGGAGCCAGCCTGCAGGGCGGACAGCCACTCAGCCTTTGCCGTGCTGTACGCTTCGTGCAGAGAACGGGCGACCCATGGGTGTTCGCGCAGCACGCTGTCCTTGACGACGATTGTGCCGTGCATGGGATAGATGCCGGTCTTCTTGAACCAGGCGGCCTCGAGGGATTTGGCATCAGGAAACAGCTCGGGATAATCGGCGGCCGGAATCTGCTTCGCGTCCCAGCCGGCGGTGGGCTTGCCCGCGCGCCCGAGGCCAGCATTGCCCGAGAACCCGGCACTGATCTCACCCTTCGCCATCATCTCGACCAGCGAGGTACCCTCCGGTGCGTGGACGACATTAGGTGGTAGCCGTAGCTCACGAACGTGTTCCTCGTCGTCGACCACCCAGGTCACCGTCGCGCTGTCGAGCCCGTAGTCGTCGATCAAGATGCCGCGCGTCCAAACCCCCGTCGTCACCGAGTAGGCACGCACGCCGACCTTCATGCCTTCGAGATCCCGCGGCGACTTGATGCCGGCGTCGGGACGCACCAGGAGGCCGCCGTGGTGAAACGCGCGCGACACGAAGATCGGCAGCGCCGCGAATGGCGCACCGTGCGCGCGGGCAATGATGTAAGTGGTCGGCGCCAGTTCACAGACATCAAATTCCACCTCGCGCACCATCCGCCGGTAGGCCGCGATCTGCGGTACCACGTTCACAAACTGCGGTTCGATGCCCTCGATCGGTATGCGACCCGACAGAATGGCTTTGGTATGGGGGTATTCGGCAACGGCGATCTTCAAGGGCACGAGAGACTTTGCCACTGTGTCACCTGCTTATATGGCTGAGACCGGATCGCTTCGCGACCGCCGGATGGGTGATGCGCGGCAGTAGGTTCGGCCAGGAAGGTGACCGGCTCAAATCGGATTTTCGCCGTCAGCCATAAGTTTTGTGCGACAGCTTCAGGCGCGGGCGGCCCGCGAGTGTGCAGCGCACAAAGCGCCGATCGAAAATTTCGGTCCGCAGAGAAGGTCTTGCTGCGTGCTCGTGACACGGCCGGTACCATAAATTCCGTGCTACTGGTTGCTGCGGCGATGCCACGGAGCAGAACCCATGATTGCAGCCGACCTGCCAAGTCTCAGGCATCTGCGCATGTTCGAAGCGGTGGCGCGGCTGGAAAGCCTCAGCCGTGCCGCGGCTGAGGTCAGCCGCTCGCAACCCGCGGTGACCCAAGCGCTAGCCAATCTTGAAAAGACGCTCGGTGCGACGCTCCTGGAACGGCGCCATTCTGGGTCCTACCTGACGCAATGCGGCGGCATCCTGCATCTGCGCACGCAACGTCTCATCTCCCAAATCCGGCAAGCGCTGCTGAAGCCGCAGGTCGGTCCGCCATTCTTGGACAAGGGGCGTCTAAGCTCGCTTGAGCACAAGATCACGTCCACGCATGTTCGCAGCCTCGTCGCCCTGGCCGAGAGTTCATCGATCGAGGCTGCGGCGCGCACCGTCGACGTGACTCCCCGTTCCTTATGTCGTTCGGTGAGCGACCTGGAGCACCTGCTCGGGCACCCCCTTACTCACCATACGGCTTACGGCCTCACGACCACGCTTGGCGGTGCCGAGCTTGCTCGCAGATTGAAGCTCGCAATGCGAGAGATCGAACATGCTCGCGATGAAATCGGCATGGTCTGTGGCCAGGCTGAGACAAGAATCTCCGTTGGGGCCATCCCGCAGTGCTCGATGTACATCCTGAGCGCTGCCGTCGACGACCTGTTGCACCAATATCCCAGTGCGCAGGTCATGATCGCCGATGGTCCCTACGATACGCTGCTCAATGATCTGCGCACCGGTCGCATCGACTTCTTGTTCGGGATCCTGCGCCGTCCCGATTGGGTGCGCGACGTACACGAAGAGCCGCTGTTCTCCGACCCATATTCGATTGTGGTCCGCACAGGTCACCCGTTGACCCGCAAGCGCGAACTGCGGTTGGAAGACCTCGCTGCCTACGATTGGATCCTGCCGCGCCCGGGCGCGCCGCGTCGACGCGCATTCGAATGGATGTTCTCCGGCATGTCGCGGCAGCCGACGTCGCGGGTGGAGACGAGCGCGCTTGATGTCCAAGTGTCGCTGATCGCAGCGAGTGACCGCATAACTCTGATGTCGACCCAGGAGGCTCGCCGCGAGTCGGCCGGCGGGTCGATCGTCGCCCTCCCGTTCCAGCCCCAAGTCGCGCGCATGCTTGACGGCGTGACCACGCGAGCCGACTGGCACCCGACCAGCGTGCAGCTCAGCTTTCTGGAGCGGCTCAGACAGCATGCCGGTAGGATCAACACGCCGGCGGTGCACCCACACCGTGGACGCCGCATGGGGCGCAAGCTGCCGGCACCGGCCGCTTGAGCTAGCTTTTGCGAGCTAGTCGATCGATTCCCATTTCTCTTATGGCGGCGGCCGACATTTCGATATCCCCTCGTGCAGCCTCCCGGGGTTTAATGGCGCCAAGCATCCGACGCCGATCCGTTCGTTGACAGTGACACGGCAAAGAGCGTCGGGGCAGTCCCACCGGGAGGGAACCGATGTTCGTATGCAGCCGGTCTTCACCTACGCGCACCCGTGTTAATGCACTGGTTAGCGGACTTGTGATCCTGCTTCTGTCCCAGACAGTTTGCGCTTCCGCCCGCGCCGACACGAAATTCCCGATACGGCCCGTGCGCCTCATTCTTCCATACGGGGCCGGAGGGGTCGCCGATTTCACCATGCGGCTGCTGGGACAAAAGCTCAGCGAGATGTGGGGCCAGCAGGTCGTGATAGAGAACCGGCCGGGCGCCGGCGGCCTCCTCGCCCAGCAGACGCTCCTGGCATCGCCGCCGGACGGCTATTCGATGTCGGTGACCGGCAACGGCACGGCGATCGGGATGTCCCTGTTCAAGAACCGCCCATACGACGTTCTCAAGGACTTCACCCAAGTCTCGATTACGGCCACGTTCGAGATGCTGCTCGCGACCCGCGGCGATGGACTATTCAAGACCGTGGCAGAAGTCATCGAGTACGCCCAGAAGAACCCAGGCAAGCTCAATCTTGGCGCCATCAATCCAGGCTCGACCCAAAACCTGTCGGCGCATCTCTTTAAGCTGATGACCGGAATTGACGCGACCATTGTCACGTACCGCACCACGCCCGATCTTATTACGGGCGTACTGCGCGGCGACATCGACTTGGCGTTCGACTATTACGCTGCCTTCAAAGCACCCATCATGGACAACAAGATTCGCATCGTCGCATCGGCGGACGATGATCGTAATCCACTGCTGTCAAACGTTCCGACCGTTAAAGAGAGCGGTCTGCCGGATTACGTGGTGACGAGCTGGAATGCATTGTCCGCCCCTGGCGGCCTGCCGAAGGATATCCTCGCCGTGCTCAACCGCGATATCGTTGCGGCACTGGCCGAGCCCGACTTGCGACAGAAGGCGCGTAACCTTGGCCTCAAGGCCCAGGGCAGCACACCCGAGGCCATGCGCGAGCGTATGGCGCGGGACATCAAGCGCTGGGCCGAGGTCATCGAAAAGGCCGGCATTCCGAAGCAATGATGACGGGTTGCACCAGCATAGCCCCATGCGGGCATGGGGCACCGGCCTGAATCGCTTTCTCGAGCGCGTCAAGGACGATGTCCGATCAGAGACCAAAATTTTCGACGATCTCTCCGGCACGTGCAGTCATATGGTCTGAAATGCCGGTTTGCGACCTCCAATGTTTGAATTTTCGGGCGGAGACCGTTTGCATCGGACTGGCGCGCATCCAGTGCGCCTGATCGCTCCAAAGTCATACGAGCGAGCGATCGGGATGGCGTTCAGCCGAAGCGATTGTGTTGACTAGCAGCATGGTCACAGTCATCGGACCGACCCCGCCGGGAACGGGCGTGATGTAGGACGCCTTCTGCCGAACTCCTTCGAAGTCGACGTCGCCAACCAGCCGTCCGTCGGCTAAGCGGTTGATCCCGACGTCGATAACCGCGGCACCGGTCTTGACCATCTGCGGCAAAATCAGGTTAGGCCTGCCGGCTGCAACGACGAGGATGTCGGCAAGAATGGTGAATTGGGCGAGGTCGCGCGTTTTGGCGTGGCAGATACACACCGTCGCGTCCTGCTGCATCAGCATGAGTGCCATTGGCTTGCCGACAATGTTGCTGGCACCCACGACAACAACGTTTCTCCCTTCAACGGGGATCTGCTCATGCTCCAGCAATTTGACCACGCCATAAGGCGTGCAGGGCGGGAAGACGGTGTCGCCGACGACAAGGCCACCGACGTTGTAAAGGTGGAAGCCGTCGACGTCCTTTTCCGCCGAGATGGCTCGCAAAACCTTCGCGGTTGCGATCTGTGGCGGAAGGGGAAGTTGAACCAGAATGCCGTGAATATCCTGGTTCGCGTTCAAATCGTTGATGGTGGCTAAGACGTCGTCGGCAGAAACGTCGCTCGGGAAATCATATCGAAGCGACTTTATCCCGACATCGGCGCAAGCCCTCATTTTGTTCCGGACATAGAGCGCTGAGGCCGGGTCAGATCCCACCAGAATAACGGCCAAACCTGGCACAACGCCCCGTCTTTTGAGATCCGCGACGCGTTCCTTGCATTTCGCCCGAATTTTGGCGGAGACGGCCTTGCCGTCGATAATCTTTGCAGTGGGTGCAAGCATCTTCAGTCACCGAATGAATGGGCGGTCGCAGTTGGATTAGTCCGGTTCATACTGATGGACGGAGCTGATTTGCGCACGCAACCGGCGGAGCAGAGGGAGAAGGATCTCGACTTCTTCTTTAGCAAGCGGAGAAGGCAAGATCCAAGCCGTTGTTTCCGGAAGCGTCGTCATGATGCAAATCTGGCCGTATTGCTGGAAAGTCTTGATGCGGGCGCCCTTCATCGCCTCGCTTCACATGGCGATACCCGCTGATTTGACGATCGGACCCCACTTCGCAACTTCGCCGGCAACGAAGCGTTGCAGGTCTTCTGGCGTTCCACCGGCGGCCTGTATGTCCCCCGCTTCGAAGTGTTGCTTGCCGATATCGCTTTCTAAGTAGTCGTTGATGACGCTGTTGACTGTCCGGATGATCTTCCGGGGCGTGCCCGCCGGCGCCACGACGCTGTAATATGCAACGGCCTCGAATCCAGGAAATCCGGATTCACTCACCGTCGGAATACGCGGCAGTTGCTTCGATCGCTGCAATGTCGTGACGGCCAAGCCGCGCAACGAGCCATCCCGAAGCGGTCCTATCATTGCCGGCGTGAAGTTGACGGTCAGGTCGATTTGGCCCGCGATGGCATCGGCACCGGATGTCGCGGCGCCGCGGTAGGGAACGTAGTTCATCCTGGTGCCGCCGCTCTTCTGCAGCAGTTCCATTGCCAGATGTGCTTGAGAGCCGATACCGGGCGTGCCGATCGAGAGCTTGTCCGGATTGGCCTTTGCATACGCGATCAATTCTTGAAGATTACTGACCGGCACCTTGGGGTTCGCCGATAGCACCATCGGCGATTTTCCCAGGAGGATAATAGGAGCAAACGCTCGATCGGAATCGAACGGCATGTTCCTGTACATAAAGCGATTCGTCGCCAGCACGCCGGGAGGCGCGAACATCATCGTGTAGCCATCCGGGGTGGACTTTGCGACATATGTGCCGCCGATATTTCCGTTGGCACCGGACCGGTTCTCGACGATGACCTGCTGCCCAAGCTTCAGCGTCAGTTCGGCCGCAAGCCGTCGTGCCGGAATATCGATCGATCCTCCGGCTCCGAAGGGGACGACCAGGGTGATGGGACGTGAAGGCCAGCCCTGTGCTGCGGCCGCGGACGACACAACAGTGATTAACAGCGCAGCAAGCGTGTAATAGCCGATCTTGCTCTGCATAAATCCTCCCTACTTTCTCGTTGCACTGCCGCATGTTCCGCGTTGATCAGGTTCAACGCGTCGCTTGGATCATCAGCACCAGACCACAAAGTCCGTACCCGACGCGCCCGCTAGTGGAGTGGATTTGACATTCGCTACCCCGTTGACCGCAGACTCCCAAAGCAAATGTCAAATCCACTCTACTAGAGCTGCCAGTGCTTGATGGCTTGTGCCGCTTGCGTTTTAGGTGGCGCCCTACGATGCACTTGGTACCAGCATCCGCAGTCTGGATGACCTGACTGCGGATGCCCTGGTTCCGAAAGGCAGACCGGCATCGTTCAGGCAGCAGCCTGCAGCTCCCTGTGCCGCTGTACCGGTGCCGTCGGATCGTCGCCGACAATGAAGGCGGGGTTCTTCATGCACACGGTCTCAATCTCATCATCGGTGAGGCCGAATGCCTTCATGTACCCGCTGATCTGCCGCATGGCTTCGACGGAGTTGGGGAAGACGGTATCTCCGGCGTCGCTGGAGAGCGTGAAGTGCTCGATCCCGACCGTCCTGATGGCGTTGTACATATTGCCGGGATCGACGCCCAGCATGGGAGACAACTCGTCGTAGGTAAAGTTGAAATGAATGCCGATCTTTGCAAGTTGCTTCATCTGTTCAACCGAGAGACTGACGAAAGGGCTGAAGGGATGGTCGATGAACGCGCGCTTGAAATTCAGCTTGTCCACGAGCTCGGCGAGCGTGAAGATTTCCTGGTGGGTCGAGTGTCCGAATGAAAGCGCGCGATCGTTGTCCGCAATGATGCGGATCGCTTCCTCATACTCGGGCTTCAGCCGCCCCTTCTCGTCGAGCGCATAATGGCCATACTTCAGCGCCAGCTCCCAGGGGAGCGGCTGCGAGTGCTCCTTGGGATCGGCGTTCGGGTCCCAGCGCCGGGTTTTGCCGCCGACAATGAAATAGGTGTTTGCGTGATTGGCCAATGCGAGCCAAAAGGATGACACGCCGGCCTTGATCTGCGTCTCCACTTTCTCGCGGCTTGGCGGCCTGCCATCACGACACAGTGCGTAGCCGCCCCAGGCCTTGATCGGCGCAATTCCGGTCTCTTGCGACCAGCGGTCGACCTCTTCGAGGAGGAGCTTGACGTCCCCCATCGGCCCGGCGAAGCGCTTGTCTTCCTTGCCGATCGACTTGTAGAGAATGCCGTACATGCCGTTTGCGGATGCGAGCTTTGCGACGGTCACGGCATCTTGCTGCCCATGCTCGGCGTGGCAATGAATGTCGATCATGCCCGTAACGCCGTCGATGCGCGGCGGCTCTTGAATATATGGCTTATAGCCGCGGCGAGCCGGATACGAGTTGACGGCCCGCTCCCGCGTGGGAGTCGCCTTGTCGTTCGGAAGACGGCCAATATAGGTCGCGTCGATCATAGGGCGCTCAGTAGGTTCGCTCATTGGGTTCGCTCCACCACCTTGTGTCGTTGGATGAGCGGGAATCTAACAACTGGATACATGATCAGGAAATATCGACTTGTCCGTGAGTCATAACTAAACGCTAAGGGTGGGCTGAGTCGGCTTGGACGCTCCGCATGTCGGACTCGCCGCGAGAATGATGCGGACTTCTGAACCGCCGCACTAGCTAGGCCCCGTACGCGACCGTGCGCGTTCTAGTCTAGTGTTTGTCCATGGCTGCGGATGCTTCGGGACCCAGGACGACGTCTCTCAGTGTGCGAATCACATCTTTCGGGGTCGTGGCGATTTGAGCCAATATATCTTGGATTTTCTGGCCACTCACCGGTGAAACCTCCAACTGCTGAGCCTTCGCTGCTGCAAGGAATTCCGGATCCCGGATGGTGTCGATGAACGCCTTGCGCAGTGCGCTTGTTCGCTCGGCGGGCACACTTGGCGGCGCTGCAAACGGCCGGGCCATTGTTTGGCTGGAGAGGGTGAGATCGAGCATCTGGCGCTGCTGCTCCGTCTTCGCGAGGTCCGTCACGAGAGGAACATTGGGTAGTTCGAGATGCTTCTCCTCCGCAAACTGAAGCAAGACATTGATCTTCTTGTCGCGGATCCACTCGGATCTGGTGCTGATGATCGAGGACCACGACCAGTTGCACCGACCTTGGACCTCGCCGCGCTCGAGCGCGAGAACAATGTCGTTGCCGCCTGGGTAGCCCCTGACTTGCTTGAGCTTCGCGCCGAACAAGGAGTTCAGCAGGTTGGCATGGTAGATGGCCGACGAACCGAGAACGACCTCGCGGGTCAAGAACTTGTCGAGCGTGTCGATACCGCTGGTGTGCCATGTAACGCACAAGCTGGTGTCGATATTGGCACTCCCGATCCAGTTGAGTTCTGTCGCAACAAACTGTGCTGCGGGATTGCCCCAGATGGAGTGCATTGCGGCGGCACGATCGAACGTGCCGATGGCCGTGCCGTCTTTGGGAAGTGATCGATAAAGTTGATTGGCGACAACCAGGCCGTTGGCGCCGGGCATGTTGATGACCGTTACGGATGGCTGCCCCGGAATGTGCTTGGCGATGAATCGTGCAATCGTTCGGCCATAGATGTCCGTTCCGCCGCCGCTTGAAGAGCCACCATAGACCGTCAATCTCTTTCCCCGGTAGAACTCCTCTACCGGTCCGGCGAAAGATTGTGCCGGAAGATACAACGTCGCCGCAACGATGAGAACAAGCCTCGCCAAGGGCCGGATCATCCGTACCTCCCTTAATTCAGTTTCTCTGGCCAGTTCGCTGGCCATCGGCCGAAACAACGTATCAGTTCATGGGCCGAAGCCATGGAGCCGTGCTGGATTGCGAACGAGCACTCGTTCGATGAGCTCTCGGTCATGATCGACGTACCGATAGAGCAATTCGACGAGCTCGGCGTCGTTCGGCATCCTGCTCTTGCGCCAGCGGACATGGGGCCAATCCGAACCCCATATCATGCGGTCCGGCGCCGCTTCCACGAAGGCGGCACCAAACGGTACGGCATCGTCCCAGTGTTCAGTCATGCTCGAAAGCCGGCTGCCGTTCGAGAGCATCAGCCACCAACCATGGTTCTTGATGTGGTCAATGAGCCAACGAAAGCTCGGCGAGCGAAGACCTGCCGAGAAGTCGACATGCCCCATATGATCGACAACGAATGTCAGATCCTTGATCGTGCTGAACACCTCGGCATGTTCGAGGATATCAGGGCCGGCGACGTGAAGTCTCGCATGCCAGCCGATCTCGCGGGCGCGCTCCATTGAGCGCAGCACGGCGGCCGGAGATTGAACCTCATTGTAGTATCGCCCAAGGTTGAAGCGGGCCCCGCGCACACCAAGCATATTGAGCGTGTCCAGCTCGGAGTCGCTAACGTTGTCTTTGATGATTGCGATCGCGCGGATGCTGTCGCGATCATCGATCGCAGACAGGGTATCAATCAGCAGGCGGTGATCCGTGTCGTAGGGCATGGCGTGGACGATGACTCCACGTTCGAAACCGAGCTGCTGCATGACTCCACGCATGTCCTGGAACGTTGCGTTCGGCGGATCATAGAGCGCGTCCTGCTTTGGCGGATATGTCCTGACGTCCTCGAAGATGTGAAACTGACAGTCGCAGCTCAATGGCGGGGGAGGCGGCGAGGGAGATCGCGTATCCCGAGCCCACTCCAGAAATCGTGTCTGTACATCGCTGTCCATGACATGCTCCACGTCCGAATTCGACGCTCAAATTTGTTAGGAAGCCGGAGATTGCGCGGAGATTTGGCCGCCGACGAGCAGTGCCATTGACCAGCGCATCAGTCATGCGACAGGACTCCTGCGGAAACGGTCTCCACCCCATGCACGGTCGCTTCGTCAACGACGAAGAGTGGTCGCGCGGCGCTGCTGCGCTTCGCACCGCTTTCATCGTGCCGATCGAGGTGATCGCCGACTAGTAATATTTTGTCGTCAGGTCATAAAAGAACGGAATGACTCGTTTCCCGTTGCCGCTCATCGTTTTGCGGTATAGCTGCGCTATTACAAACGTCCTCAATGATGCGAACGAAGGATTTCACGGCAGGCGACATCGGTTCGTTTTCGCGACGAACAATGCCGATTGGCCTGAGCATCAAAGGCGAATCGATCTCAACGCATTTGAGGAGCCCTTTGGCGAGCTCCTTCTCTACCCCCATCTTCGCGATCATCCCGACATGATCGCTGATCATGACGATGGACTTTAGAATCGCCGGATTGCGGCTTTCGATTCGAGCGCGCGGCACCGTCAATCCGGCCTGCTCGAAATAGAGCTGGAGACGCCGGTGGCTCCATGTGTCGTTGCCAGCAAAAACCCATTTTTGGTCGAGCAGGTCGCTCGGCCTCACCTTTCGACGCCTCGCCAACGGATGATCAGGACGCAGGATAAGCACCAGCCGATCATCGAACAGCCACTGCTTCGACAGTCCTTGTTTGGGCATCTCGTTGTAGAGCATCGCTACAACAAGGTTGAATTGTCCCTCAAGCAATCCGGTAAACAACTCCTTGTTTCGCGCAACAACGCGGATCTGGAGCTTGGGACGCTCCTGGGAAAGCCGAACCAGAATGTGTGGAAGAAGCTCGGTCACGATCAACGGCGGTCCGGCAACCGTGATGAGGCCTTCGGTACCATTCCGGAGGGACGCGATCTGACTTTCGGCCTCGGCCATCCCAACACATGCCGCTTTCGCGTAGCCTCTGAGGCTGTCGGCATAGAATGTCGGCTTCATGCCCCGGGCTTCGCGATCGAAAAGCGGGACACCGAGATGCTCCTCGAGTCGTTGGATGCTCTTCGTCAATGCGGGCTGGGAAATATTCAGGCGCTGGGCGGCTTTTCCAAGGCTTCCCTCCTCCATGACTGCCAGCATGTTGCGCAGATGACGGATGTCCATAAGGGTAAGCCGATCATCACGAGCACTCATCGGAAGACAAGCGCGCATAATCAGCCTAGTGAGGCGGTCTTCAGCGTGTCAAGCGCACGCACGCCGAATGCGTCAAACTTCGCTTGCAACCGCGCCGTTTGCAGGGGTCAATTTCTCTGTTCTCGTTCGTAGCGATCGTTGAGTAGACGCGCAGTGGCCGCCGCCGGCGTCGATTTCATAGATCGTGAAGGGCGCGGTCTTTCGACCCGTCATTTCTGGTCAGAAGGGAGACGCATTTCTACAGAGATAGCCGAAGCAGACAGCTTAGCCGATTGCGGACGAGCGTTAGGCTAGTGTCCCGCTTCCGAAGTTCGTACCATTTCGCGGCGGCCTCCACACTAGCGGCTGGTGTTCAGTGCAGCCTGACGAACGACGCGGAATCGGGCCTCTCGATGATCCTGCCGTACGAGCGTGAGGCTGTTGATACGGAGCGGGCGATCGCCGCGCCAGCGGACGAATGCGTTCCGAATGGCGGCGAGAATTGCATCGCGGCGATCCGGGCGGACGCCGTCCGTCAGGCTCATATGAAATCGAAACTCGCCGAATACGTACGGATAACCCCAGCGGTCGAGGTTGTCGATCTGGCTCTGGCTCAATCCGGACGCCAGGCGCCGAGCTCGCTCTTGAGTCGAGGTCGGAGCGCGAAACGCTTCGAACAGCGTCACGCAATCTGCCGCCAGCACATCGACCTCGGGACACGGTTCGTGTGGCACGATCGCGACGAAGCCGCTAAGGACTCGAATGGCAGGTTTGATTGTCGGTATCGCACGGCCGAGCGCGGCAAAGCTTTCCAGCGCGCTCGCCAGCTCCGCTTCGGTGTGGGAGGGCGACAGATGGAACGGCGCCTTCAGGGTTGCATGAAAGCCGTATCGCCGCGGTTGGTGCGTGAGCTGTTCCCGTTCGTCCGCGTCAAGACCAAAGTCGGGCGGGTGCGCGAGCTCGGCGCCGGTATAGCAGTCGTAACCGAGAACGGTCGACCCAAAGCGATAAAGATCGGTGTCGGGCGCTGGCACGTAATAGATCGCGTAGCGCGGTCCATCGCTCACGATGTGAACTTTCCTGACTATGGCCGCATCAGGACAAGTAAAGGCGATCAGCGTTGGCGAGATGAACGATGCGCCCGGCAACAATGGTGGCGATCACCCGCGGGCGGCGCGACTCACGAGCGTCGACGAGAATCAGATCCGCACGTTGTCCACCCGCAACGCGGCCGCGGTCCGTCAAGCCAACCGCTGCGGCCGGCGCTTCCGACACGAGGGTCCATGCCTTTTCCAATGGAACGATATTGTCTGATGCCAGGCGAAAAGCGGCGAGCAACGGTGCCGGATAGTAATAGTCTGACGCCAGGATCGAGCACAGGCCGCTCTCCACCATCTCGGCTGCACTTGTCCAGCCGGTGTGGCTGCCCCCGCGCACGACGTTGGGTGCGCCGAACACGATGTGGTCGCCCTGCGATGCAGCCTCCCGCGTCGTTTCGATGGTGGTTGGGAACTCCGCGATCCGACATCCCAGCGAGCCGAACCAGCGACGCTGCACCGGACTGGTGTCATCATGGGACAGGAGTGGCACGCCGCTTGCCACCGCGGCCTCCGCAAGGCGCACGATCGAGCCCGGCACTTCGTTGCTGCGGCGCTTCACGCGCTCCACCAGATCGTCGAAATCCTCCTCGCTTAGGCCGGATCGCTTGGCCATCTCCGCTTTCTTTCCGATACGGTTCGAAGCTTCGACAGTCAGGGTCATATGATCGTTGAAGGCTAGCAGGCCGATGCGCCGGCCGGCCAGCCATTCGGATATTTCAGCCTCGGCATCGAGGTTGTAGGTCTCGTGCCGCAAATGAAAACGAGTGTCGGCCGCGAATTGCGGGCGCAGGCGCTCGATGCTTTCCAGGATTGCGCGCGCGTTCTCGGGCCCGCGCAGGCCGGGTTCCCACGACCAGGTGACGCCATGGAATACGGTGGTAATGCCGTTCGCGACGACTTGGCGGTCGGTGTCGATGAGCGCAACGTCGATCGGGAAATCAACGCCAGGTCGCGGCATCATCTGCCGCTCGAATGCGTCTCCATGGATGTCCACGATGCCGGGAAGGACCAAAAGGTCGTGCGCATCCAGCCGCGGCGGGGAGCCGCCGCTCTGCCCAACATTGGTGACGACGCCCCCATCTGCGCTCGTCACATCGATCGTCGTTTCCATCAGGCCGCCGTCGACAAGCGCGCGGCCGCCTTCGATTCTCAGGTCCATGATTGAGGTATCCCGCCGATCGCCAGGTCCAAGTACGCCGTGTTCTATTTCAGTTTTGTGACGGCGCGATAGCGTTCATTCACCTGTTGAGCAATGTGAACAGTGTCATCTGGCCGTCGCAGCCGGCCGGCTATCGAAGGCGCAGAGGGCGAAGCCCGCTCCGAATGTGGCTACACCCATCGGCAAAGGATGGCGATCATGCTCAAACGATTCGTCGCAGTGGCCGCGCTCGCCGCGGCGGCAAGCGTCATGCCTGCCAGTGCAGAGCAAGCGATCCGGTTTGCGGTTACCGATGTCGAAGGCATGGAGTCGCTCCAGCGCGATTTCGGACCTTTCAAGCAAGTGCTCGAAAAGCACTCCGGGCTGAAGGTCGAGTTCTTCGCTGTTCCCGGGCGCACCGCCGCCGTCGAGGCCATGGCCGCGAAACAGCTCGATTTCGTTCTCACCGGACCGGCGGAGTATGTTGTATTCCGGGCGCGCACCAGCGCCCAACCCGTCGTCGCCTGGACACGGCCTGACTATTTCAGCCAGGTCGTCGTTCTCGCCGATGGTCCAATCAAAAGCTTGGCCGACCTCAAAGGTAAGAAGGTCTCCTTCGGCGAGATCGGATCGAGCTCCCAGCATCTCGGCCCCGCCCAGATCCTGATGGATGCCGGGCTCAACTACGGCCGCGACTACGAGCCGATCTTCGTCAAACGCAACGTGGCGGTCGAAGCGCTCAAGCGCGGCGACATCGCCGCGATCGGACTGAATCTGACTCACCTCCAGCTCATGCGCCGCGCCAATCCGGGCTTGGCCATGCGCGTCCTTGGCCGCGGCCGCGATCTACCGGATGACCTTATCCTGGCGGCATCGACGGTGTCGCCCACGGTGGTTGCCAGGATACGTGAGACCTTCCTCAACAAGGGCGATGAGCTCATGAAGGCGGTCGTGTCGGTGAAGGGCGACAACGAGAAATACGCCGGTGGGATTTTCCTGCCGAACGTCACCGACCGTGACTATGACGTCATCCGCGCCATGTATCGCGCGGTTGGGATCAGCCAGTTCACACAGTTCATCGAGAATTGACGGTGCTTGACCGGATCTCCGGGCTGCGCACCGTCGAGACGGGCTCCACCGAGGCGGAACCGACCCTCTCGGTGCGACGCTTGTCCAAGTCGTTTACGAACGGACCGTGCGTGTTGTCCGGCGTCGATATCGCAATTCGGCCCGGCGAATCCGTCGCCTTGATCGGGGCCAACGGCACCGGGAAGTCGACGTTCGTACGATGCCTTCTTCGCCTGATCGAGCCCAACGACGGCGACATCCGCATGTTCGGGCTCGACGTACGCGCGCTGACGTCGCGATCGCTTCGCCACTTGCGCTCGCGCGTCGGCTTTGTGTTCCAGCGCCACAATCTCGTATTGCGCCTCTCCGCACTGTCGAACGTCATTCACGGCGCGCAGGCCCGCATGTCGAGTCCCGGCAGCTGGTATCAGGCCTTGGCGCCAAGCCGCGTGCGTGACGAGGCGATGACGTGCCTCGAACGTGTCAGTCTCGATGGCAAGGCATGTGCGCGCGCCGACTCGCTGTCGGGCGGCCAGTCCCAGCGCGTCGCGATCGCGCGCATGCTGATGCAGCGGCCGGAATTCGTCATCGCCGATGAGCCGGACGCCAGCCTTGACCCGAGGGCGGGGGAGGAGATCATGCGACTCCTGCACGAGACTGCGCGCGAGCGCGGACTCGGGCTGCTGTTCATATCGCATGATCTGGAACACGCGATCAGATTTTCGGACCGGATCGTCGGACTGGCAGCAGGGCAGGTTGCTCTGGACGTCCGTTCCAATAACGCCAATCCGACGGAGTTGCGCAAGTTCTTCGCAGAGGAGCGGCCGTGACGAGCGCGCGATTCGCCGCGGCAACGCGTTATCCTCGGTTCGAGCAGCCAAGTGCGCTGGCCTTCATCCTTTGGGTCAGCGCACTTGCCTTCATCGTCTGGTCGCTTTCGACGACCGGCCTCTCGTTCGATCGGCTCGCGCGTGGAATCCCGGCCATGGGCGGGATCCTCGAACGGATGTTTCCACCGGATCTCGATCGCCTGGATCGGATTCTGGCCTCGTTGCTGGTGACGTTTCAGATGGCCGTCGGCGGCTGCGTGCTTGGCCTCATCCTGTCATTCCCGTTGGCAATTTTGGCGGCCGACGGGATTTCGCCGAACTCGATTGTGCGTGTCGCCGCGCGCGGGCTCATTGCGCTGTTCCGCACCGTGCCCGATCTTGTCTGGGCGCTTTTCTTCGTCATCGCAGTCGGCCTCGGGCCCGCCGCCGGCGTGCTTGCGATCATGGTCGATACGATCGGTTACGCTGGTCGGTTCTTCGCGGAAGCGATGGAAGAGACCGATAAAGGTCCGCGCGAAGCGCTGGCCGCGATCGGCGCCAGCCGGTTGGGCACGATCATGTCGGCGGTGGTACCGAACGCCATGCCGAACTTCATTGCAACGTCCCTTTTCTGCGTCGAGAAAGCGACCCGCGCTTCGGTCGTGCTGGGCCTCGTTGGCGCCGGCGGTATCGGGATCGAACTGAAAGTCGCGTTCGACTTGTTCGACTACGCAACCGCAGCAACGATCATCCTGGTGATCTTCATGCTGGTCATCATTGTCGAGCAGGTCGGATCGACGTTGCGCCGGCAGATCATCTAGGCCGCGCGCAGTCGCTCCGTGGCTGGCGGATCATCGATAATCTCTTCCTTGCTCTCTTCTGTGGGAGGATGACGTCCAGATGACGCTTCGATGAAATCGGGCGCCAGCGAACCCGCGCCTGTGCATGGTCGTGTGATTTGTAATGCGATTGTCACATGTGTGTAGGACGAACGGGCTAGCGCTTGCGATAGGCGGCAATATCGAGGCCCCGATGCTCGTAATTGATGGCGTATCACGACGCTTCGATACCAAGACGGCAGTCGCCAACGTCTCGTTACGGGTCGAGCGTGGACAATTCGTCGGCATCATCGGTCGTTCCGGCGCGGGCAAATCCACACTGTTGCGCATGATCAATCGTCTCGTCGAGCCGACTTCCGGCCAGATTATGTTCGACGGTATCGAGGTGACAAAACTCAGGGGCAGCGATCTTAGGGCTTGGCGGGCACGCTCCGCGATGATCTTTCAGCAATTCAATCTGGTGCCGCGCCTCGACGTCCTGACCAACATCCTCCTTGGCCGCATCGGCCGGCACGGAACCTTGCCCTCGCTGTTCATGCGCTTCACTGATGCTGAGCGTGCGATGGCGGTCGAAGCCCTCGACCGGCTCGACCTCATGGCTGCCGCGTTTCAGCGCGCGGAAACACTGTCCGGCGGCCAGCAACAGCGGGTTGCGATCGCGCGGGCGCTGATGCAGGAGCCCTCGATCGTGCTTGCAGACGAGCCGATCGCCTCACTCGATCCGCGTAACGCGGAGCATGTGATGAGTTCGCTCAAAGCTATCAATGGCGAGAATGGAATTACCATTCTTTGCAGTCTGCACACGCTCGAAGCCGCTCGGCGGTACTGCGACCGCATCGTCGGCATGGCGAATGGGAAGGTCGTATTCGAAGGCACGCCCGCGGATCTGACCCAAGCGGCCGTCCACGAGATCTATCAGGGCGAGGAACGTGAAGGCGATGTTTCAGACGACGTCGCCGCGCCGGCCGGATGGCTCGCGCCGCGGCCCGAAGTTGCATCGGCGCCGGCCTGAATGTGTGCTCCCGCGGGGGGAGAACGAGATCTCAATCAAAGGGAGTTGACCTCATGCGTCGCGCCAAGCCGATTTTTGCTGTAGCGGCCATCGCAGCCTTGGGAGTGAGCCTCGCGACGACCGAGGCAAGCGCCGATTGGCGCGAGAAGTACAAGGTTCTGAAGCTTGGCTCCGTCACGGTCGAGACGCAGAGTGCGACCATCACGCGATTCAAGCCTCTCGCCGAGTACATCGAGAGGAAACTCGGCGTAAAAGCCGAGGTATTCACGGCATCCGACTATGCCGGCATCGTCCAGGCGCTTTCCGCAGGGCATATTCATCTCGGCAGGATGGGCGGTGCGGCCTACGCGGCAGGCTACATCGATAGCAAGGCCGGGATCGAGCCGCTGGTGATGAATGTCGAACCGAACGGCGGCAAGGGCTATTTTTCCGTGCTGATCGTACGGGCGGACAGCCCCTACAAGTCGCTGGAGGATCTCAAGGGAAAGACCTTGGGCTGGGCCGACCCCAACTCGACCTCGGGCTACCTGGTTCCGAACGCGGCGCTGCGCGACGCCGGTATCGACCCGCAGAAATACTTTTCCCGCACGGTCTTTTCCGGAGGTCACGAGCAGAACGTGTTTGGCGTGCTCAAGGGCACTCTCGATAGCGCTTTCACCTGGACGTCACCGGGGCATCAGTCGGGTCAGTTCCGAATCATGATGGATCGCGGGCTGCTGAAGCTCGATGATATCCGGACCGTCTGGCAATCGCCCTTGATCGCAAATCCGCTTTGGGCAATCCCATCCAACACCCCGCCGGATATGAGGAAAGACCTGCTCAACCTGTTCCTCGAACTCGCCAAGGACAACATGGCGATCGCGGAGGCGGCCGCACAGGGCAAGACCCGCGGTTTCGAAGCGGTCTCGCACGAGACTTACAAGACCTTCGTCACCATTGCCGAGGATCAGCGGAAGTCGCGCCGCCGATGAACGTTCCGTCACGTGGTGACGCAGGCGCGGACGTTGGGACAGGCGCGTAGCTGATGCTGGTTACCTCGCCCGGCCATTCGACGAAGGCACATCAGCGCGCCATCTTCGATCGGCAGTGTGCGGAGTTACGTCAGCGACGGCGCCTGCACACGGCGTTCGGTCTGTTGCTGTTTGTCGCCCTCTGCATCGGCTCCGCCGTGATCGGAAAGTTCAGTCCGATAGCTTTGATCGAGGGCGCCCCCAAGCTTGGCGAATATGTCCAGCGCACGTTGCCCGCGCTGCACTGGTCAAGCCTCGGCGCCGACCTCGCATACTGGTTCTACGGATTGCGCAAATGGCTCGATCTCTTGCTCGAGACAGTGCTCATGGCGTATCTCGCGACTCTGCTGGGTTCGCTCGGTGCCCTGCTTGTATGCTTCTACGGGTCGCGCAACCTCGCGCTCAACGGCTGGAGCTATCACCTCGCCAGGCGCGCCAGCGAATTCTTTCGCACGATCCCTGATCTCGTCTTCGCTTTGATCTTCGTCTTCGCCTTCGGTCTCGGTCCGCTCGCCGGGATTCTGGCGATCGCGCTGCACTCCCTCGGCGCGAATGGAAAGCTGTTCGCCGAGGCGAACGAGAATATCGATATGAAACCGGTCGAAGGGCTGCGCGCTCTCGGATCCGGATGGGTGCAGACCATGCGCTTTGGGGTGATGCCGCAGGTCATGCCCAACTACGCCTCCTATGTACTGTGGCGCTTCGAGATCAACGTGCGCACCGCTGCCGTCATGGGCTTCGTCGGTGCGGGCGGAATTGGAATGGAGCTGATCACCGCCGTGCGGTCACTCTACTACGAAGACATCAGCGCCATCCTGATTCTGATCGTCGTCACCGTGGGGCTCATCGATATCGGTTGCGAACGACTGCGGCACGCATTGATCGGTCGGGAGACACTCGAATGATCACCCCTGCGGTGGACATGGGCGCGGCCAGGATCGCGCAAATGCGCCGGCGAATGCCCCGGGCATTCGTCCAGCCGTTCGGCGAGAGGATGGTGCGTTGGACCCTTTGGGCGGGCTTTCTTCTGCTGACTGGTTATTGCCTGTGGCGATTCGATGTCTCGCCATGGCGGCTATGGAACGGCATCGGCGATCTCGGCATCATTCTCCGGCAGCTGTTTCCGCCGTCGATCGGCGATGCGCCGGACGAGCTTCTCCTTGCCCTGCTGGAGACGATCGCGATGGCGTTCCTCGGCACGGTGCTCGCCGCCATCGTCGCAGTGCCAATCGGGTTCTTGGCCGCGAAAAATACATTTCCATTCAGCCTGCCGCGTTTCGGCGTGCGCCGTCTGATGGACTGCCTGCGGGGCGTCGACCAGCTCATCTGGGCGCTGATCTTTGTCCGTGCAGTCGGGCTCGGGCCGCTCGCAGGAATCATGGCGATCTTCATTTCGGACACCGGAACGCTGTCGAAGTTGTTCTCGGAATCGATCGAGAACATCGAAAAGAAACCAGTCGATGGTGTGCGAGCCATGGGCGCGGGCGGGATTCAAACATTGCGATTTGGCGTGCTGCCTCAGGTGTTGCCGATGTTCCTGTCCAGCTCGCTCTACTTGTTCGAATCGAACGTGCGCTCGGCGACCATTCTCGGCATCGTGGGTGCCGGCGGCATCGGATTCCAACTGTCGGATCGGATTCGAGCGCACGCGTGGGAAGAAGCGGCTTTCATACTGATCCTCATTCTGATCACCGTGGCATGTATCGATAGCATCTCGAAGACGTTGCGGATGTGGATCATCGGCCCTTCGGGAGCGTCGGCCGAGCCGCTGGACGCTGTCCGGTGACCGGATCAGTCGTGCCCATCCATCAGTCTTCGATGACGAGTTCGAGCCGCTCCGCGGCAAAACGAGCGCGCGTTGTGAGCACCGGCTGGCCTGTTTGATCGACATCGACGCTGTCGACGACCAACAATGGGCGGCCGGGTCCGAGCTCGAGCCGCATGGCGTCGGTCGCGTCGACCAGCGCCGCGACGATCCGTGTGCTGGCGCGGCGGTAGTCGCGAACGCCGAAATGCGCGAGCGTGCGGGTCATCGAGCGCACCGCCGCATAGATGCGAGCGGCATCCGGGAACCGCTCCTGCGGCAGCCAGGACGTGGCGACGCAGAGCGGAGTCCGGTCGGCATGGCGGAGCGCCTCCAGGCGGACGACCGGCGCTTGCGTCTTGATCGCGAGCCGCCGGGCGATCTCGCGCTCGGCCGGTTCCACGGCGCTTGCGATCAGTCGTCCGCCTGCGGCACGTCCGCTGCTGCCGACAATTTCGGAAAAGCGAGTCCGCGCGCTGATCGGATAGGCGATGCGCGGCGTCTCGACATAAGTACCGCTGCCGCGTTCGGCGCGTACCAAGCCGCGCGTCGCCAATGCCGCGAGTGCCCGGCGCACGGTGTGGCGATTGACATGAAAATGCTCGGCGATTTCGATCTCGCCCGGGAGCCTGGCCCCTGCCGCGTAACGACCCTCGGCAATGCCGCGTTCGAGGTCATCCGCCACGCGCCGCCAGAGCGCGACGCCTGCCGCGTCCATCGGATCGGCCCTCATCGCGGTCTCGCTGCGCTTCGCCAAATTGCGCTTCATGGTGATCATCACATCGGCGTCATCAAATCTTCACAACGAAGCGATACCTAGTTGTCTAGCAACATAGACATCTTTCGCTAGCAACATAGACATCTTTCGCATGACAATTTCAAGTACCGCAAGTGAATCTCCGTCGCCACCGCGCCGCGCGGACGCGTGGCGACGCGATGCCATGGCGCTGGTCGTCGAAGGCGAGACTGCGGAACTCGCCGGACTGTTGAATGCGGTCGGCGAACTCCCGCTGCATGAGGATCTCAGGCGCGCCGAATGCGGGCTGGTCATGGTTCGCGGCCGCATTGGTGGCGACGGCGCTCCGTTCAATCTCGGTGAAGCGACCGTGGCGCGGGCGGCAGTGCGGCTTGCCAGCGGCGAGGTCGGTTTTGGCTACGTGCTGGGCCGCGACCGCGAGAAGGCTCGGCTGGCCGCGCTTTGCGACGCGCTCCTTCAAAGCGATCGATATCGTGCCGCAGTCGAACGTCACGTGCTGGATCCAATCCGGGCCCGCCTTGCCGCGGAGCGCAAGCATGCAGCGGATAGGACGGCGGCGACGCGAGTGGAGTTCTTCACGCTGGTGCGTGGGGAGGACGAACGATGACGGCCACAGCAGCTCCCGGCTTCGCCGATCCCGTCCTGTCCGCACAATCGGTGTTCCGTGCGATCATGGATGCCACGGCGCGGCCGGGCTCCATCCAATCGATTGAGGGAGTAGCCTCGGCACCGCCGCCGTTGTCCGCAGGAGCGGCGGCCATCGCCCTGACGCTGCTCGACCAGGATACACCGGTCTGGCTCGACGCGTGTCTTGCCGCGGTTCCTGAGTGTGGCGACTGGTTGCGCTTTCACACCGGGGCCCCAATCGCCGCCGACGCGTCCCGTTCTGCCTTCGCGTTCGTCGGCAGTGCGGCGCAACTTCCGCAATTCGATACGTTCAGCCTTGGCACACCGGAATATCCGGATCGCTCCACCACGCTGGTATTTCAGGTTGATGGCTTCTCGGTTGGACCGCCGCTTGCTCTATCCGGCCCCGGCATTCGCGGCCGACAGGTCTTTCGCGCCGCGCCGCTGCCCGCCGACTTTGCCGAACGCCTCGCCGCCAATCGGGCACAATTTCCCTGCGGCGTCGACGTCTTGCTGGTCTGCAGTAATGCGGTGGCGGCGTTGCCGCGGTCGGTCCATGTGATCGCCGAAGGAGGTTGATGTGTACGTCGCGGTTAAAGGCGGTGAACGTGCGATCGAGAACGCCCATCGGCTTCTCGCGAGCGCGCGGCGTGGTGACACCGCGCTGCCGGAACTCTCTCTGGAGCAGATTTCCGGGCAGCTCACGTTGGCGGTCGATCGTGTGATGACTGAAGGATCGCTCTATGACCGCGAACTTGCTGCGCTTGCGATCAAGCAGGCGCGCGGCGATCTCGTCGAGGCGATCTTCCTCTTGCGCGCCTTTCGCGCGACGTTGCCGCGCTTTGGCATGACCGAAGCGATTGACACCGCGAACATGGAGATTCGCCGCCGCATTTCGGCAACCTTCAAGGATCTGCCCGGCGGCCAGGTACTGGGTCCCACGTTCGATTATACCCATCGCTTGCTCGATCCTACGCTTGCGGAGGGCGAACATAGTGTGGAGCCGGCATCGGCAGCGCCGGTCGATGGGCCGATGCCGCGGGTAACCGATCTCCTGGCATCCGACGACTTGATCGAGCAGTCGCCTAACGCCGATCCGGCCGACCCGGTCGGCGACCTTACGCGCGACCCGTTGGGGTTCCCCGCCGACCGCGATCTTCGCCTTCAAAATCTTGCGCGCGGTGACGAAGGCTTCCTGCTGGCGCTCGGCTACTCGACGCAGCGCGGCTTTGGGCGGACGCATCCATTTGCCGGCGAAATCCGACTTGGCGAAGTCGAGATCGAAATCTTTGCCGAAGAGGTCGGATTCGCGGTGCCGCTTGGCCGTCTCACCGTAACCGAGTGCCAAATGATCAACCAATTCAAGGGTTCGGCGACCGAGGCGCCTTGCTTCACCCGCGGCTATGGGCTCGCCTTCGGCCATTGCGAGCGCAAGGCGATGGCGATGGCGCTGGTCGATCGAGCATTGCGCGCGCGCGAGCTCGGCGAGGAGGTAAAGGCGCCAGCCCAGGACGAGGAGTTCGTGCTGTCCCATTCGGACAATGTGCAGGCGACCGGGTTCGTGGAGCACTTGAAGCTCCCGCACTATGTCGATTTCCAGTCGGAGCTTGGCCTGGTCCGGCGCCTGCGCGCGGAATTCCAAGCCTTGCGGTCTGGCGACACCTCGCTTGCGCGGGAGGCGGCAGAATGAGCGGGCCGACCTACAATTTCGCTTATCTGGACGAGCAGACCAAGCGGATGATCCGGCGCGCCATCCTCAAGGCGATTGCCGTTCCCGGCTACCAGGTCCCGTTCGCAAGCCGTGAGATGCCGATGCCTTATGGCTGGGGAACGGGTGGCGTCCAGGTCACCGCCGCGATTCTCGGGCCGGACGACGTGCTCAAGGTGATCGATCAGGGATCGGATGACACCACCAATGCGGTGTCGATCCGGAAATTCTTCGCCAAGACCGCAGGCGTGCGCACGACCACATGCACAACCGAAGCCACCGTCATCCAGACACGACACCGCATTCCGGAAGCGCCGCTGGGCGAGGGACAGGTCCTCGTCTACCAGGTGCCGATCCCGGAGCCACTGCGCTTCCTCGAGCCGCGCGAGACCGAAACGCGCCGCATGCATGCGCTGGCCGAATACGGTCTCATCCATGTGAAGCTCTATGAGGACATTGCGCGACACGGCCATATCGCGACGACCTACGCCTATCCGGTGCAGGTCGATGGGCGATATGTGATGGATCCATCGCCGACGCCCAAGTTCGACAATCCCAAGATGAACGATTGCGCAGCGCTGCAATTATTCGGGGCCGGCCGGGAAAAGCGCATCTATGCAATTCCTCCCCACACGACCGTTGTATCACTGGACTTCGATGACCATCCGTTCGAGCGCTATCGCTTCGATGCTCCGTGTGCGCTCTGCGGTGCGACCGACAGCTACCTCGACGAGGTGATCACCGATGATGAGGGCGGACGGATGTTCGCGTGCTCAGACACCGACTATTGTGAGAAGCGCCGTGCGACGAATCGCGACGACGCCGTGCCCGGCAATGGTCCCGGTGCGCCCGCGATGGACGCGGCGTCACGATGAAGCAAATCGCGCACGATCAACCGCTGCTGGTCGCGGAAGGCCTTTCCAAGTGGTATGGCCGGCAGATTGGCTGCCGCGACGTTTCGCTGGCGCTCTATGAGGGCGAAGTTCTGGCCGTGGCCGGCGAATCCGGTTCCGGCAAGACCACGTTGCTGCAACTGCTGTCGGGCCAGCTCGAGCCGACGGCCGGCCGCGTGCTCTACCGCATGCGCGACGGCGTCACCCGTGAGCTTGCTGCCCTTGGTCAAGCCGAGCGGCGCTTCCTGTTCCGGACCGATTGGGGTTACGTGCACCAGGATCCGGTCCTCGGCCTCCGCATGGCCGTCTCCGCCGGCGCCAATGTCGGCGAGCGGCTGATGGCGGTGGGCTGGCGCCACTACGGACGCATCCGCGGAACTGCAAGCAGTTGGCTCGATCGTGTCGAAATCGATCGTTCGCGTATCGACGATGCGCCAATCACCTATTCAGGCGGAATGCGACAACGGCTGCAGATTGCGCGCAACCTGATCACGCAACCGCGCCTCGTGTTCATGGACGAGCCGACTGGTGGCCTCGATGTCTCAGTGCAGGCGCGATTGCTGGACCTCGTGCGCGGGCTGGTCGCCGAGTTGGGGCTCGCGGTCATCGTCGTTACCCACGATCTCGCTGTCGCGCGGCTGTTATCTCACCGCATCATGGTGATGAAAGGCGGCGAAGCGATCGAGACCGGCCTCACCGACCAGGTGCTCGACGACCCGCACGAACCGTATACCCAGCTTCTCGTCTCTTCGATCCTGCCACCGTGAATCAAACGATGCCCGCCGCTATTGAAGTTGCCGGACTTGAGAAGACATTCACCATGCACATGCAGGGTGGTGCGCGGCTTCCGGTCGTCTCGGGGGTGGCGTTCGCCGTGCGTCCCGGCGAATGCGTGGTGCTCGCTGGCCCCTCTGGCGTCGGCAAATCGTCGATCCTACGGATGATCTATGGCAGCTACCGCTGCGACCGCGGTCACATCCTGGTACGCAACGGCGATGTAACGATCGACGTTGCGGCGGCGGAGCCGCGCCAGATCATTGCGCTGCGCCGGCATTTGATCGGTTACGTCAGCCAATTCCTGCGGGCGCTCCCGCGTGTGACCACGATCGACGTCGTCGCCGAGCCAATCGTCACCGTCGGAGTGTCGCGCGAGGAGGCGCGCCGTCGTGCCGCGGAACTGCTTCGCCGCGTCAATATTCCCGAGCGCCTCCTCGGCTTGCCGCCCGCGACGTTTTCCGGCGGCGAACAGCAGCGCGTCAACATCGCGCGCGGGTTCCTCCCGGACCTGCCAGTCCTCCTGCTCGACGAACCGACCGCCTCACTCGACGCCGTCAATCGCGCTGCCGTTGTGGACTTGATCGCTGAAAAGAAGCGGCAGGGGACCGCCATCATCGCCGTTGTCCATGATGACGATGTCCGTGCCGCAATCGCCGATACCATTATCGACATCAGCCGATTTGCCAGCGCGGCCTGAGGATACCATGACCGCCAAGCCTTCCGACCTGGTTCTGACCAATGCGCGTGTCGTGCTCGCAGATCGTGTGATCGAGGGCGGCTGGGTAGCGATTGCGGACGGCGCGATTGCCGAGTTCGGGGAGGGACGTTCGCCGGAACGTGGCGAAGATTTCGCCGGCGACCTGCTGATTCCGGGACTGGTCGAGCTTCACACCGATCACATCGAGGCGCATTTCATGCCGCGACCCAAGGTCTATTGGGACCCGGTCGCCGCCGTCGTCTCCTATGACGGTCAGCTCGCGACCAGCGGCATCACGACCGCGCTTGATTCGCTGCGCGTATGGCGCGAGGAGGGTATGGAGGAGGTCGACGGGCAGGCTGGAATCCTGGCCGAGGCGATCGCGATGGCGCGCGAGGCCGATCTATTGCGCTGCGATCACTTTCTGCATTTGCGCTGCGAGGTGCCGACGTTGACGGTCGTCGAGGAGGCGAGGGAGTTGATCGGCCGCCCTGACGTGCGCTTGGCCTCGCTCATGGATCACACGCCGGGCCAGCGCCAGTTCCGCGACGAACAGAAGCTCAGGGATTACTACCGCAGCAAAAAGGGCGGCATGACCGATGCCGAGCTCGACGCGTTGTTCGAGAACAGGCTGAAGTGTCAGGCTGCCTACGCGACCCGCAACTATCGGGAGCTCGTCGATCTTGCCCGCAGTCATGCGACGCCGTTGGCGAGCCACGACGACACCACGATGGAGCACGTCGCGCAGGCGATTACTGACCAGGTCGCCATCGCCGAATTCCCAACGACCGTCGAAGCCGCTGAGGCGCTGCACGCCGCTGGCATTCGCGTGCTCATGGGCGCGCCGAACCTGGTGCGGGGCAGCTCGCATGCCGGCAACGTCGCGACTGCGGAGCTCGCGCAGGCCGGCTGCCTCGATATCCTGTCATCGGATTATGTGCCGTCGAGCATGCTGATGGCGGCGCTCGTTCTTCCCACGCGCGCCCCTAACATCGATTTGCCGGCTGCGATTCGTGCGGTCACCAAGACGCCGGCCGAGGCGGTGGGACTTACGGACCGTGGCGAGATCGCCCCCGGCAAGCGGGCTGATCTGTTGCGCGTCCATGTGGCAGTGAATGTGCCCGCGGTGCGATCCGTGTGGCGTTCCGGGCAGCGCGTGGCATGAACTGGTCGGCCAAACCCTCGAGTGTTCAGCAGGCCAGGCCCGCATTGATCGGTCCGGGCCGGCTCGTGCTTGTCGTCGGTCCGAGCGGGGCCGGGAAGGACACGCTGATCGACGGCGCCCGGGCCACCTGTCGCGATGATCCGAGCTTTGTCTTCCCGCGCCGCCTTGTCACCCGGCCGTCGTCAGAATTCGAGGATCACGACACGATGTCGGAGGCATCCTTCGACCAGGCGGTGACGGAGCGTCAATTTGCGTTCTGGTGGAGCGCCCACAGACTGAGGTACGGCATCCCTGCCAGTATCGACGATGACATTCGCACAGATCGGACGGTCGTTTGCAACGTCTCGCGTACGATCGTTGCTGCGGTGCGCGAGCGTTACGCAAGAGTTGCGGTCGTCATGATCACAGCGCCGTCCGAAGTTCTTGCGGCACGCCTGGCCGCACGAGATCGGGCCGGCGATGGCGAAATCGCAGGCCGCATGGCCCGTTCCACGACGATTGACCAGAACTTCCATGCCGACTTTGTGATCAGCAACGTCTGCCGGCGTGAGAATGGCGTTCGAAGATTGTTGAATGTCATCTGCGAGCAAGACTTTCACATCAGTTCGTGATCAATGCGATGCTGTATCGGCTTCTGCCGCGGAAATTTTCGCGTCCTTCGGCTGCTCCGGCGATTTCTTCACTGCGACAAGCTGACGGTATGCAGCAACAAACTCCCGCTTGGAAGAGGCACGACATCGACGGCTATGCTTCTTGAGGAGACACTGGTTCGCTCACATGTTCGAGGAGAGCGACCAGCCCCTTCAACAGGTCCGTGGGTGTTGGTGGGCAACCCTGAACATGGAGATCGACGGGCACGACCTGCGATACGCCCCCTGTGCAAGCATAGCTGCCTGCAAAGATCCCGCCATTGAATGCGCAGTCGCCGACCGCAACAACCCATTTCGGATCCGGCGTGGCGTTATAAGTACGCTCCAGCGCTTGCCGCATGTTCTTGGTCACGGGACCGGTCACCATCAGCACATCGGCGTGGCGCGGAGAAGCGACAAAGTGCAGCCCAAACCGCTCGAGATCGTAGAATGCGTTGTTGAGTGCGTGGATTTCCAGTTCGCAACCATTGCAAGACCCTGCATCGACCTCGCGGATCGACAGGCTGCGGCCAAGACGGCGGTGTGCCGCACGATCGAGCCGTTTCGCAAGCTCGGCGAGTGCGGCATCGTCCGCGTCAGGCGCAGCCTCGGTGACTGGCGTGCGGATCAGGTTCTTGAACAATAGCCTGCGCATGGCGGCAAGTCCTAGAGATCATGCCCCGAGTAGGAGCAATTGAACGATTTGTTGCAGAGTGGAAAGTCGGCGACGATATTGCCTTCGATTGCGGCTTCGAGCAGCGGCCATTGGAACCACGACGGGTCGCGCAAGTGGCAGCGGGCAATGCGTCCGTCGCCGTCGATGCGCAACCACACCAGCACGTCGCCGCGAAAACCCTCGACCAGGGCCAGCCCTTCACGCACCTCACCGCGACTGGCGCTCAGACTACTGCGAATGGTGCCGTCAGGTAGCCGACTGATGATCTGATCGATCAGGGCCATGCTCTGCTCGACCTCGCGGATGCGCACCCACACGCGGGCATTGACGTCGCCGTCCTCGAACGTCGCTACCTCGAATGTCAAGTCTCCATAAGGCGGGTAGGGGATTGCTCGCCGGACATCGAACCCACGGCCCGAGGCACGCCCGACATAGCCGCCCGCTCCAAATTGCCGCGCTAGCGCCGGCTGTAGAATACCCGTTGTCGCGGTGCGATCCTGGAGCGAGGCCGTGTTATCGTAGATTTCGATCAGCTCGGGGAAACGGCGCCTGATATTTTCCAGGAGCCTACGCAACTGGTCAATGCCGCCGTCCGCGAGATCGACTGCGACGCCTCCAGGCACCACGCAGTCCATCATCAACCGGCGACCAAAGCAGGCTTCCGCCGTCCGCAACGTGCGCTCACGCAGGATACCGCATTGCGCGTGCATGATCGAGAACGATGCGTCGTTACAGATCGCGCCGATGTCGCCGAAATGATTGGCGAGCCGCTCGAGCTCAGCCATCAACGCACGAAGGTAGTGAGCGCGCGGCGGCGCCTCAATCTCGAGTGCGGATTCGACAGCGCGAGCGAAGCCAAGAGCATAGGTGACGGTGCTGTCGCCGGAGGTGCGCCCGGCAAGCTGCGCGCCGTTCTCGAGCGATGCGCCGGTCATCAGCGACTCGATGCCCTTGTGCACATAGCCGAGCCGCTGTTCGAGCCGCACGACGGCCTCGCCGTTGGCAGTGAAGCGGAAGTGTCCGGGTTCGATGATTCCGGCGTGCACCGGCCCGACGGGAATCTGGTGCAGATTTTCGCCTTCGACCGGT
>WHTP01000061.1 GCA_009377695.1 Hyphomicrobiales bacterium | reverse complement strand
GTTCGGCACCGGCGACCACATAGCTTCCGGTCACCTGGCCGGCGAAGAACCCGAACAGGGCCAGAAAAGTAATGCTGTCGATATAGCCGGACACCAGGCTGAGCAGCGGCCCGGTCACACGGGTCGGTAAGGTTTCGGTGGCGGCCGCGCTCATCTTCCTCGCAACCACTGTCCGATCCGGTCCACCGCCTCGCGCATCTCGGCTGCGCGCCAGCATAGCAGAAGCGCAAATAATGCAGGCCGTCGATGGGATCGAAATCGACGCCCGGCGTTGCCGCCACATGTGCCTGTTCCAGCATGCGCTTGGCGAAGTCGTAAGAGTCATCGGAGAAACGCGAGACATCGGCATAGAGATAGAAGGCGCCGTCCACCGGCAGGAATTTCTCGAGCCCGGCGTTCGGCAACCCTTCCATCAGAATGCGGCGGTTGTCCCCATAGCCGTGCTTGACGCCATCCATCTTGTTCTTGCCCTCGAAAGCCGCCTCTGCCGCGATCTGCGACAGTGTCGGCACGCTGATGGCGAGATTGCCTTGCAGACGTTCGATCGGGCGCACCAGCGGCTCGGGCGCAACGATCCAGCTTAGCCAATCCGCGCCAGCCGGTCTGCAGTGTCCGGTGACCAGAGCAAGAATGAGCGTGGTGAAAGGATAGTCCCTTAACAAAGATGAGCGGAGTCGAACGATATTCGCTCAGAGTCTTTATGTTCGAATGGGTCGTCGATGCCCCGGTGCAGCGAAACTCGGTAGCTCTGATCGCATCTCTCCGGTCGGAATGGGGTGATCGTCGACCGGGCGTGAAGCGCTCAGCGGCACCATCACCTCGTGTTCGAGGATGTCGGCGCTCAGAAACTGGCGCTGGCCTGCGGCGCGGCCCTGCTATGCGGTGGCTGCGGGGTGCTGACTAGGGGCCGATCCCAGAGTTCGTATCATCTTGCGGCGCGTTCGTTTACGAACGAGCAGCATCCCCGAAAAAGCCTGTCCGGGACGTGATCGGGTGGCAACCGATTTCCGGAAAAAGCATGCCGTCGGGCGGGGCCCGAGGGATCATGCTCCATGAAAGGCTGATCGCGCTTCGACGCTCTACCTCAAGTCAATCCCGTCGCGCACTTGTCGGAAGCGGGCATAGGCTTCGATCCAGCCGTCCGTGCGCGCCACCCCGATCACATGCAGATAGGCGCTGGCGCCAAAACGCAGCCACTGCACGATCGTGATTTCGTCGCCGGTGGCGCCATCCTTCCCGCGTGCCATGATCTGGTGACCTTGCTGGCCGCCGATGCGCAGCGGCTCCGAAGAGTTGATCCGCACCTCCTTCAGGTTCGGCACCGTTGCGAAGACGTCGTGCGCAAAGCGCCCGCGGTCGGCGGCTTGCGCAGGAGCGCCCGGTGCAATCGCGACGACAATGTGGGTATCGGTGGCCGAGGCGGGCTGGTTGAGCGCGCCGTCAGTGAGCATCAATGCGCGGCCGGCGAGCACGCCACCGACCTTGAAGCCGGCAAGCTCGTTCACGTGAAACGGCAGCAGGCTCAGTTGCTCCTCGACTGGAACGCTCGGACGCAGCGACACGGTCATCAGCGCGGAGCGGATCGCGGCGTCGGGATAGGCGGACTGTGCATCCTCCGGCACCTGGGCGGTGACGAGCGCGGTGAGGGCGCCGTCCGACGCCACGAAGATCCATTTGCGAACGCGCTGGTCCTCGATCTGCTGGTGACCGATGATCAGGAATGCCTTGCCAAGCGGATGCGTCACCTCTTCGCGGGTGTCGAGGGTGAGACCCTGCTTCTGCAACGGCTCGGCAGTGGTCGACTGCTCGATGTCGGGATAAGCGGCGCCGGGCAGCGTAACGACCACCAGCGCCACCCGCTTGTCGCGATCCTCGAAGCCGGTAAAGGCCCGGCTCGCCGTCATGCCAGGCGGCGGCGCAAGCCCGACGCGGGACCCGCTGGGATAGACGACATCGGTCGCCTGCGCAGGCGCGGCGAGAAGCGCCAAATGGAGCGCCAATGGGAATGCGAACATCAGAAGCGAGCGGAAGAAGGTCATGATGGTCCCTAACATGACAGGAGCATGGGAGGTGATTCAGGCAAAAACCAGCGCGGCGGATGACCAAGGTGCGACATCATGGCCGTGTGACGCGCCGCAGGGTGAGGTTGATACGCCCGCCCTCCGGCAACAGTGTCGATGTGCCCGGCATGATGTGGGTAACCCCGTGAAACGCGAGGCGTGCGTCGCCGCCCAGGACGACCGCGTCGCCGGATGCAAGGCGTATCAAGCGTGTCGGATCGCTGCGTTTCGTCCCGCCGATGCGGAACAGGCAAGTGTCGCCAAGCGACAGCGACACGACCGGCGCGTCGAAGTCTTGCTCGTCGCGATCCTGGTGCAGCCCCATCTTCGCGTCCGGCCTGTAGACGTTCACCAGGCACGCTTCCGGTGCGTGATCGTAGCCGGCAAGCTCGCGCCATGCGTCAAGCAGTGCGGGCGGCATCGGTGGCCACGGCTCACCGGTCTCGGGATGGCTGGCCTGATAGCGATAGCCGCGCTCGTCCGTCACCCAGCCAAGCGGTCCGCAATTGGTCATGCGCACCGACATGGGCCGACCGGTCTTCGGCATGCGGGGTGTGTAAAGCGGCGCCCGTGCCAAGACGCCTTGCAGCATCATATCCCGCATGGCCGACTGTGCGGCGCGGTCGAGATACTCGGGCACGATCCGGAGGCCGTCCACGGCGCTGATCCCCCTTCAAGAGCCATTGTCGTGGGTTAGATAGGCATAAAACCCGGGATGGCACGGTCTCGACGCGGCCGCGGTGGCCGTGAGCCTATGGTGAAACCCACGGCAGCTCATGCCAGGGACCGGGTCGGCCGGGAAAGGCGCCCAAGCCGTGAGCAGGCCTTGAGGTATCGCCCTGTTAACGGATTGGCGACCGGTCCCACAGCCGCAAGGCGCGGATTCCGCGGCCTTTCGACTTGCGGGCCAAAGGGGGTCTCCTATATGAGGCAGGACGCCGCGGGGGCGGCGTTTAACGCGCATTATCAGGGGGTCGGACGAGGTTTTGCGAAAACGTCGTGATCCTCATTCGGGTGCCGATAGGGCCCGGCCGATCTGCCAGAGAAAAGAGGAAGAACCATGGGCAAAGTCATTGGCATCGATCTCGGCACCACCAATTCATGCGTGGCCGTGATGGAGGGAACGTCACCCAAAGTCATTGAGAACGCCGAGGGCATGCGCACGACGCCTTCGATCGTTGCTTTCACCGACGATGGCGAACGACTCGTCGGACAGCCGGCCAAGCGCCAGGCGGTCACCAATCCGGAGAAGACGATCTTCGCGGTCAAGCGCCTGATCGGGCGGCGCTACGACGATCCGACGGTCGAAAAGGACAAGAAGCTCGTCCCCTACAAGATTACGCGCGCCTCGAACGGCGACGCATGGGTCGAGACGGACGGCAAGACCTATTCACCCTCGCAGATCTCCGCCTTCATCCTGCAGAAGATGAAGGAGACGGCGGAAGCCCATCTCGGGCAGAAGGTCGAGCAGGCCGTCATCACGGTCCCCGCCTATTTCAATGACGCGCAGCGTCAGGCGACCAAGGATGCCGGCAAGATCGCCGGCCTTGAAGTGCTGCGCATCATCAACGAGCCGACCGCGGCCGCGCTCGCCTACGGCCTCGACAAGTCGAAGACCGGCACCATCGCGGTCTACGATCTTGGCGGCGGCACCTTCGATATCTCCATTCTCGAGATCGGCGACGGCGTGTTCGAGGTGAAGTCCACGAACGGTGACACGTTCCTAGGCGGCGAAGACTTCGACATGCGGCTCGTCAACTATCTCGCCGACGAATTCCAGAAAGAGCAGGGCATCGACCTGCGTCGCGACAAGCTCGCGCTGCAGCGGCTCAAGGAAGCCGCCGAGAAGGCGAAGATCGAGCTTTCGTCGACGACGCAGACCGAGATCAACCTGCCGTTCATCACCGCGGACGCGAGTGGTCCGAAGCACCTGACGATGAAACTCACCCGCGCTAAATTCGAGGCGCTGGTGGATGATCTCGTGCAGAAGACCATCCAGCCCTGCCGTCAGGCGTTGAAGGACGCCGGCATCTCGCCGGCAGAGATCAACGAGGTCGTCCTGGTCGGCGGCATGACCCGCATGCCGAAGGTACAGGAGGTCGTAAAGCAGTTGTTCGGCAAGGAGCCGCACAAGGGCGTCAATCCGGACGAGGTGGTCGCGATCGGCGCGGCGATCCAGGCCGGCGTGCTGCAGGGCGACGTCAAAGATGTCCTCTTGCTGGATGTCACGCCGCTGTCGCTGGGCATCGAGACGTTGGGCGGCGTGTTCACGCGGCTCATCGACCGCAACACCACGATCCCGACCAAGAAGAGCCAGGTGTTCTCCACTGCCGAGGATAATCAGAACGCGGTGACGATCCGCGTGTTCCAGGGCGAGCGTGAGATGGCGGCCGACAACAAGATGCTCGGCCAGTTCGATCTCATGGGCATACCTCCTGCTCCCCGGGGAGTTCCACAGATCGAAGTCACGTTCGACATCGACGCGAACGGCATCGTCAACGTGCATGCGAGAGACAAGGGTACCGGCAAGGAGCAGCAGATCCGCATCCAGGCGTCGGGCGGCTTGTCCGAAACCGACATCGAAAAAATGGTGAAGGACGCGGAGGCCCACGCCGAGGAGGACAAGAAGCGCAAGGCCGAGGTCGAGGCGAAGAACCAGGCCGAGGCACTGGTCCATTCGACCGAGAAGGCGCTGTCCGAGCACGGGTCCAAGGTCAGCGACACCGAGCGCTCCGCGATCGAGAACGGGCTTGCGGACTTGAAGGAAGCCTTGAAAGGCGCCGATGCGGAAGCAATCAAGGCCAAGACCAATACGCTGATGCAAGCCTCGATGAAGCTCGGCGAGGCGATGTATCGCCAGCAGCAGGAGGCTGCCGCCGGCGGCGCTGCGCCGGGCGGGGAAGCCGGCAGTGGTGACAAGAAGGACGATGTCGTCGACGCGGAGTTCACCGAGGTCGACGACGATAAGAAGAACAAGAAGTCGGCATAACAGATTGCATCATGCAATCATTGGCTGACGATATCTTCAGGCAAATCTCACCCGCCCGGGCGCAGGCTCGGGTGGGTAAATTTTTCAACGGATGGTGACGGGTCGATGATACGAGGCGGCGAGGCCGCGGCAGACACGGGGTGGAGCGCGGGGATGGGTAAGCGGTGTTACTACGAGGTGCTGGAGGTTGAGCGCAACGCTGCGGATGGCGAGCTCAAGACCGCCTTCCGCAAGCTCGCGATGAAATGGCATCCGGATCGCAACCCCGGCGATCAGGGGTGCGAGCACCGCTTCAAGGAGATCAACGAGGCCTACGAGGTCCTCAAGGATCCCGACAAGCGTGCCGCCTATGATCGTTTCGGCCATCAGGCGTTCGAACAGGGCAGTGGCGGCGGTGGCTTCAGTGCGGACTTCGGCTCCGCATTTTCCGATCTGTTCGAAGGCATCTTCGGCATGGGCGCGGCGCGTGGACGCCGCGACGGCCGCGAACGCGGCGCCGACCTTCGCTACAACATGGAGATCAGCCTGGAGGAGGCCTATAGCGGTAGGGCTGCTGAGGTGCGGCTGCCGACGTCGGTCTCCTGCGAATCCTGCTCGGGCACCGGCGCCAAGGCCGGCTCGCGGCCGAAGATCTGCCCGCACTGCGGCGGCGCCGGCCGCATTCGCCACGCGCAAGGCTTTTTCACGCTGGAGCGCACCTGCACCGGCTGTCAGGGCCGCGGTCAGGTGATCGACGATCCCTGTCCGTCCTGCAGCGGCTCGGGCCGCGTTACGCGCGAGCGCACGCTGTCGGTGAACATTCCGGCCGGTGTCGAAGACGGCACACGCATCCGGCTCGGTGGAGAAGGCGAGGCGGGTGTGCGCGGCGGTCCGGCTGGCGATCTCTACATTTTCCTCTCGCTTGGCGGGCACGCGTTCTTCCAGCGCGACGGCGCCGATCTTCATTGTCGGGTACCGATCTCGATGGTGCAGGCGGCGCTCGGCGGTGAGTTCGAGGCGCCGACCATCGACGGCGGCAAGACCCGCGTGAAGGTGCCAGAAGGCACGCAGTCCGGGCGCCGCTTCCGCCTGCACGGCAAGGGCATGCCGGTGCTGCGCTCCCGACAGGTCGGCGACATGTATGTGCAGATCGTCGTCGAGACGCCCCAGAAGCTCACCAAGAAGCAGCGCGAATTGCTCGCCGAATTCGAGCGGTTGTCGTCGCGTGAGACGCACCCGGAATCGACTGGATTCTTCGGTAAGGTCAAAGACTTGCTCAGCCGCGCCGGCTAAACGAAAGGACCTGCCGCTTGACCCGCACGGGTGCGCGGCTTACCGAATGAATCGGAAACGGCAAGAATTCCCTGGATTGAGTTGCGTCATGCCGCTGCGCGCTCTGGAAGACAAGATCCAACGGCAGCTCCGTTTCATCGAGCTTAAGCGAGGAGCGATCGGTCGCCGCATCGGATGGCGGCTGCGCGACTTCGAGCGGAAGAATCTCAGCCGCGCCGAGTTCCGTTTTTTCCGCAGCCTCGTGGAAAAGCCGTTGACCGTCGGCGCCTTTGCGCCGTCCGGCAAGGCGCTTGCGCGTGTGATGGCGGCCTATGTCGATCCCACGATTCCAGGACCGATCGTGGAGCTCGGCCCCGGTACCGGGCCGGTGACGGAAGCGTTGGTCGAGCGCGGCATCGATCCGCAGCGGCTCACACTGGTCGAATACGATCGGGAGTTTTGCCGGCTTCTGCGCCAGCGCTTTCCTGGCGCCAATGTTGTCCGGGGGGACGCCTACAAGCTGCGTGAGACGCTCGCGGGCGTGCTGCGCGAGCCGGCGGCCGCTTTTGTGTCGGGTCTGCCCCTGTTCAACAAGCCGCTCAAGATGCGACTTGACCTCCTCAATCAGGCGTTCGCCTTGATGAAGGTGGAAGCCCCGTTCGTGCAATTTACCTACAACGCGATTTCGCCGATCCCGCGCTCGCACGGGCGCGTCTTCGCGGAGGCATCGGGACGCGTGTGGAGAAACTTCCCGCCCGCCCGTGTATGGGTGTACCGGGCCAACCGTCCTTGATATGTCATCCGCGGGCTTTTGAACCGCGATGGCAAGGACGACGATGTCCGCTCCGAAAATCCTGGTAATACCGGGCTCGCTGCGCAGCGCGTCCTATAACGTGCGGCTGGCTGCGCTCGCGACCAAGGAGCTGACGCTTGCCGAGGCGGACGTCACCCGCATCTCGCTCGCCGACTATCCGCTGCCGCTCTACGACGCCGACGTCGTCGCCAAGTCGGGGCCGCCGGCCAATGCGGTCAAACTCAAGCAGTTGCTCGAGGCGCATCGCGGCGTATTCATCGCGAGCCCCGAATACAACGCGTCGATCACGCCGCTCTTGAAGAACACCATCGACTGGATCTCGGTCGTGCGCGAACCCGGCGAGGTGCAGCTCGCCGTGTTCCAGAACCGCGCCTTTGCGCTCGGCGGCGCCTCGCCCGGGCGCTCCGGCGCGCTGAATTCGCTGCTGACCCTGCGGCAGGTGCTTGCGATCGGCTGCCGTGCCATGGTGGTGCCGGAGCAGGTCGCCATTCCGAATGCGGAACAGGCGTTCAATGAGAAGCACGAACTGGCCGACGCCCGCGCGGCTGGTCAGCTTAAGACGGTGCTGAAGAAGCTCGTCGACTACGCGCGATTGTTCGGCGGCTAAACGTTGCGGACTTCTGAACCGCCACACTAGAGAGGACGATGCTCGATCCACGCGCGCGCCTGATCGTTGCCCTTGATGTTTCCTCCGTTGCCGAGGCGGAGGCGCTGGTGGCGCGGCTCGGCGCGTCGGTCGTTTTCTACAAGATCGGCTATCAGCTTGGCTTTGCCGGCGGGCTCGCCTTCGCCGAAACGTTGGTCGGCCAAGGCAAGCAAGTCTTCATCGATATGAAGCTGCATGACATCGGCAACACCGTCGCCCAGGGTGTGAAGAGCATCGCACGCATGGGCGCGACCTTCCTGACGGTCCATGCTTATCCACAGACCATGCACGCCGCGGTCGACGCCCGCGCCGGATCGAAGCTGCGCATCCTCGCGGTCACCGTGCTCACCTCCTACGACGACGCCGACCTCGCGGCGGCGGGCTACGACTTTACTGTGCCGGAGCTGGTGGCGGAGCGCGCAGCGCAGGCGCGTGACGTTGGTGTCGACGGCTTGGTGTGTTCGGCTGGAGAGGCCGAGAACGTCCGCACCATCGTTGGCGACACCATGGTGCTGGTGACGCCAGGCATTCGTCCCGCGCAGTCCGACGCCGACGACCAGAAGCGCATCATGACGCCTGCGGCCGCGATCAAGGCTGGCGCCGACTACCTCGTGGTCGGCCGCCCGGTGGTGGCGGCGCCGGACCCGAAAGCCGCCGCAGAGGCGATCGTTGCGGAGATCGCGGCGGCCGCCAGTACGTAACGCGCATCAACTTGCGAGACACGGTCTCTCCGTTTCCCTCCCCCAGAGCGTGCGCCTTCGCGCGCGATGTGGGGAGGGGAAGGGTGGGGGTTACCTTCTTCAACACGAGCATCCGGCGCGAATTAGTGGCCCCACCCCCGACCGCTCCCCGCCACTCGCTACGCTCGCGGGGGGGAGCGGAGAGATCGCCCGTGCTTCCCATAGGTTGCCAGCGCAGCTATAGCAGCGCATCCGGGAGATGATCCATGTCCGACATGCGGCTGATCGTGGCTGGCGCCGGTGGGCGCATGGGCCGCACATTGATCCAGGCGGTGACGGCCGCCGATGGCGCGGTGGTTGCAGGCGCGGTGGACGCGCCCGGCTCGGCGGTGGTCGGCCGTGACGCCGGCGAGCTCGCAGGCCTCGGCGCCAACGGCGTCAAAATCACGACCGATGCCGCGGCGTTGCTCGCGGACGCAGATGGCCTCATCGACTTCACCGTCCCCGCTGCGAGCGTGATCTATGCCGAGCTCGCGGCCAAGGCCGGCAAGATCCACATTCTCGGCACCACAGGTTTTTCCGGCGAGAACGAGACGCTGATCGAGGAGGCGGCGACGCGTGCCGTTATCGTGAAGTCCGGCAATATGAGCCTCGGCGTCAATCTGCTCGCGGCGTTGGTGAAGCGCGTGGCCGCGACCCTCGATGAGGATTTCGACATCGAGATATTCGAGATGCATCACAACAAGAAGGTCGACGCGCCGTCCGGCACGGCGCTGATGTTCGGCCGGGCCGCCGCAGAGGGCCGTAAGGTTGATCTCGCACAGCGCTCCGTGCGCGGTCGTGACGGCGACACCGGTGCGCGCCGCAAAGGCGACATCGGCTTCGCATCGCTGCGCGGCGGCACCGTCGTCGGCGACCATCGTGTGATCTTCGCCGGTCCCGCCGAGCGCATCGAGCTCGTGCACAAAGCCGAGGATCGCATGATCTTCGCGCGCGGCGCGGTGCATGCGGCGCTATGGGCGCGCGGCAAGAAGCCCGGCCTTTATTCGATGGCGGACGTGCTGGGCCTCAGCGACGTGTGATGCTTAATTGCGCTTCGCGCGGACCCGCTGCGCTCCGGCCGGGACACGCGATCACGTCTCGCGCAGCAGCGACAAGCCGTCCATCTCCTTCGGCTGCGGCAACTCCATGAGCGCGAGCAGCGTCGGCGCGATGTCGGCGAGACGGCCATCCGCCAGCGAAACCTTGCCGCCACCCATCAGCATGACCGGCACTGGATTGGTGGTGTGGGCGGTATGCGGCCCCCCGGTGTCGGGGTCGCGCATCAGCTCGCAATTGCCGTGATCGGCGGTCACCACGAGCGCGCCACCCGCGCGCTCGATCGCGTCGGCGATGCGTCCGAGTCCGGTGTCGACCGTCTCCACCGCCTTGATTGCGGCCGGAAGGCTGCCGGTATGGCCGACCATGTCGGGATTGGCATAGTTGAGCACGATCAGGTCGTATTTGCCGGAATCGATGGCCGCGACGACCTTGTCGGTGAGCTCCGGCGCCGACATTTCAGGTTGCAAATCATAAGTCGCGACCTTCGGCGACGGCACCATGATGCGATCCTCGCCGGGGAATGGCTCCTCGCGACCGCCGTTGAGGAAATATGTGACGTGCGGATATTTTTCGGTCTCCGCGGTGCGAAGCTGCGTGCGGCCCGCGTTGGCGGCGACCTCGCCAAGGATCTTCGTCAGCGGCTGCGGTGGGAAGATTGCCCGCATGACGGCGTCGAGCTCGTCGGAATACTGCGTCATGCCGATGGCGTCCACGAAACGCAGCGTGCGCTTGCGGGCAAACCCGGAAAAATCCGGTGCGAGAATCGCACCGAGGATTTCACGCACGCGGTCGGCGCGGAAGTTGAAGCAAAGCACGCCGTCGCCGTTGCGCATGCCTCGATAGTCGCCGACGACCGCCGGAATGATGAACTCGTCGAACGTCTTGCCGTCGTAGGCCGCCGCAATGACGGCGCCGGCATTCGGAAAACGCGGCCCGTCGGCCTCCACCATCGCGGCATAAGCTTTCTCGACGCGCTCCCAGCGCTTGTCGCGGTCCATCGAATAATACCGCCCGCATACGGTCGCGATCGGAACGGAGGCCGGCAGCGCCGACGTCAGACGGGCGATGTCGTCGCCGGCCGATTGCGGCGGCGTATCGCGACCGTCGGTCCAGGCATGCACAAAAGTGGGCACGCCGGCAGCAGTGAGAATCTTCGCGAGACCCGCCGCGTGATCCTGGTGCGAATGCACGCCGCCCGGCGACACAAGACCCATCAGATGACAGACGCCGTTGCTCGCCTTGAGGCGCGCGATGAACTCCTGCAGCGCCGGCTGCTTCTCGATCTCGCCGCTCGCAACCGCATCGCTGATGCGCGGCAGGTCCTGCACCACGACGCGCCCGGCGCCGATATTGAGATGACCGACCTCGGAATTGCCCATCTGCCCGGGCGGCAGGCCGACATCGTTGCCTGACGTATTGAGCAGCGCGTGCGGGGAGGAGGCCCACAACCGGTCGAAGTTCGGTGTGCGCGCCTGCTTGACGGCGTTGTCGGCGGTATCCTCGCGCCAGCCCCAACCATCAAGAATTGCCAGCATCACCGGGCGCCGCCGCTGCATCTTGGGAGTTCCTTATGACAAACCGGTCCGACAAAGCGAGGCCGCTCGTGCCCACTCACATGGGCATCGGGCGGCGAAAAGCGAGCCGGTTTTGCTCGATTGCAGTGCGAGCGTCAATCAGAACGGCCAGTGGGCAGCCCGGGAATTCGGCAGGCGGTCACGCCGCGCCGACGCGCCCCGCCTCCCAGCCAAGCATCGCGCACTTGCGGGTGATGCCCCAGTGATAGCCGGTGAGCTTGCCGCTCTTTCCGAGCACGCGATGGCACGGCACCACAAAAGAAATGGGGTTCTTACCGACCGCGGCGCCGACCGCGCGCGAGGCCTTCACGCTACCGACCTTGTGCGCGATGTCGGAATAGGTCGTGGCTTGCCCCATCGGGATTTTCAGCAACGTTTCCCAGATTCGAACCTCCCAGTCAGTGCCGATCAGCACCACGCGCAGCGGCCGGTCGGCGGACCACTTCGCAGGATCGAAGATGCGTTGCGCGAGCGGCGCGGTGCGTGCCGCGTCCTCGACATAGCGCGCCTTCGGCCAGCGGCTCTGCATGTCGGCAAGCGCTGCCTGCTCCTCGCCAGGATCGGCGAACGCAAGTCCGGCCAACCCGCGCGGCGTTGCGACAACCAATGCAATGCCGAACGGGGAGGGATGGAAGCCGTAGTTCAGGGTGAGGCCCTCACCAGCGGTCTTCCATTCGCCCGGCGACATTGCCTCGTGGGTGACGAAAAGGTCGTGCAGCCGGCCCGGTCCGGAGAGCCCGACTTCATAGGCGGCATCGAGCACGCTCGCGGAGGAACGCAGCAGCGTGCGTGCACGGTCGAGCGTGATCGCCTGCAGGAACGCTTTCGGCGTCAGGCCCGACCAGCGGCGGAACAGATGGTGCAGCTCGGTCGCCGTGACGCCGACCGCGTGCGCGACGTCCTCGACGTCGGGCTGCTTGCGCCATTGCTCCGAGATGAAGCCAATGGCCTGGCGCACGATCTCGTAGTCGGTTGCCGCGCTTTGCAGCGGTGTGACATCGGTGATGCGGTCGGGCGAGAGCATGGCGTTCTCCATATCATTTGCTCCCGATCTAAGGGCGCAGCTGGCCCAATCCCACCCGATTCCTGCCCCTCCCTGTCATTCCGGGGCCGGCCATCCGCTCGGGTGGCCGGAGCCCGGAATCCATAGTTCCCGTTTTCATAACGTCCGCCGGGATTATGGATTCGGACAGTCCGCGCGCGCAGCCAAGTGTACGCGGGCTGTGTAAACTTGCCTGCGATGCGGCTTCCGGAATGACGACACAGCGTATCACTCCAGCACTGTCCGGGTCGGGCCGCGCTTCGCTTCCGCCAGCGCGCGGGACAATGCGAGCGCGAAGCTCTCCTTCTCCTGTGGCGGCAGGAAGCCGGCGATCTTCAGCCGGCGGCCCTGCGATTCGAGGAACAGGCTCTGCAGCCCGAATTCCTCGTGATCGTTGCGGTGCAGCCGCACCCAGACCGGATTGAGCGTCCATTCCAGCACGTGGCCACGATGGCTGACCTTTCGCACCGTCAGCTCCGACGGCGTCACCGTCACCTGCTCGTAAGCTTGCGCCGAGCGATAGTTCAGCCGGAATGCCCAATAGACCAGGAGCACGTCGAGGCCGAAGAACCCGAACACCGGCCACGCGCCCGCCAGCAGAAACACCATTCCGGTGCAGAAGCTCAGGCCGCCCAGCACGGCCATGAAGATGACAAACCCGGTCGGGCTCAGCGAGCGATGCGGCGTCAGCACCGCCGAAAAGATCGGGGGTTCCCGATCAGGGTCGTTGTCGGGTGTCATGGGGCTCAATATAGGGGAAGCATGGCGCGGAAAACACCTCGCAAGAAGGCCAGGATGGGGGTCCCTCCCAAGGCGGGGCGTCCCGGTAAGCCAGCCGGGAAATCGGTGCGCCGCAGCCTCGACAACGCGCGCCAGGGCAAGGCGGCCACGCTCAAGCCGCCCAACAAGCAACGCGGCGCCGACCGCAAGGCGCTTGCCGGCGTGACGCCGCAATGGACGCCGGAGGAGGTGGAGGAGTGCTTTCGCCGTTTCCAGGCGGCGACCGCCGTGCCGAAAGGCGAACTGCTGCACCAGAATCCCTACACGCTTCTGGTCGCGGTGGTGCTCTCCGCGCAGGCGACCGATGCCGGCGTCAACAAAGCGACGCCTGCTCTGTTCGCAGCGGCGCCCACACCTGAGAAGATGGTGGCGCTCGGTGAGGACAAAGTGCGCGACCTGATCAAGACGATCGGCTTGTTTCGCACCAAGGCGAAGAACGTCATTGCGTTATCGCAGAAGCTGATCACCGAACATGGTGGCGACGTGCCGCGTTCGCGCGACGCGCTCGAAGCGCTGCCCGGCGTTGGGCGCAAGACCGCGAATGTTGTGCTCAACATGGCGTTCGGCGAACCGACCATCGCAGTCGATACTCACATCTTCCGCGTCGGCAATCGCACCGGACTGGCGCCGGGCAAGACGCCATTCGATGTCGAGCAGAAACTGCTCGAAGTGGTTCCCGACGCGTACAAGCTGCATGCCCATCACTGGCTGATCCTGCATGGGCGCTATGTGTGCCTCGCGCGGCGCCCGTTGTGCGAACGGTGCCTGATCGCCGATCTCTGTAAATGGCCGGGAAAAACCGTGGCGGCCTGAGGCACCACCACACCGCGCTGGCGTGTCGGCGCATCATGGATTAGATTTCTCTGGGACTGCGTGCGGGGCATGGTCGGGGATTTACCATGCGTTTTCGGACGATTCTGGTCGGCATCGCCGTTCTGGCGATGGCATTTGTTGGCGCGACGCTCGCCATGCAGGTTCTTTGGCCTGCGGCTGAGAGCAGCCGGCGGGTGGTGCTTGCCGACGTTCCTCCGCTCCCGGCCGTCAGCCGCACGTCGACCATTGTTGCACCGACCGTGGTCACGCTCGGCGCCATCCGCGAGATGCTTGAAACGACCGCTCCGCGCGATCTCACCGGCACAAGCGACAACCCGGTCTCTAAGTTGCTGTCCAATGCGGAAATCGGATGGACCGTGAATCGCGGACCGCTCGGTGTGTTCGGGAAACCCGACGTGATCGGCGTCTCGACCGTGCTGACCGGCACGCTACGCGCAACCGGACAGATTTCCACCCAGGCGGCCGGCAGCCTCCGCAATGCGGTCACCGGGCTCCTCGGCCAGGATGTCGGACGCAACGTCGAGAAGCTCGCGGGCCGCACGCTCGATCAGCGTACGGACGTTCGCGGCAATGCGGCGGTGGTATCACAGCCTGTCCTGACGCCTGCATGGCGGCTCGAACCCAATCTGACCACGCAGTTCTCTATCGCCGATGCCAATATCGCCATCGCCGGTGTGCGGCTGAACGTGTCGAATGAGGTGCGGCCGCTGCTCGAGCGGCAAGTCAACGAGCAAGTCGCACGGCTGCAGGCGCGACTGCGCAACGATCCGTTCCTCGAACACGTGGCGCGGCGCGAATGGGCGAAGCTCTGCCGCTCGCTTGCGATCGGTGCCGCCGGTTCCGGCATGCCGAACCTGTGGCTTGAGTTCCGGCCCAAGCGCGCGATCGCGGCGCAGCCGCGTGTCGATGCCGAGGCTGTCACCTTGCTGGTCGGGGTCGAAGCGGAGACGCGCATCGTCCCGAAGGAAACCAAGCCGGAGTGTCCGTTCCCGGCGACGTTGGAGATCGTTCCCCAAACCGAGCAGGGTCGGGTCAACATCGCCGTACCAATCGACGTGCCCTTCACCGAGGTCAACCGCCTGTTGGAGGCGCAGCTCGCGGGCAAGACGTTTCCGGACGACAACAGCGGCGCGCTCGCCGTCACGGTGCGCCGCGCCAGCATCGCGGCCTCGGGCGATCGGCTGTTGATCGCGCTGCGGGTCAACGCCACCACGCGCAAGAGCTGGTTCGGCCTGGGCACCGAGGCGAACGTCTATGTGTGGGGGCGGCCGGTGCTCTATCCCAAGACGCAGATGCTGCGTCTGACCGACGTCAAGCTCGATCTCGAATCGGAAGGCGTGCTGGGCTCCGCCATCCGCGCGGCGGCGCCCTATCTCGAATCGGCGGTCGCGGAGCGGACCGTGATCGACCTCAAGCCGTTCGCCGCCAATGCGCGCAAGAGCATCGAGGCGGCGATCGCCGAATTCCGTACCGCCGGCGACGGCGTGCGCGTGGACGCGTCGGTTGCCGACCTGCGCGTCGTCGATATTGCGTTCGATGCGACGACCTTGCGCATCATCGCCGAGGCGGACGGCGCGGCGAAAGTCTCGGTGACGTCGCTGCCGAAGTAGCCGCGCGGCTATTTCTCGGCTCCGCCCGGCCGCAGTGACGACGGGCGTCCCGCCAGCCGCTTGTGCATGTGCACCATGAATGCCGTTGCGAATAGCGGCGTCGCGAGATTGAGAATCGGGACCGATACGAAGGCTGCGACGAACAGGCCGGCGATGAATACGGTGCGTTGGTTGGCCTTGCGCGCTTGCCTCGCTTCCGTGGGTGAGTGGAAACGCATGGCAGCGAGCTCGAAATATTCGCGGCTGAGCAGGAAAGCGGTCGCGAGGAAGAAGATCACCGCGCCGATGCCGGCGAACAGCAGCGATGGCAGCGCGACGAGATAGACAAGAACCGCGAGCAGCGCGGTCCTGATGCCCTGGAACGCCGCGGGAACCACCGGCAGCGCATGGCCCGGCGGATCGCCAGGATAGTAGCGGCGCTCCACCTCCTCGGCGACCTCGTCGGCAAAGAAGCTTGCCAGCAGTCCGGTCACCGCTGGCATCAGGAAGATCGATCCCGCGATGATGCCGAGCGCGGCGGCAATCGAGAGGATCCAGGACAAGACCCAGAGCGGTGTCGTGGCGTTCGGTCCGAGCGTGGTCTCAAGCCATGCCTGGCCGCTCTCGGTAAACCAGATCAGCACGCGATGCAGGCCCAACGCAGCGACAACGATGAGGAGCAGCGCGATACCAGCCGACTTCAGCAGGATCTTGCGGAACGGCGGGGAGAACATCTGGGTGATTGCTTTGATGGCGGCATCGAGCATGGGTAAAAACCTCTCGCGGCATTTAACCTGCCGCAAGGCGACTTGTCGCGGCGGTCTCTCGATCGTCATTCCGGGACGTCGCGACGGCGGCAAGCCCGGAATCCATGACGCCAACATTACATTGGATTCCAGGCTTCGACCTTCGGCCGGTGCCCGAATGACGGCGGAGGTCCGCGCCGTTTGCGGGCGCAGACGGGATCGGGCAATGTCCGGCACCATGGACCGAGAACGCCGCCCGCCATGTCCGATCTGACGCGCCGATCATTTCTCGCCGCTGCCGGCGCCATCGTTGCGCAACCGGCACTGGGCGCGGCGCGGCAGAAGTCGCCGGGCAAACGGCGTTCCGGCGTCGATGTCGTGATTATCGGGGCCGGCGCCGCCGGCATCGCCGCGGCGCGGCGAGTCATGTCCGCCGGCCGAACATGCATCGTGCTCGAAGCGGCGGGCGTGGTCGGGGGCCGGTGCCTTACTGATACAGCGCTGTTCGGCGTTCCATACGACCGCGGCGCGCACGCCTTCTACACGCCCGAATCAAACCCGGTGGCGCGGCTTGCGTTGCAAAGCGGCTTTGATATCTATCCGGCGCCACGCGGACAGCGCATGCGCATCACGCGCCGTTACGCCCGTGAAAGCGAGATGGAGGACCTGCTGGCGACCATGGTGCGCGCCAACGGAGCCATCGCGGACGCGGCGCGCAAATCCGACGTCTCGACCGCGCAGGTGCTACAGAAGGACCTCGGCGAATGGCGCTCGACCGTCGAATTCATGCTCGGCCCCTATCTCTGCGGCAAAGACGTGTCCGACATATCGGCCGTCGATCTCGCGCGCGCCGCCGAACGCGACGTGCAAGCTTATTGCCGGCAAGGGCTCGGCGCGGTGATCGCGAAGCTCGCCGCTGGGGTGCCGGTGAAGCTCTCGACGCCGGCCACGCGCATCAACTGGAGGGTGCGCGCCGGCGTCGAGGTCGAGACCGCGCAGGGAACGATTGGTGCCCGCGCAGCGATCGTCACGGCGTCGACCAATGTGCTCGCCGCCGAAAAATTGCGCTTCGCACCCGATCTGCCGAAGCGCCAGGTCGAGGCGATCGAGCAGCTGAAGCTCGGCAGCTACGATCATGTCGCGCTGGAGCTTTCCGATAATCCGCTTGGACTGCGGACGGACGAATTTGTCTTCGAACGCTCGTCTAGCGCGCGCACGGGCGTGCTGCTCGCCAACATCGCCGGCAGCACGCTGTGCACCATCGATGTCGGCGGCCGCTTCGGGCGTGAGCTCGCCGGCAAGGGCGCCACGGAGATGGTCGCCTTCGCGCTCGACTGGCTCGACAATCTCTATGGTTCGGCTCTGAAACGCGCGGCGGGCCGCTCCCACGCGACCAATTGGAACGAAGAACCTTGGGTGCTTGGCGCGATGTCGGCGGCCGCGCCGGGCGGGCAGCTTGCGCGCCGCACGCTGATGGAATCCGTGAACAATCGGGTGTGGTTTGCGGGCGAGGCAGTGCATGAGCGGCTCTGGGGCACCGTCGGCGGCGCCTGGGAATCCGGCGACCGTGCCGCGCAGGCCGCGCTTCGCGTGATCGCTCCGCCGGCTGCCGTCCCGAAGCAGCCAAGGCAGCCCAGACGCCGGCAACGCGCGAGGTGAGGACACATGCGAGCAAAGGCATTGATCGCGTGGTCGAGTGGCAAGGACTCGGCATGGGCGCTGCACGAGATGCGACGCAACGGCAATTACGAGATCGTTGGCGCGTTGACCACGGTCACCGAGACGTTCGGCCGCGTGAGCATGCATGGCGTGCGCGAGGATTTGCTCGCGGCGCAGCTTGACGCTGCCGGGCTTGCGCCGATCCGCGTGCCGATCCCGTATCCGTGTCCGAACGAAGTCTATGAGGCGCGCATGGCGTCGGCGCTGGCGGATGCCAAGGCGTCCGGCGTCACCCATGTGATCTTTGGCGACCTCTTTCTTGCGGACGTGCGTCGGTATCGCGAGGAGAAGCTTGCCGGCACCGGCATCGCGCCGGTGTTTCCGCTCTGGGGACGGCCGACCGATACACTCGCGCGCGCGATGATCGACGGAGGCGTTGATACCTATTTGGCGTGCATCGACCTCAGCCAGCTACCGATTTCATTTGCCGGTCGGCAGCTCGACCACGCTCTGCTCGCAGAGTTGCCGGCGAGCGCCGATCCCTGCGGCGAGAAGGGCGAGTTCCACACCTTCGTGGCGGCGGGGCCAATGCTGAAGCGTCGGATTCCGATCGCGATCGGAGAGCTGGTCGAGCGCGACGGCTTTGCCTATGTGGATTTGACAATGGGCGTTGCGAACGCGGCATAGCGCGACGCTCAATCACGGATGGCGGTGAGATAGTCAAAATGGTCGACAAACTCCAGGATCTCCAGGTCTCGGTATTTGTTCTCCATCTCGACCAGACCTGCGCGCAGTTCATCTTCGCTCAATGACGTCAATGCGGACATATAGCAGCTCTGCACCATCTTGAAGTAACGCTGCTTGGGAATGGCGTGCGTGAATTCGACCGCATCCCGCCCGACCTGGAATCCGGCGCGCTGCAATTGCGCGGTCAGCTTGTTTGGATCGGCGTGCCAGGTAAGACAGCGTTCCAGCGCCTTTTGAAACAGAGGGTATTGCACGTTGGGCGGCACATGGACCAGCAGCAGCGTGCCGCCTGGGCTCAGCCGCTGATAGAGATTGCCGAACAATTCGTCGCGCTCAGCGACGTGATGAATCGCCTCTTTAATCAGAATCTTATCGTACCTGCCCGGCCTCTTGGAAAACTCGAGCCCGTCCATTGCGATCGGGCGGATCGGCGCGCCGTCTGGGATCTTGGCGAGCATCTCCGGATAGGGATCCACGCCGATCACCGGTTGCTTCAGAGGAATTTGCCTCAAGATATCGAGGCTGTAGATGCAGGTGCCACAGCCGAGATCCACCAGCGTGTCGTCTTCCTTGAGCTGCAGCTTCTCGATCATCTTCGAGGTCAGGGCGCGTACGAAGGTCGGCGAGTAGTGCAGAAAGTCGTTGTAGTCGTTCGCCAGCCGCGTGTAGTGGGTATCGAGAACATCATCCTTCATGTCCGTCTCCATCTCGATTCTGAGAGGCGGTGCCTCGCACGCCTATCCTTCGTAAAATGGCTGGTCGATCGCGCCCACGTCCAGAATTGGTGCGACATCGAGGTGCGTGGCATCGAGCATCGCTGCGATCCGCTCCAAGGCTGCGATCAGGCTGGATTGCTCCCAGTCGGCCAATTCCTTGAACCGGCTTATGAAGCGCTCCTGAAGCAGGTCAGGACCGCGGGCGAGCACCTCGTGGCCTTGCTCGCTGATGTTGATGTAGACCCTGCGCCTATCGACGATGCCCTTGCGCCGAACGATCAGATGCCGGCGCTCCAGCTTGTCGATGATCGAGGTGACCGTCGGCTGCGTGATCCCGGCCTCTTTGGCGATCTCGCTGGGAGTTCGCTCCGTGAACTTGCTGATCAGTTGCAGGATGATGAGCTGGGTCGGCGTGACTCCCGCCTTTTGCGCCAAGGCCCGCCCGCTCATTTCCGTCGCCCGAAGGATTTGCCGCAGGGCGATCAATGCGGTTTTGGTCTTGTCCTCCACATCGGTTCCTTCGCGAGCCCTCGTGTGGCGAAATCGCCGTCGCGCCTTGATTCGATGAGACCGAATTCGATGGAGACGGCGCGGCTCGCTGACCAGTTCATTCGCCTATTCGAACTATATACTGTTGCCGCCAGCACGCCAACGTCGAAACAAGTCGTCATGCGGCTGCCTGCGTTCCCTGCTTGTGAAGAGCAAATCCGCGGCGTTTCAACGCACCAATCGCGGGATACCGCTGGAACCGGCGATTTCCAAAAGGCGATTTCCAAAACATGGAAATCGCCCGGAACTTTGCTTCGCTAAGCTTATTAACGGGCCATGGAGTGGAAGGAAGCGGCCAGCGTACAGCGCGGCGAGAATGCCGCGAGGGGGACGCCTACCAGCGCATCGTACCTGTTTCGGGGGCCGACGGCCGCTGACGCACGTGCGGTGTGGGAACTGGTCGCAGATTGCCGGCCGCTGGATCCAAACTCGCTCTACTGCAATCTCCTTCAATGCACGCACTTCGCCGAGACCTGCATTCTCGCAGAGCAGGGTGGACGCATTCGCGGCTGGGTCTCCGCCTATCGGCCGCCCACGGATCCGCAGACTTTGTTCATCTGGCAAGTCGCCATCCCCCGCGAAGCCAGGGGTTGCGGCCTGGCGAGCTCGTTGATCAAAGAACTCCTGCAACGCGATGCGGTGCGCGGCATACGGCAACTGCAGGCCACCGTCACGCGGGACAACAAGGCTTCATGGGCGTTGTTCCGTTCCGTGGCCGACTCTTTGAATGCTCCCCTGATCAGCCAAGCGCATTTCGACCGCGAGCAGCATTTCGGGGGGCGGCACCAGAGTGAGTACATGCTCACCATCGGACCCTGGCACGCGTCGGCGGCCGAATCTGGCCACCGATCCGCTGGGGTCAATCACATAACGCCAAGAGAAAGGAAAACGGATGCATTATAGTGCTCTCGCCAGCGCGGACACCGGACGAGCAAGCGTCTTTGAGCGGCGGGAATCCAAGGTGCGCAGCTACGCGCACAGCTTTCCGACAAAATTCGTGCGCGCTTCCGGTGTCCATCTCTATGATGCAGACGACAGAGAGTACCTGGACTTCCTGGCTGGTTGCTCGTCGCTCAATTACGGACACAATCATCCGGCTTTGAAGAAGGCGCTGACGGACTACATCGTGCGCGACGGGCTCGCCCACAGCCTCGACATGGAGACCGACGCCAAGGAGGCTTTCCTGGAGGAGTTCGAGGCGACGATCCTGCGCCCGCGCGGACTCGATTACGTCGTCCAGTTTCCGGGACCGACCGGAGCCAACGCAGTCGAGGCGGCGCTCAAGGTTGCGCGCAAGGCGACGGGGCGCTCAAATGTCATCGCCTTCACCAATAGCTTTCACGGCTGCAGTCTCGGCGCGCTCGCCTTGACGGGCAATGCGCACAATCGCGGTGCGGCCGGTGTCGGGCTCGCCAATGTCACCCGGATGCCATTCGACCGGTATTTTGGCGAACGCGTCGATACAGCGGCTTGTATCGACAAGATGCTCACGGATCCCTCCGGCGGCATCGACCCACCTGCGGCGTTCATCGTGGAAACCGTGCAGGGTGAAGGCGGGCTGAATGCGGCGTCCTTGGGATGGCTGCGCGAAATCGAACGGATCGCGCGCAAACACGGCGCATACTTCATCGTCGATGACATCCAGGCCGGAATTGGCAGGACCGGCACCTTCTTCAGCTTCGAGCCTGCGAGGATCAAGCCCGACATCGTGACGCTGGCGAAGTCGGTGTCCGGGTACGGGCTGCCAATGGCCTTGACCCTTTTCCGTCGCGACCTGGATGTCTGGAAGCGTGGCGAGCACACCGGTACGTTCCGAGGCAATTGTCATGCCTTCGTGACTGCAAAGGCTGCGCTCGAGGGCTTCTGGCGCGACGACGCATTCGAGAAGTCTGTGCAACGCAAGGCCCAGCTTCTGGAGAACCGGCTGCAGGCGGTCGCCGACAAGCACGAAGGCAAGATCGCGCGCGTGAAGGGCCGGGGGATGATGCAGGGCCTTGATGTGAATTCCGGTCAGGTGGCGAGCAGGATCGTACGCCGGTGCTTTGACAACGGTCTCGTCATCGAGACCAGCGGTCCTCATGACGAAGTCGTCAAATGCCTTGCGCCACTGACGATTGCAGAGTGCGACCTGCAGAAAGGCCTGGATATCCTGGTCGATGCTACGCAGGCCGCACTTGCCGATCCGCCAAAGGTAGCAGCCTAGGAGGTGTCGTGATCATCCGCGACTATCACGAGGCGAAGGACACCGAACGGCGTGTCGACTCAGATGGCTGGCACAGCGTGCGCCTGCTGTTGAAGGGCGACGGCATGGGGTTCTCGTTCCACATCACCACCATTCACGAAGGCTGCAAGCTCAGGATGCACTACACGAACCATTTGGAGTGCGTGTACTGCATATCGGGTGATGGCAGCATCGAGGATCTGGCGACCGGCAAGGTCTCCGAGATCAGGCCGGGCGTGATGTACGCGCTCGACCAGAACGACCCTCATCTCCTGCGCGCCAAGTCAGAGATGACGATGGCCTGCGTGTTCAATCCTCCCGTGACGGGCCGCGAAGTACACGACGAAAGCGGCTCGTATCCCGTTCTCGAGGAATCGGTATCGAGGTTGTGAGCGATGACTAACGATCCATACGTATCGCGGCGGTCTGCGAAGCTTGCGACGATGGTCCGTCAAGACCCGGTCGTCTACAGCACGTGGAGCGAGAGATCGCCGCTGACGCTGGAACAGGTAACGTCCTATGAGCGCGATGGCTTTCTGGTCCTGAAGGGCATCTTCAGCCCGGACGAAGTTGCGGGCCTGCGGACCGAAGCCGCCAGGCTCGAGGCCGGCTCGCAGGAACTGGAAGCGGAGACCACGATCACGGAGCCTGGCAGCGGCGCGATACGCTCCGTCTTCAGAATTCACAAGCAGAACAGCGTATTCGCACGCCTCGTGGCCGATGCCCGGCTATCGAAAGTTGCGGAGTTCCTGTTGGGCGATGACGTGTATATCCATCAGTCACGCCTTAATCTCAAGCAGGGATTCCACGGCGAGGACTTCTATTGGCACTCCGATTTCGAGACTTGGCACGTCGAAGACGGCATGCCGCGGATGAGGGCGCTCTCCATGTCGGTTCTCTTGACTGAGAACACGCCGCTCAACGGTCCGACGATGTTCATTCCAGGCTCGCACAAGATCTATGTCAGTTGCGTCGGCGAGACGCCGGACGATCACTACAAGCAATCGCTGAAGAAACAGGAATACGGCGTGCCCGACGAGGAGAGTCTGTCGCAGCTGGCGAAAGACGGAATCGCCATGCCCACCGGGCCAGCAGGGACCGTCGTCATCTTCGAGTGCAACACCATGCATGGGTCCAATTCCAACATCACGCCGTATCCGCGCTGGAATGGATTCTTCGTCTTCAATGCGGTGTCGAACAAGCTGCGGGCGCCGTTCGGGCCAGCCAAGCCGCGTCCCGAAATCATCGCGGCGCGAAGCGCGGTCGAGACGATTGTGCCGGTTGCAGGTCCACTGTTCCAGGCTGCCGCGTGACGAGACGTTGCGCCGCGCTATCCCTTCGCCTCGACGGTCGCGACGCGCGGCAGGCCGTTCGCTTTGGCCTCTTCGGTGCTGATGGTCGGCGCCGAGCCCTCGAGCGGCCGTTGCGACGTCTCGCGCATCAGCAGTACGGCGACCAGACCGACCACCGCCGCCAGCATCGCGTAGTAGGCCGGCATGTATTGGCTACCGGTCAGGCGGATCAGGGATTCCGCCACCAGCGGCGCCGTCCCACCAAACAAAGATGCGGACACGTTGTACGCGATTCCCATTCCGCCGTACCGAATCTCAGTCGGGAACATGGCTGGCAGCGCCGACGGCGTTGTCCCGATGAACAGTGTCTGGCATAGCCCAAGGATAAGGAGTCCTGCGAATGTCGCCGCCACCTGATCCTGTTGCAGCAGCCACAGAGCCGGCCAGGACAGCACCAGATAGCCGAGGCATGCCGCGAGTAACACCGGACGTCGCCCGATCCGGTCCCCTAACCGTCCGACGAAAGGGATCGCCGCCAGCATCACCAGCATGGTCAGCACGTTGAGGAAGAGGCTATGCGCGTTGTCGTATCCGAGCGTTCCGGTCAGGTAGTTCGGCATGTAGGTCAGCACCAGATAGTTGGTCACGTTGAGCGCCATCACCAGGGCCATGCACAGGAGAAGGGCCCGGCCGTGCTCGACAACGATCTCGTGCAACCTGCTCCCGGCTGACCGCGTCTGTGCCTGCTCCTCGATATCGGCGAAGGCCGGCGTCTCCGGAATCCGGAAACGCAAGATCAGTCCGATGATGCCGAGCGGGCCAGCGATCAGGAATGGCACCCGCCAGCCCCACGCCTCCATTGCAACATTGCCGAGCGCTGCCGTCAGGGCGGTGACCAGCGCTGCTCCGGCGACAAATCCGGTGATCGTGCCGACCTCGAGGAACGATGCCAGGAATCCGCGTCGCCGGTCGGGCGAGAACTCGGTGATGAACGTCGAGGCACCGCTATACTCGCCGCCGGTGGAAAAGCCCTGCACCAGCCGAGCGGCATACAGGAGGATCGGTGCCCAGATGCCGATCGATGCCTGCGTCGGGATCAAGCCGATCGAGAAGGTAGCCGCCGCCATCATGATGATCGTCGTGGCGAGGACGCCCCTGCGTCCGACCCGATCGCCGAGCATGCCGAAGAAAAATCCTCCGATCGGCCGGACCAGAAACGCCACTGCAAAGGCGGACAGACTGTAGATCAATCCCATGGTGCCGCTCTCAGGAAAGAACACCTTCCCGAGGACGACGGCGAGGTAACTGTAGATACCGAAGTCGAACCACTCCATCATGTTTCCCATGGCAGTGGCACCGACCGCGCGTTTGACGTCCTGCTCGTCGACGATCAGAGGTTGGGTGCCTTGGGGTCCGTGCGAGCGCGCAGCCTCGTATGCGTCAAGCATCAGAGGCCTCCCGCAAAACGTTGCACACCAACCGCGAAGCCACGCTGCATCCGAGACCCTCCGCAACCATGTTCCCTCGTGCCAACGGGCACACGACCTTACGGTTCCCTCTGGGAACCATAAGGTCGCACCTTCGCTTGGCGACGTCTGAACGGGAAGGTAGTTGGAAACTATCGGACCCCAGCATACCGGAGAGTCGACCCGAATGAAGAAGAGCCTGCATCCGATCGCATCGTTGCTCCTGGGTGTGGCGTTCATGCTCGCCGGCAATGGCTTGCAGATCACGCTGCTGCCATTGCGCGGAAGCAGCGAGGGCTTCAGCACGGTGGCGCTCGGCGTGATCGGCTCGGCCTACTATGTCGGCTTCGTTGGCGGCTGCCTGCTCGGGCCCTATGCGATCCTGCGCGCCGGGCACATCCGCGCGTTCTCGGCGATGGTGGCGCTCGCCGCCGCCGTGGCGCTGGCTTACGCGCTCGTTCCCGTTGTGGCGGCTTGGGTCGCCTTTCGCATCGTCACCGGCTTCTGCTTCGCCGGCTTCTATCTCGTGGTCGAGAGCTGGCTCAACGACCGCGTGTCCAACGAAAATCGTGGACTCGTCATGTCCGCCTATATCGTCGTCAATTTCGGCGCGATGACGCTCGGCCAGATGCTTGTCACGCTCTATCCGGTCGAGCATGCCGGGAACTTCATGGTCGCTGCCATGCTTTCGTCGCTTGCGATCATCCCGGTGGCGCTGACCCGGTCGGCACAGCCCGCGCCGATCGCCATCGTGAGTTTCCGTCCCATGCAGCTCTATCACGCCGCGCCAGTCGCGCTGGTCGCGAGCTTCATGATCGGCATGGCCAACGGCGCATTCTATGGACTCGGGCCGGTGTCGGCTGCCGATAGCGGCCTCAATGTCGATCAGGTGGCGCTGTTCATGAGCGCCGCAGTGCTTGCAGGTGCGCTCGCGCAATGGCCGGTCGGCCGCCTGTCCGACTATGTCGACCGCCGCCTCGTCCTGCTTGCGCTCCTGATCGCGGCTGCCCTCAACAGCCTTGCGCTGTGGCTCGTTCCGGCATCCGGAATGCAGCTGCTCCTGTTCGGCTTTCTGTTCGGCGCGCTCGCCTTGCCCGGCTATTCGCTCGCCGCCGCCCACGCCTACGACAAGACGTCGGCCAGCGACGTGGTGCCGACCGCAGCGACGATCCTGCTCGCCAACGGGCTCGGTTCGATGATCGGCCCGCTCCCTGCCGCTGCATTCATGGTGGTGGAAGGGCCGAAGGCGCTGTTCCTGTTCGCAGCGATCACGCAGGCGACGCTCGCGGGCTTCGTGTTCTATCGCACGAGGGTGCAGGCCTCGCTCACCCCGCCCGAGAAGACTGAATTCGATCTCGCCACGACCGCTTCTGTCGGCGCTGTCGTTACGCCCGAGGCGCCCGATCCGGCCGACCCCTCGATCGCGGTGCCGGAGCCGTATCCGCCGCCGGCCGAGGAGCCCGCAGTGCAGGAGGCGAACACGCAGGAGGGGGACCCGGGGGACCAGCGCAGGGCGGACTGACCCATGATCCGGTTCGTGTAACCTCGGGCCGCGGTCTGATTTCGCGATCGTTAGCCGACCACAGTGCTTGCCATCATGCCCGCAATATCCCGCCCGTGCGCTTGGTGACTTCCGCCACGATCTTCGCGCCGAGGGCGTCGATCTCCGCATCGGTCATGGTCTTCTCACGCGGCTGGATGGTCACGGAGATGGCGAGCGATTTCTTGCCGGGCTCGATGCCTCTGCCTTCGTAGACGTCGAACACCGTGACGCCGGTGATCAGCGCGCGGTCGGCGCTTTGGGCCGCGCGCACGAGATCAGCGGCCTTCACGGCACGATCGAGCATGAACGCGAAGTCGCGCGACACCGGCTGCAACGGCGACAGCTCAAGCGCAGGCTTGGCGCGCGTAGGCTTGGCCTTCGGCTCCGGGATTTTTTCGAGGATCGCTTCGAACGCCATCAGCGGGCCCTCGGCGTCGAGCACCTCAAGCACGCGCGGATGCACCTCGCCGAAATAACCGATCACATTCTGGGGTCCGATCTGGATCGTCCCGGAGCGGCCGGGATGAAACCACGCCGGCGCGCCCGGCACGACCTGCAGCGCCTGCGAGGGCGCGCCGGCGGCCGCGAGCAGCGCCAGCACGTCGCCCTTCACGTCGAAGGCGTCGACCTCGCCGTTACCCTGCCAGTGGCGCCCGATGCCGGAAGCCTTGGCAAGCGCACGACGCACGCCCGAAGCTGCGATGCACTGATCCTCCGGCCGGTCGCCGCGGAAAATCTGGCCGACTTCAAACAGCGCGACGTCGGGGAAACCGCGGTCGGCGTTCTTCTGCGCGCCCCCTATGAGGCCGGGGAGGAGACTCGGCCGCATGTCCGAGAGGTCGGACGCGATCGGATTCGCGAGGGCCAGCTCTCCCTTGCCGCCGCCGAACAGCTCTGCCTGCATCTTCGAGATGAACGACCACGTCACCGCTTCGACCATGCCGCGCGCGGCGAGCGCGCGCTTGGCTTTGCGGGTGCGCACCTGCAAGGGCGTGAGGATCGGCTTGCGCGGGTTCGGGCCGCGATCGAACGGCGTCGCCGGCACGCGGTCGACGCCGACGATGCGCATGACCTCCTCGACGATGTCGGCCTTGCCATGCACGTCGGGCCGCCACGACGGCGTCGCGATCTTCACGGTCTTGTCTTGCCCGGCAACCATGAAGCCGAGGCGGTTGAGCACGCCGCGCACCTCCGGGAACGGAACGTCGAGGCCTCCGACGCGCTTTAGTTCCGTGAGCGGGAAATCGATCACCAGTTCCGGCACCTGCGGATTGCCGGCGATGGTGATCTCGGATGGCGTGCCGCCGCAGAGATCAAGCACCATCTTGGTCGCGAGCTCGAGCCCCGGCACCAGAAAGGCCGGGTCGACGCCGCGCTCGAAGCGGTAACGCGCGTCCGAATTGATGCCGAGCTTGCGCCCGGTCCGCGCAATGTTGAGCGGCTCCCACAGCGCCGACTCGATCAGCACGTCAGTGGTGTTCTCGTCGCAGCCAGAGGCTTCGCCGCCCATGATGCCGGCGAGCGATTCAGGCCCGGCGTCGTCGGCGATCACGCACATGGTGTCGTCGAGGGCGTAAGTCTTGCCGTCGAGCGCGAGCAGTTGCTCGCCGGGCTTGGCGCGCCGCACCACGAGATTGCCGCGCACCTTGGCGGCGTCGAACACGTGCAGTGGGCGGCCGCGGTCGTAGGTGATGAAATTAGTGATGTCGACCAGCGCATTGATCGGGCGCAGGCCGATCGCGGTGAGGCGCTTCTGCAGCCAGTCGGGTGACGGGCCGTTCTTCACGCCGCGCACCAGCCGCAGCGCGAAGCCGCGGCAAAGCGACGGGGTCGCGCCGAAGTCGAGCGTCACCGTGCGCGGGCAGGGATCGGTGCCCGGAACCGGCTTGACCATCTTGTCGATGAACTTGCCCATGTCGGCGGCGGCAAGGTCACGCGCGACGCCGGAGACAGCGGTGCAGTCGGGGCGATTGGGCGTGAGCTTGATCTCGATCACGGGATCGTCGAGCCCGGCCCATTTGGCATAGTTTTCGCCGATCGGCGCGTCGGCCGGCAATTCGATGATGCCCTCGTGGTCCTCGGAAAGCTGCAGCTCGAATTCGGACACCAGCATGCCGTGGCTCTCGACACCGCGGATCTTGCCGACGCCGAGCGTGATGTCCTTGCCCGGGATGTAAGCGCCGGTCGGCACGAACACGCCAATCATGCCGCTCTTCGCATTCGGCGCGCCGCACACGACCTGCACCGGATCGCCGCTGCCGGTGTCCACCATGCAGACGCGCAGCCGATCGGCGTTGGGGTGCTGCTCGGCGGAAATCACGCGCGCGATCGTGAAGGGCGCGAGCAGCGTACCCTTGTCGGCGAGGCTTTCGACCTCGAGTCCGATCATGGTGAGTTTGTCGGCGATCGCCGCAACAGAGGCGTCGGTGTCGAGGTGCTCCTTGAGCCAGGAGAGGGTGAATTTCATGGGCGCGCTCCGTGCGCTGATCGTGGCACGGACAGCGAGGCGGACTCGGTCTGCTCCCTCCCCTGCGTGCGGGGGAGGGGTGGGGAGGGGGTATGTGCGATGGCAGCAGCGATCGTTTCCAAAACACCCTGACGATTTGTCATCACGTCGTGATTGTTGAAACGAAGGACGCGGTAGCCCTTCGATGACAAGAACGCATCGCGGCGCGAATCGCGTCTGATGTGCTCGGGTTCAAAATGTTGTCCGCCATCGACCTCGATCACGAGATTGGCGTCATGACAGACGAAATCGACGATATGCGGTCCAATCGGCGTCTGGCGTCGGAAGCTCGCACCAGCCATGCGGTGAGCACGCACGGCGTTCCAGATGATGCGCTCCGCGTCAGTTAAATTTCGGCGAAGTAACCGCGCACGTGAGCGTTGCTTGCTCGGAACCTGCCACGTTGGCTTTGGAGTGCTAACCATAGGCACCCTCGCTTGCTGGCCCCCTCCCTAGCCCTCCCCCGCAAGCGGGAGAGGGGACAGACCGAGCCTGCAGCACTGCCAAGCTCAATTCCAACGAGGCGTGTGCAATCATCATCAGCTCAATCCCCCCGCCAGCGTCGGCAGGTCGAGCGGGCGGAAGCCGTAGTGCGAGAGCCAGCGCACGTCGGCTTCGAAGAAGGCGCGCAGGTCCGGCATCCCGTATTTGAGCATCGCGATGCGGTCGATCCCCATGCCCCAGGCGAAGCCCTGGTACTCCTCGGGATCGAGCCCGCAATTGCGCAGCACGTTCGGATGGACCATCCCGCAGCCGAGAATCTCCAGCCAGTCGTTGCCCTCGCCGAAGCGTACCTCGCCCTTCTCGCGCCGACACTGGATGTCGACTTCGAGCGATGGCTCCGTGAACGGGAAGAACGACGGACGGAAGCGCATCTTCACCTGCTCGACTTCGAAGAACGCCTTCAGGAATTCTTCGAGGATCCACTTGAGGTGGCCGAGATTGGAGCTCTTGTCGATCACCAGCCCTTCGACCTGATGGAACATTGGCGTATGGGTCTGGTCGGAGTCGACGCGATAGGTGCGGCCGGGAATGATCACGCGGATCGGTGGCTTCTGCGCGAGCATCGTCCTGATCTGCACCGGCGAAGTGTGTGTACGCAGCAAGAGGCGCGAACCGTCCGCCTTCGGATTGAAGAAGAAGGTGTCGTGCATCTCGCGCGCCGGATGACCCTCGGGGATGTTGAGCTTGGTGAAGTTGAGATCGTCGGTCTCGATGTCGGGACCTTCGGCGACTGCGAAGCCCATATCGGCGAAGATCGCCGTCAATTCGTCGATCACCTGGCTGATCGGGTGGATGCGGCCCAGTTCGGTAGGTGCCTCGCGCACCGGCAGCGTGACGTCGACCATCTCGGTGTTGAGGCGCGCATCCAGCCCGGAGTTTTTGAGAGCGTCCCGGCGCGCGGCGAGCGCCGCCGTGACCTTGTCCTTCAGTCCATTGATCAGCGGACCTTGCACGCGGCGTTCGGCCGGCGTGATGGTGCCGAGCGTCTTGAGCAGCGCCGTGATGGTCCCGTTGCGCCCGAGCGCGGCGATGCGCACGGCTTCCAGCGCCGCCTCGTCGGCTGCCGCCGCGATGTCGGAGAGGATTTGCTGTTCGAGCGTGTCGATGTCGGACATGGGCTGTGATCCGCGCTATTTCCGTTAGTCATGCCCGGCCCTCTGCCGGGCGTCCACGTCTTGGTCTATTGCTGCGCTTGCAAGACGTGGATGGCCGGGAACGAAAGGGCGTCTTACGCCCGTCTTCGGCGGGCTGTGCCCGGCCATGACGGCGGCGGAGTCGTGGTCGGGTCGTTCGGCGTTTACGCCGCCGCCGGCAATGCGGCCTTGGCCTTCTCCACGATCGCTTGGAACGCCGCCGGCTCGGTGATGGCGAGGTCGGACAGAACCTTGCGATCGACCATCAGGCCGGACTTGTTCAGTCCGTCGATAAACCGGCTGTAGGTGAGGCCGAACGGGCGCACGGCCGCGTTCAGGCGCTGGATCCACAGGGCGCGGAACGTGCGCTTTTTGCGTTTGCGGTCGCGGTAGGCGTACTGGTTCGCCTTCTCCACCGCCTGCTTGGCGACACGGATGGTGTTCTTGCGGCGGCCGTAAAAGCCCTTGGCGGCTTTGAAGACTTTCTTGTGCTTGGCGTGCGAGGTGACGCCACGTTTGACGCGGGCCATGACAAATCTCCTTCAGGAATGCGCGGGTGTGCTGGTGCGGCTCATTGTTGGAGCATGATGTTTTCCGAAAACCGGTTCCCACTCTTCGGGATCATGCTCTAGCAGTTGGGCAGCCAGTACTTCTTGATGGTGTCGCCGTCCGATTTGAACAGCGTGTTGGTGCCGCGCAGTTGACGGATTTGCTTCTTGGTCCGTTTGATCATGCCGTGGCGCTTGCCGGCCTGCTGGTAAAGCACTTTACCGGTGCCGGTGATCTTGAAGCGCTTTTTAGCGCCCGATTTGGTCTTCAGCTTGGGCATTTGGCTCTCCTTTCCGGGACGCTATGGCATGCCTGACGGCGGCCGCGCCGGTTCATTTTTGCTCGATATGAGCGTGCTGATTGAGCACTTCGCCGCCGCCACGGCAGCCCTTGGTGGCCGGGCGACGGGAGGCCGGCGTTATGACAGAGGCGCGCGGCGATGACAACCTTTGGCGACGCCGGCCGTGCGGCAAGCACCGACCGCACCCCGGAGCGCGCTCCGGGGTTTATTGATAAAATTCCTATTGCGGGCGAGCAGAACCCGCTAACGCGGCGTCAAGACCATCACCATCTGGCGGCCTTCGAAGCGGGCGTCCATCTCGACCTTGGCGAATTTGGACGTGTCGTCTTTGACCCGGTTGAGCAGCGCCATACCGAGCTCCTGGTGCGCCATCTCGCGACCGCGGAAGCGCAGCGTGATCTTCACCTTGTCGCCTTCCTCGAAGAAGCGCTGCATGGCGCGCATCTTCACGTCGTAGTCATGGTCGTCGATCATCGGCCGGAGCTTGATCTCCTTGACCTCGACGATCTTCTGCTTCTTGCGGGCTTCCGCCGCCTTCTTCTGCGCCTGGTACTTGTACTTACCGTAGTCCAGGATCTTGCAGACTGGCGGGGTTGAATTGGGGGCAATCTCCACGAGGTCGAGTCCGGCTTCCTGGGCCCTGGACAGGGCAACCTGGATGTCGGTCGGTCCATGATTGTGACCGGTCTGGTCGATCAATTGGACTTCTCGGACTCTGATCTCCTCGTTGACACGCGGGCCGTCCTTCTGGACGGGCGGCGGCGCTCTCATCGGACGACGAATGGCTATATTCTCCTATGCTGTTGCACCTACCCGCCGAAGCGGGTCGTGAAGGATCGTGACAAACCGCACCCAAGTCAACGGGATTGCGGCCGGAATCGCGGTTTGGATAACGAATGTTGCTCTCGCGGCAACGGCGGCCGCTCAAATGGGTTGCAGTTCCCGCGGGTTCAAGCCCGGCGGTGCGCCGCGATCTCCTCATAGAGGCGAAGGGTGGGCTCGGCGGCGGCCGCCGTGTTGAAATTCGCCAGCACCCAGGCGCGCCCGCGTGCGCCCATCGCCGTTCGCGCGGCCGCCGGCAATGAGAACAGCCGGACCACGGCGGTCGCCAGCGCAAGCGAATCGCCGGCGGAGAACCGCAGTCCGGTCATACGATCCTCGGCAACCGCCGGCGGCGCCAGCACCGCGTCCGGGCCGGCGGCCAAGTCGGATATGACCACCGGCTTCGCCATCGCCTCGGCTTCGAGGATCGCCCGCTGCAAGCCTTCCTGCTGGATCGCGGCACTGACCACAGCCGTCGCGGCAGCGAATGCCGCGGGCAGGTCATCGGTCGGGCCCGCCATGCGGATGACATCGGCCGTTCCGGTGGCGAGCACCAGATCCCAGAGTTCGCCGGAGTAGCGCGACTTGCCCTGGTCCTCGCCGACGAACACGCACATGAAATCCTTGAGGCCCATCTCCTTCAGCCGGCGCACTGCGTCGACGACAATGTGATGACCTTTGCGGCGAAGCATGCGGCCGATCACCAGAACAATCCTGGTATCCGGCAGAATGCCCCAGCTATTTCTCACCGCCTCGATGCGCGCCTGCGACATGCGCGCGGGATCGAATCGCTCGAAGTCGACACTGGCTGGAATGACGGCGATCCGCTGCCACGGCGTCTTGTAGCGCTCAACAACGTGTTCCGCGATCTGGTCGCTGATCGCGACCACACAGTCGCCGCGCGCCATCACGCCGTTGTAAAGCCGCTTGAACAGGTTCTGCTCGCGGAATCCTTTGTACCAGCTCGTCAGGAATGGCACGCCGGTTCGCCGCGCCGCGTAGTAGGCGCTCCAGCCAGGCGCGCGCGCATGCGCATGGATCACGTCGCATCGTCGCTCGCGTGCAATGCGCGCGATCGCGAACGCATTGCGTATCATCGTGACCGGATTGGTGCTGTCGACATTCATCGCGATGAATGTCGCGCCCGCCGCGGTGACATCGCGGACTAAGCGGCCGCCGCTCGACACGACGATCGCCCGGTGTCCGGCGGACGCAAGAATGCGCACGAGCTGAACGGCGCCCGAGTCGGCCGCGCCCGCGTGCAGACTGGGCGTCACGATCAAGGCGGTGAGCGGTCTCGTCGATGCCGCGATCGGCGCGAGCGAAACGATTTGATCCTCGTTACGAATAAAGCTGACAGTGGTTGGCTGCGAACTCACGAACAACGCCTCGATGGTTCGGCAGCGAACCCACGGTCCGCTGATAAGATGCTCCACAGCTAGTGGAGTGGATTTGACATTCGCTACCCCGTTGACCGCAGACTCCCAAAGCGAATGTCAAATCCAAAACTCCACTAGCAGCTTATATTTGCTAGTGGTCCCTACGATTCTAACATTCGCAAAGTCGCCCGCTGAGAAGGGATGCGAATGTTAGAATCGGACCACTCGTGTGGCGGTTCAGAAGTCCGCATCATCCTCGCAGCGAATCCGACATGTGGACTTCTGAACCAAAACCACGCTAGTTTCAAAAGAGTTGCTAGTGTCCTTCGATTCCGAACCGCCGCACTAGTTAGAGATCGCGCGCCAGGAGCGACGTATAGACTGAGCGCATCGCCTCGGCAACGCTCTCGGGCGAAAACATGTACTCCGCAAATTGTCGCGCACGGGCCGACATCACGCGATAAGCATTCGCGTTCATCGACAGCGCAGTGCCAAGAACCTGCGCGAACTCGGCTGAATCGCCCAGCGTCGCCGTCCATCCGGTGCGCACGTCTTCCGGCATTCGCGGCGGCGCGACGATCTGCTCACTGAGCACGCCGATGTCGCTCGTCACCACCGGCCGTCCCATGGCTTGGGCCTGTGCGACGACACGGCCGAGCAGCGGCGCTTCGATCGCTGGTACGAGGATGTAGTCAGCCGCCGACATCGCCGCCGGCATGTCCTCGCAATGCCCCATCATGCGGATCAGGTCGCCTACGGCAACGGCGTGTGCACGCTTGAGAATATCGCGCGCGTATTTGGCGTGCGTGGTGCTTTCGCCAATGACGACGAACACGAATCCGCTGATTCCGTTGTCAATCATGGCACGCGCGATCCCGGGCACAAGAATCTGGCCGTTCCACGGAGCGACCCGCCCCGGCACCATCACGATTTTTTCATCGGCCGCCACGTGCCAGTGCTCGCGTTGCGCATCCGCGCGTTCCTTCGATACGGCGGCGGGATTATAGGTGGCGGTATCGATCACGCGCGGCACGATCGTGATCTGCTCGGGGCGCAGGCCGTAGCGCTTCATGATGGGTGCGGCCGAGTAATTTGACGGCGCGATGACACGGTCGCCCTGCGCGAGCGCGCTCGCGTAGCGACCGCGCATGCCGGTGTAGGACGGGTCATCGGGCAGCGTGGCGACGAGCCACACCGCGATCCGCGACGCCGCGACGCGTGCGCTCCACGCCGCGCCGGCGTCGTAGGCGTGGATGATGTCGATGCGGTCTTCTCTGACGAGTTGCTCGAGCTGCTTCGCATTGCGCCGCAGCCGCAATGGGTTGACCGTGGCGTTCACCATCGGGATCCATTCGCCGCCCGCGGCGGTGAGCTCGTTCACCAGCGGCCCGCCCTCGGCGGCTACGAGTGCGCGGGCTCCGGCAAGGAGCAGCACGTGCGCGATATTGACGGCGGTGCGGGCGGCAGGCTCTTCCTCGAGCTTGGGCACGATCTGCAGGATCGTCGCACCGGCGAGGGTGCGCCGCGGGATCGTCCGGTCGTCAGATCCGTCGCTCACGCAAAACGATCCATCAGAATCATGGCTGGGGACCGCAAGGGCGCCACGCTTGCACTGAACGCTTGGGACTCTACGGCGGCACTCTACACTTGCTTTCGGCGTCGGCCTGCGGCGAAACACTGTCTGTTAGTGCCGCCGATCATAGTACTCGACGCGGTTGGATAAGGCGTTGAGTTGATTCATAAAGGCGATTCTTTGCTTGGCAGCTGAGGATCGCGATCATGCAATCGATTTTCTCGAACGCCTTATCCAGGGCGGTAGCAAAACACATCGATCT
>WHTP01000228.1 GCA_009377695.1 Hyphomicrobiales bacterium | reverse complement strand
GAACGAGCGCAATTGCCGCAACCGGCGCATCTACGACGACCCGATGCGGCTCACCGCCGCGCGCAGCACGCGGCCTTACACCATCCAGCAGTTTCGCCATGAACGCGACGGCAAGCTTCTGCTGATCCGCTCGGTGGCGGCGCCGATCCGCGTGTTCGGCAAGCATTGGGGCGCGATCCGCACCACCTATCGGCTTTGACACAGAGCGGCCTAGGATTAGCCGCAGGTGCTCGATGTTCCGTGAAACCGACGTTTCAAGGCGACCATTTCTGCTAGGGTTTGATTAAACAGCCGCAATCATTTTCGCACCGATCCACCCATGCCCCGCCCGTTTCGCCGCTCGTTCTTTGCCCGCGACGTCCACGCCGTGGCGCGCGATCTCATCGGTGTGACGATGCTGTTCAAGGGCGTGGGCGGTCGGATCGTCGAGGTCGAGGCCTATCATCACACCGATCCGGCGGCCCATTCCTATAACGGGCAGACGGCGCGCAATGCCGTGATGTTCGGCCCGCCTGGCTACGCTTATGTCTACCGCTCCTACGGCATCCACTGGTGCGTGAATTTCGTCTGCGAGGACGAAGGCTCCGCGAGCGCGGCGTTGATCCGCGCGATCGAACCAACCGACGGCATCGCCGCGATGCGCCGCCGACGCGGCCTAGACAACGAGCGGCTCTTATGCGCCGGCCCTGGCCGCGTGTGTGCGGCGCTCGGCATCACCAGCGCGCACAACGCGCTTCCACTCGACCAGCCGCCGTTCGCGCTATTGTCGCGCGAAGAAGACGTGGCGATTGCAGTTGGTCCGCGGATTGGCATCACCAAGGCCGCCGCACTGCCCTGGCGTTACGGGCTGAAAGGATCTCGCTTCCTCAGCAAGCCGTTTCCTGCAGCGGCCGGGCGCTGATGGCGGGCGTACGCCGCGTCATCCGGTCGATGGACGATTGTAAATGTCCTTGATGTCCGTGAACCTGACAGCCGGCGCGTGCTCGCGGGCGTAGTCCAGATAAAACTGGTTGCGGGCCAAAAAGACCGCGTCACCGTCGAGATCCTCGGCAATCGCCGAAGCATTCGCGGTGACAAAATTGGCCAAGACCTTCGGATCGTCCGACGCGATCCATCGCGCCAAGGCGAACTCAGCCGAATCCCACATCACCTCGAGGCCATACTCGTCCTTGAGCCGTGCCTGCAATACGTCGAGTTGCAGGGTGCCGACCACACCAATCAACGCCGGCGATCCGTCCTGCGGCCGGAACACCTGCACGACCCCCTCTTCCGCCATCTGCTGAAGCGCTTCCTTCAGCCGCTTCGCCTTCATGGCGTCGGGTAGGCGGACGCGCCGCAGAATTTCCGGCGCAAAGCTCGGAACCCCGACGAAGTTCAGCTTCTCGCCCTCGGTCAGTGTGTCGCCGATCCGGAGCGTCCCGTGGTTCGGGATCCCCACGACGTCGCCGGCATAGGCGTCCTCCGCGAGCGCGCGATCCTTGGCAAAGAAGAATTGCGGCGCGCTCAACGTCATCGGCTTGCCGGTGCGGTTGTTCAGAACCTTCATACCGCGCGTGAGCTTGCCCGAGCACAGTCGCGCAAAGGCGATGCGGTCGCGATGGTTCGGGTCCATGTTCGCCTGGATCTTGAAGACGATCGCAGACATGCGGTCCTCGTCGGCCGATACCGTGCGGGTATCCGCCTTCTGCTCCCGTGGCGGCGGCGCCATGGAGCCGATCGCATCGAGCAGGTCGCCGACGCCGAAATTGTTCAATGCGCTGCCGAAGAAGACGGGGCTCAGATGCCCCTCCCGAAACGATTGCAGGTCGAAGGACTTGCAGGCCTCGCGGACGAGCGACAGTTCCTCTTCGATCGCATCGGCACTGAGCGCGGAGCTGCGGGAGGCAACCTCGGCAATGCTCATCGTCCGAAGAGTTCCAGCTTTGCCGGCATCGCCTTCGATCAGCCGCACGCCGCCGTTCGCGACGTCGATGGTGCCGACAAAATCGCGGCCGCGGCCGACCGGCCAATTGATGGGAGTAACGTCGAGCGCGAGCGTCTTTTCGATCTCGTCGAGCAGCTCAAATGGATCACGGCTCTCGCGGTCCATCTTGTTGATGAAGGTCAGGATTGGGATGTCCCGCAGGCGGCACACCTCGAACAGCTTGCGCGTGCGCGGCTCGATGCCCTTGGCGGCGTCGATGACCATCACGGCGGAATCGACCGCCGTCAGCGTCCGGTAGGTGTCCTCGGAGAAGTCCTCGTGGCCCGGCGTATCGAGCAGATTGAAGATGCGCCCGTCGTATTCGAAGGTCATGACCGACGTTACGACCGAAATCCCGCGCTCGCGCTCAATCGTCATCCAGTCCGAATGCGCGGACCGGCGGTTGCGCTTGGCCTTCACCTGCCCGGCGAGCTGGATCGCGCCGCCGAACAGCAAGAGCTTCTCGGTCAGGGTGGTTTTGCCGGCGTCAGGGTGCGAAATGATCGCAAACGTCCGGCGGCGCGCGATCTCGGGCGCGAACAGCGCCCGCGGCTCCGCGCCTTGGGTGGCACTCAACATCATGGTCATGGCGGCGCGTTGTAGCGCGCGGTCTCCTGAAAGCAAGCCTCGCGTGGGACCTCGGGGCTAATGATGGGCCACGATGAACTCGCAACCCGCCGCGGTCGGGAACGTGCGGGTGACGCGGCCAGTCGCCATCTCGAACTCGAACACCTCGGCGTCGTCGTGGCAGCAGATATAGGCATGCGCGCCGCCCGGCGCAAAGCCGAACCCCATCGGCGACCTCTTGGTCGGCATCGAGGCGATCTGCGTCAGGCCGGCACGCTCGTAGACCGCGACGTGATGGTCCTGGTTCGACGAGACGACGACATGCTGGTTGTCGGGCGACACCCGCACGCGTCGCATCTGCTTCTTCT
>WHTP01000020.1 GCA_009377695.1 Hyphomicrobiales bacterium | reverse complement strand
GGGGCAAAGGGAAGGCTATCACGCCCAGTGTGGCGGTTCAGAAGTCCGCATCGTTCTCGCGGCGAATCCGACATGCGGACTTCTGAACCAAAGCCACACTAGATTCAAAGAGTTGCTAGACTAGTGTCCTTCGATTCCGAAGTTCGTATAGGAGGCCGCCGCGAAATGGTACGAACTTCGGAATCGGAACACTAGCGCCGATCGATAAGTCCCCCAGACCAGTTCGGTGATGATGTCACCGTTGTCACGTCACCGATGCACGACCAATCTCTCCGCTCCCCTCCCCCCGCGAGTTCTTGCGAGCGGCGGGGAGGGGTTTGTGGGTGGGGGGCCGGCCATCAGAAGTCAACGATGGGACAGATGCAGCACCTTTTGATCACTGACGACGGAAATCGATTCCTGTTACCCCCCACCCCTGACCCCTCCCCGCCATTCGCTACGCGAATGGGTGGAGGGGGACCCCAAACGCCGTGCTCACATTACTATGCAAAGCACTAATCGGGCGCGACAGGCGTTGCGCGCGGCTGACGATGTCAGGCGGCGTGGCCGCGATGCCAGCGACAAGCTCCGCGATCTGCTCCCCGGTCTGGCGCGTGATCTCGAACGACATACTGTCGGCCTCCTTGAGCAGCGCGGGGTCCTTCATCGTTGCATCGAACGCGCGGCGCAGGAGATCGACGCGGTCGGCTGGCACGCCAGGCGGCGCCATGATCGGCCGTCCCAACAGCACATTGCTTGCGAAGAAGGTCATGATCTTGCGTTGCTCGTTGGTCTTGACGAACTCGAACACCGTCGGCACGCCGAGGCCAGGAACCGGCTCGGGCTCGAAGTTGAAAAGAACGCGCATCTGCCCCGATTCCACCCAGGGCCGCCGGGCGCCGGCCGCGCCGCCGATGGTGTTCGCAAAGGCTTCGATCTCGTTGCGCGACGCCGCCAGCGCCAAATCGCCTGGCGAGCGGTAGCCGGTGACGATCCTGAACTTCATGCCGAGCAAGTTCTTGAGTATGGAGGGTCCGACGGTGATCCCCTGCGCCAAGCCGGTCGCGCCGACGATCAATTCGCGCTCGAACACATCGGATGGCTTCTTCACCGCGGATGCATTGTTGATGAAAATGACGAGGTGATTGACCTCAGGACTCCCGATCCAGTTGAACTTCACCGGATCGAAGCGGACGTTGGCAACCTTCATGACGGCTGCCGCAGGCATCGAGCGCGACGGCATCCCGATCACGGTGCCGTCGCGGGGCGCGACGTTAAAGACGTGGTTGGTGGCGACCAGCGTCCCCGCGCCGGGCATGTTCTCGACAATGATGTTCGGATTGCCGGGGATGTATCTGGACATATGTCGCGCAAGAAGCCGCGCCCATACGTCGTAGTCGCCGCCCCCGGTTGAGCCGACCACGATCCTGATCTGCTTGCCCTTGTAGAACTCGTCGGCTGGCTGCGCGGAAACGGGCGTGACGCCAAGCGTCCCGGTTATCGCAAGCAGGATCGCCGCTTCTCTTCTTCGCATCCGTCCCCTCCCCGAACTGTTTGCGAAACGATAGGACCGCTTCTCCAAGGGGTCCAGCGGGACGAACTGACGGGGAATTGTCCGGCTCGCACGCACTCCATGCAGGTCAATGGTGACCTATTGTGCGGTGCACAAATTATAAGCGCGGTGTGCATCGAGAAAGGGCAGGCTGATGCCGGACAATCGCGTTCCAGCGCCCCCCGGACCTAAGCCTTTGCAGAAACTACAGAAATAAGGACGGGCGGTTGGCACGCGGCTTGGATTGGGCAAGGGGCGCCGCAGGCTCGCAGCGCGGAGACGCCGTTCCTTGTCAGCACCAACCGCCTCAGCGCTTCAGATCGTGATCGTCGATGACAGCCCGATCCGGGCGGCCATCCTCGAAGAGGGCCTGCGCGAGGCCGGTTACACCCATGTCGTGCGCATCGAGGGCACAGGAAATCTGCTCGCCCGTATTTCGGTGATCGATCCCGAGGTGATCCTGATCGATCTCGAGAATCCGAGCCGCGACGTGCTCGAGCAGATGTTCCAGGTGAGCCGCGTCGTGAAGCGGCCGATCGCGATGTTCGTCGACCAGTCCGATAGCGCGTCGATCCAGGCATCGGTCGATGCCGGCGTCTCCGCCTATATCGTCGATGGCCTGAAGAAGGAGCGCATCAAGTCGATCCTCGATCTCTGCATTTCCCGCTTCAACGCGTTCTCACGGCTGCAGACGGAATTGGAGCAGGCCAAGAACGCCCTCGAAGACCGCAAGGTCATCGACCGCGCCAAGGGCATCCTCATGACGCGCAAGAATATGAGCGAGGCAGAGGCGTATGACCTCCTGCGCCGCACCGCCATGAACGAAAACAAGAAGATCGCGGAGATTGCTCAGTCGGTGATCACGGCGTCGGAGATGTTCAAATGACTTCCAACGGTCACCGGCTGCGCATTGGCTTTATCCCTCTAACCGACGCGATGGTGCCCTTGGTCGCCGCCGACAAGGGCTTCACCGCCGACGAGGGGCTCGACGTGGAACTGGTGCGTGAAGTCTCCTGGTCGAACGTGCGTGACAAGCTCAATATTGGCCTGTTTGACGCGGCGCATCTTATCGCACCCATCGCGATCGCCTCGAGCCTCGGGCTTGGCCATGTCAAGGTGCCGATCGTTGCGCCGTTCGGCCTTGGCCTCAATGGCAACGCCATCACAGTCTCGCCCGGGCTTTACGCGGCCATCGCTGCGGCGGCCGACGGTAACATCACCGACCCGACGGTATCGGGACGGGCGCTCGCGCGCGTCGTCGCCAACCGCAAGGCACACGGTGAAGACCCACTCACGTTCGGCATGACCTTTCCATTCTCGACCCACAACTACCAGCTTCGCTTCTGGATGGCGGCGGGCGGCGTCGATCCCGACGAAGACGTGCGTCTGGTGGTGCTGCCGCCACCCTACATGGTGGAGAGCCTCGCCAACCGGCATGTCGATGGCTTCTGCGTCGGGGCACCGTGGAACTCGATTGCCGTCGACCTCGGCATCGGCTTCATCCTGCATTTCGTGTCCGAGATCCTCGAGCGCGCCGCCGAGAAGCTCCTGGCGGTGCGCGCATCCTGGGCTGGCGAGAACCCCGACACCTTGCGAAGGCTGGTGCGTGCGCATCGCCGGGCGGCGGCATTCGTCGAAGATGCCACCAACCGCGATGAAGTAGCGGCTATGCTGTCCGCACCCAACCGCGTCGGTGTCGCACCGGACGTGATCCGCCGTGAACTCGACGGCCGTATGAAGGTCGCACCCGAGGGCACCGTTCGCGTCAGCGACCGTTACATGATGATCGGGCGTAATGGCGCGGCGCGGCCGGATCCAGCCCAGGCCGCCTGGCTCTATGCGCAAATGGTGCGATGGGGACAGGCGCCGCTGTCCGCGGACTTCCTCGCCACAGCGAAAGCCGTGTTCCGTCCCGACCTCTACGACGATGCGATTGAGCCCGAAGCGGCCAACCCATCGGGTGAACCCACCGACGGCATTGGCGCGTTTGCCGGCCCAGCTTTCGATGCGAACGACATCGTCGGCCACCTGTCCGCATGGTCGATCCGGCGCTAGTGCCCCGATTCCGAAGTTCGGACCATTTCGCAGCAACCTCCCATACGAACTTCGGAATCGAAGGACACTAGTCTAGCAGCTCTTTGAATCGAGTGTGGCTTTGGTTCAGAAGTCCGCATGTCGGACTCGCCGCGAGAATGATGCGGACTTCTGAACCGCCACACCAGTCCCGACTATTGCGTTGCACAATTTGTTCGCAGGATGCGAACTCCGCGCGCATCGGCGAGACGACCGCCATCGCGGTGGCGCGCCGCTGAGCGCACGCAAGTGATTGCTTTAACACCCTGAAATTCGGATTCGCGGGCTCTGGCACGAAGCTTGAATTGAAGTAACTCGAATTTCGTTGTCGTCGCTCGTGACGATAGCGCGGGCCCAATGAAGGGCCACCATAAGCAATGCCGCTGCCTTCAGGAGTCGCGACGCGCCTCCGGCAGCGGATTTTTGTCTGCGTGCGTGCCTTGCGAGACTCGCAAGCCGCCGTCGCGGCAACGGGAGCGCGAATGACGAAGACCGATAGCCGCGCGATGTCGCCATGCCAGGTCCCGATCACACCGCATTGAGAAGTGCCGGCCGATGGAACTTCCGCGCAGTCATACCTTCGTTGCCGAAACGGCCATCCAACCCGACGTCTCCGTTCCGCTTGACCAGATTCCGTTCGGGGCCGGCTCTGATGAGCAAGCGCCAGATCCCGTTGTCGTCGTCGGTGGCGGTCCGGCAGGTCTGCGCGTTGCGCAGGAACTCACGCGGCGCGGGCTGCAGGTCATCCTGCTGAATGCCGAACGATGGCAACCCTATAACCGCGTGAAACTGACGCCTTTCCTTGCCGGCGAAGTCCAGATCGGTCGCGTTTATCAGGCCGGCGCCTTCTCGCCGGACGCCCCGATCGCGAAATACACCGGCCACACTGTCGTTCGGATCGATCGCGAACAAAAAGCCGTCACCACCCAGTTCGGTCGCAGCTGGCGATACGCGAAGCTCGTGCTCTGCGTCGGCTCGCACGCCTATATTCCGCCGATACCTGGTCGCGATCTCAGCGGAGTCTTCCGCTTCCGAAATTTCGACGATGTCGAACGGCTGGTCGCGCGGGCTATGCGCGCGAGGCGCGCCGTCGTTATCGGCGGCGGGCTTCTCGGTCTCGAAGCTGCGCGAGGCATGTCGCTGCGGAAAGTTCCGACGATCATCGTCGAGCACGAAAGCCATCTCATGGCGCGCCAGCTCGATGGTCAGGGCGGCGAGTTGCTGCAATCTGAGATCGAGCGGCTGGGGTTGACGGTGAAAACCGGATGCTCCGTCAGGTCGATCGACGGAGCCGGCCGGGTCGAACGGATCACGCTGTCCACCGGCGAAACGATCGATTGCGATACCATCATCATATGCACGGGCATTCGCGCCAATACTGCGCTTGCGTCGGCAGCGGGCCTCGCCATTGGCCGGGGCATCACCGTCGACGACAAGATGCGGACATCGGATCCCAACATCTACGCCGTAGGGGAATGCGCCGAGCATAACGAAACGGTCTACGGGCTCGTCGCCCCCGGACTCGAGCAAGCTTCCGTCGCCGCGGCGAACATCGCCGGCCAGGTGATCGACTATCGTGGCTCGGTTCCGACCACCAAGCTCAAGGTGGTCGGCACCGATGTCTTCAGCATGGGAGATATCGAGCAACTCGATCAGCGCATCGACCTGCGCAGCGTCGCCTGGCGCTCGCCCAACAGCGCTGCTTATCGCCGCATCGCCATCCGCCGCTGGCATCTGGTCGGCGCGCTCGGAGTCGGCGATTGGCCGGAGGTCAATGTCATCCAGCAGGCGGTACGCGACCGAGCACTTGTGCTGCCCTGGCAAAGCCGACGCTTCGCCCGCACCGGACGGCTCTATCCGCAACGCAAGCCGATGTCGGTCACGCAATGGCCGGCAGCGGCGACGATTTGCAACTGCACCGGCATCACACGCGGGCAACTCGGCGTCGCCATCAGCAATGGGGCCGTCGAGCTTGGCGCACTCATGCGCGAAACCAGCGCGAGCACGGTTTGCGGGAGCTGCCGGCCGCTGCTGCAGGAATTGCTCGGCGGCAAGACCGAGCACCGGCCGGTGTTTGGAGCGCGCGCCATCGCGGTGAGTTCGGTCGTGGCAGCCGTCATCGCACTCGCAGCGGCATTCCTGCCGGCCTGGCCGTACTCGACCAGCGTGGATGCTGCACTTCGCCTCGACCTGTTCTGGATCAGCGGCACCTGGAAACAGGTAACCGGCTTCACGCTGCTGGGACTTGCCGCGATCGCGGCATTTCTCTCGATCCGTAAGCGCGTCGGCTTTGCGTGGATGGGCAACTACAACTGGTGGCGGCTGGTGCATGCCGCGATCGGCGCGGCGACGCTGGCGGTGCTGTTCATTCACACCGGTTTCAATCTCGGCAGCAACCTGAATCGATGGCTGATGGTGACATTCCTGCTGGTCGCGTTCTCCGGAAGTGTCACCGGCATGATCACTGCGCGTGAACACAAGGTGCTGGCCAGCGGCAAGCCATCGCGTCGCAACGTCATGACCTGGATTCATATCATTGCGTTATGGCCGCTGCCTCTGTTGCTCGCTCTGCATGTCATGACTGTCTACGCCTACTGAGTCGGGAGATGTCGCGCAACGCCATGCTGTGGTTGCTGTGGATCATGATCACCGTTCCCGCCGGACTTTATGTGATCGCTGCCGTCGTCTATGGCGGCAATCGATCATTCCTGCTCGTCGGTCGGACCACCAACGGCCACCATCAGATCGAGCTGGCGTGCGACGCCTGCCACTCCAGCGTCTTTGGCGATGCCGAAGTGCTGCAAAACGCCTGCATGAACTGCCACGGCGCGGAGTTGAAGAACGCGAACGACACCCATCCGAAATCGAAATTCACCGATCCGCGCAACGCAGACCGCACTGAAGTACTGGACGCGCGCTACTGCGTGACCTGCCACCGGGAGCATCGGCCCGGTATCACGAATGCCATGGGCGTCACGATGCCAAACGACTATTGCGTTCTTTGTCACAGGGATATCGGCGAGGAGCGCCCTAGCCACGAGGGGCTTGCATTCACCACCTGCGCTTCTTCTGGCTGCCATCGCTTCCATGACAATCGCGCGATCTACGGCGACTTCCTCATCAAGCACGCGGGACAGGCGGATCATCTGGACTCGCAAGTGGCGGCGGTGGTCGACTGGCTCAAAGAAAAGGAAGGCGCCGCCCGGAAGGTGCGTCCGCTCATCGCGGCCGACGCAGACGCGCCAGCACAACACACAACCGACGCCGCGGTTGCGGCCTGGGCGGGCGACCGCCACGCCCGGGCCGGCGTGAATTGCTCCGGCTGCCACACGTCTGCCCCCGATCGCACGGCCTGGATCGAAGCGCCTCACCTTGCGCAATGCCAAAGCTGCCACGCACAGCAAGTCACGACGTTCAGCGAAGGCAAGCACGGCATGCGTCAGCGCCCCGGGCTTTCTGTTTCGCAAGACGGGCCATTTGGCCTGTTCAAGAAGACCAGCCTGCCGACGATGACGCCGGCGCAGGCGCGCATCCCGATGAAGAACGACGCTCACGATGCGGCTCTAGGGTGCAATAGCTGTCATTCCGCACATAAATACGACCGGGTTGCCGCCCGGACGGAAGCCTGCGCCGGCTGCCACAACGACGCGCACACGACGGCCTATTTCGATTCCCCCCATCACGAGCTTCTGAAGAAGGAGATGGCGGGCGCCCTCCCGCACGGCAGCGGCGTCTCCTGCGCCACCTGCCACATGCCGGCGATGACGGCGCGGGCCGACGACGGATCGAAATCGATCTTCGTGACCCACAATCAGAACGACAACCTTCGTCCAAACGAGAAAATGGTCCGCAGCGTGTGCGGGCACTGCCACGGCTTGCAGTTCTCGCTCAATGCACTCGCCGATACGGCGCTCATCGCCAAGAACTTCAAGGGGCGTCCGACCGTCCACATCGAGAGCATCGAATGGGCGACGCGACGCGAGAAGGAGCGTGCTCGGACTCGCCGGTGAAGCCCGATCGCCAAACAGAGGAGAGCGGAAATGAGAATCGTGAAGACAGGCGTCGTGGCCCTGATCGCTGCGTCAATTGTTTGGGTGACCGCTGCCTATGCGCAGTGGTTCGGCAAGGCGGAACCGAAGGGCATCCCGTACCAGCAGGTCGCCGACATGCTGCACGCGGTCATGGCCGCCGACCGCACGGTCTATACCGTGCGTGTGGTCAACCGCCTGCAAAACGAGGAGAAGGTCATCACCGCCGATGAACACTTCGTGGATAAGAAGGCTTTGCCGCTGCCGGCGCAGATGTTCCGGTTCGGCGCCGAGAAAGCCGCCGAGACCAGCAAGACCTTTTCCTATTCGCTGCTCTCGCTCTGGCCGGTGAATCGGCAGAACGCGCCGAGAACCGCGGCCGAGAAGAAGGGCCTGCAACACGTCGCCGATAATAAGGGCCAGAACTTCTACACCGATGAATCACTCGGCGGGAAAAAATACTTCACCGCGGTGTATGCCGATCCAGCGATCTCGCAGGCGTGCGTAGGCTGCCACAACGAACACCAAGAAAGCCCGCGCAGGGATTTCAAGCTGAACGACGTCATGGGCGGAGTCGTGATCCGTCTGCTCATGAACTAGATCGCGCGTTTCGGAAAGCGCAAAGGCCGGGACTCACCTCAAGTAATGCCGGGACTCACCTCACGTAACAAGGAGCGAACACATGACACCCGAGCAGGTTCAATTGGTCCAGGCCAGCTTCCAAAAGGTCGTGCCCATTGCCGACACGGCGGCCGACCTCTTTTACGATCGTCTGTTCACCATCGCACCGGAAGTCAAACCCCTGTTTCCGGAGGACCTCGGGCCGCAGAAGAAAAAGCTCATGCAGATGCTGGCGACAGCCGTCATGAATCTGCATCAGGTCGAGAAAATTCTTCCGGCGGTCGAGGAATTGGGCCGAAGACATGTGGGCTATGGCGTGACTGCCAAGCATTACGAACCGGTCGGAGCTGCGTTGCTCTGGACCCTTGAACAGGGTCTGGGCGCCGACTTCACTCCACCAGTCAGGGTGGCCTGGACCGAGGTCTACACCACAGTCGCCGGAGTGATGACCAAGGCTGCCGCAACCGTGCCGCAGCCGGCCTGACGGTGCGAATGTTGGACAGCAGCGCGTCGCGAGCGAAGACTCGCACGCGCCGGCTGTCCCGTCGCCCGCCACCTTTTTCGGGCCTCCCGGCTGCGGCTGGCGCGATGCTGCACTGCACATTTTTTTTGCAGGCTTTGAGGATAGAGTTGCCACCCTCGGCGTGACCGGCCAGGTCAAGCCGCCGGCCGAATCGGCTAAGTATTTGAATTAGCTTATTAATCCTAGGCCGCGCGACTCTGGCACGAAGCTTGAATTGAAGTCATGGAAAGGCGTCGCCGGCAACGGCGCGCCAGTGGCCCAATGGCGGGCCGCAATCGCAATGCCGCTGACCTGGGGAGGACAAACCGCCCTCAGGTTGCGGCTTTTTTTGTTGGCGAGCAGCGCACAGGCGGGTGCCGAAGACCAACCCCCAAGTGCCGAAAGGACGATCGTCATGGCCAAGAAACCGAACACAGATCCCGATACGCGGCGGGGCCTGAGTCGGCGGCAATTCCTCAAATCGACCGTCGGTACGGCGGCGATCGCCGGCATCGTGCCGGCTGGACAGGTCTTTGCACCGAGCATCGCGCGCGCTGCACTGGCGCTCGAAAAGGAAGATCTCAAATTCGGCTTCATCAAGCTCACCGACATGGCGCCGATCGCCATCGCCAAGGAGAAGGGCTTCTTCGAGGACGAAGGGCTTTACGTCACCGCCGAGCCGCAGGCCAATTGGAAGGTTCTGCTTGACCGCGTCATCGACGGCGAGCTCGACGGTGCGCACATGCTCGCCGGCCAGCCGCTCGGCGCGACCATCGGCTTTGGCACCAAGGCGCATGTCATCACGCCGTTCTCGATGGACCTCAATGGCAATGCCATCACCGTGTCGAACGCGGTGTGGGCGGAAATGCGCAAACACATCCCTTCGCAGCCGGATGGCAAGCCGGTTCATCCGATCAAGGCCGACGCTTTGAAAAAGGTCGTCGAAAAACTTCGCTCTGAGGGCAAACCGTTCAATCTCGGCATGGTGTTTCCGCTCTCCACCCACAATTACGAGCTGCGCTACTGGCTCGCCGCGGGCGATGTTCATCCGGGCTTCTATTCGGCGACCGACACATCCGGCCAGATCATGGGCGATGTGCTGATCTCGGTAACGCCGCCGCCACAGATGCCGGCCACCATGGAGGCCGGCACCATCCTCGGCTATTGCGTCGGCGAACCGTGGAACCAGGCGGCGGTGTTCAAGGGCATCGGCGTCCCGGTCATCACCGACTACGAGATTTGGCCCAACAATCCGGAAAAGGTGTTCGGCATCACCGCCGAATTCCAGAAGAAGTATCCGAACACGACGCTGGCCATCACCAAGGCGCTGATCCGCGCTGGCATGTGGCTCGACGCCAACAACAATGCCAACCGCGCAGAGGCTGTGAAGATCCTGTCACGGTCGGAATATGTCGGCGCCGACTACAACGTTGTCGCCAACTCGATGACCGGCCACTTCGAATACGAGAAGGGTGACAAGCGGCCGGTGCCTGATTTCAATGTCTTCTTCCGCTACTTCGCGACCTATCCCTACTTCTCCGATGCCGTCTGGTACCTCACCCAGATGCGCCGCTGGGGCCAGATTACCGAGCACAAGCCCGACAGTTGGTATGCCGACGTCGCCAAGAGCGTCTATCGGCCCGACATCTATCTCGAGGCGGCGAAGCTGCTCGTCGCCGAAGGCAAGGCGCGGAAAGGCGAGTTTCCCTGGGACACGAACGGCTATCGGGCGCCGACGGCGGAAAACATCGATGGTGTCAGCTACGACGGTCGTGCCCCGAACGCCTACATCGACAGCCTCAAGATCGGGCTCAAGCGCACCGATCGTGTTCAGGGCATCCAGGTCGTCAGCAACTAACTGAAGGCGGCCGCCGACTTCGCACGGCCGCAGGAGAACGTGAATGTCCGCAACGGCCGATTTTGTGCCCTCCGAAATTGCTTCCGATGCGCGCACCGCCCGCCGCGAACGGTGGCACACGCGTATCAACCGGGTTGCCGGGACGCTCGACGTACTGGGTATCGGCTGGCTCGTTCCGATCCTGCGCCTGGCGGCCGGAGACGATGCGCGTCAGCAGGGCCGCGAGCTCTGGCGGTCGCTCGGCGTTCCGATCCTCGCGATCGTGCTGTTCCTAGCGGCTTGGGGCTGGCTCGCGCCGAAGGTGCAAACCAGCCTCGGCGCGCTACCTGGGCCGGTGCAGGTCTGGGCACAGGCGCAAAACCTCTGGGCCGAGCACGTCGCCGAGCGCGCAAAGGAGCGCGCGTTCAATGAGCGGCAGCAGAAGCGCAATGCTGCGATTCTCGCAAAAAATCCCGAGGCCGAAGTGCGGATGCGGCCCTATACCGGCAAGCCGACCTTCATCGACCAGATCTTCACCAGCCTGAAGACGGTGTTCACCGGCTTCATATTCGCGACCATCGTGGCGGTGCCGCTGGGCGTGCTGTGCGGGCTCTCCGTCAGCTTCAACGCCGCGATCAATCCTCTGGTTCAGATCTTCAAGCCGGTGTCTCCCCTCGCCTGGCTGCCCCTGGTCACGATGGTGGTGAGCGCACTGTACGTCTCGTCCGATCCGATGTTTCCGAAATCGTTTCTGATCTCGGCGATCACCGTCACGCTCTGCTCGCTATGGCCGACCTTGATCAACAGTGCCGTCGGCGTCGCCGCGATCGACAAGGACCTGATCAATGTTGGCCGCGTGCTGCGGCTGACCTGGCCAAAGAAGATCGTGAAGCTGGTTCTGCCGTCATCGCTACCGCTGATCTTCACCGGGATGCGGCTCTCGCTCGGGGTTGGCTGGATGGTTTTAATTGCGGCCGAGATGCTGGCGCAGAATCCGGGCCTCGGAAAATTCGTCTGGGACGAGTTCCAGAACGGCTCGTCGGAGTCGCTCGCGAAGATCATGGTCGCGGTTCTGACCATCGGAATCATCGGCTTCCTGCTCGATCGCATCATGCTGGCGCTGCAGGCCTCTTTTACTTACGGCATGGTCCGCTAACCGGAGCAGATAATGGCGATCCTTGAAATCAAGTCGGTCAGCAAATCCTACGGCTCGGGGGTCGAGCGCACCGACGTGCTCAAGAACATATCTCTGTCCGTGAAGGAGGGCGAGTTCGTTGCAATCGTGGGGTTTTCTGGTTCCGGCAAGACCACGCTGATCAATCTGATGGCTGGACTCATCGAGCCGGACTCCGGCCAGGTCTTGTTCCGCGGCAAGCCCGTCACCGAGCCCGGCCCCGAACGCGGCGTGGTCTTTCAAAGCTATTCGCTGCTGCCGTGGCTGTCGGTTGCAGGCAACGTGGCGCTTGCGGTCGACTCGGTGTTTTCCGACCGCAAGTCGAGTGAACGCTCCGACCGCGTCAACAAATACGTGCAGATGGTCGGCCTCGATCATGCCGCCGACCGCAAACCGGCAGAGCTTTCGGGGGGCATGCGCCAGCGCGTCGCGGTAGCACGGGCGCTCGCCATGGAGCCTGAGGTTCTGCTCCTCGACGAGCCGCTGTCTGCGCTTGACGCGTTGACACGGGCGAAACTGCAAACCGAAATCGAGGCGATCTGGTCGCGGGAGCGCAAGACCGTTGTCCTCATCACCAACGATGTTGACGAAGCAATCCTGCTCGCGGACCGGATTGTCCCGCTCAATCCCGGACCGGGAGCCACCTTCGGTCCGGAATTCGTCGTGCCGTTCGAGCGCCTGCGCGATCGCATGTCGATCAACGCCAATCCCGCGTACAAGCGGCTGCGCGCCGGAATCACGCAGTATCTCATGGATGTCGGCGTTAAGCGCGCCGCGGCGGCGCAAGAAGAAAAGCGCACCCTGCCCAATGTAGTGCCCGCCACTTTCGATTCTGGTCCGCCGAAGGTTTATCGCGAAGCCGCTGCGAGTCCGACCGAGAACCGCTACGTTGAATTCTACGAGGTCAGCAAGGCCTACCCCACGCCGAAGGGGCCGCTCACCGTCGTCGAAGGCTTCAACCTGCTCATGCGCAAGGGCGAGTTCATCTCGCTGATCGGCCACTCCGGCTGCGGCAAGTCCACGGTGCTCTCGATGGCGGCGGGTCTCAATGAGATCTCCGGCGGCGGCATCGTGCTTGACAGCAAGGAGGTCACGACCGCAGGTCCCGACCGTGCGGTCGTGTTCCAGGCGCCATCACTGTTCCCGTGGCTCACTGCGCGGGAGAATGTCGCGATCGGAGTCGATCGCGTCTTCGCCCATGCGAGCCGCGCCGAGCGCAGTGAGATCGTCGCCTATTATCTTGCGCGCGTCGGGTTGTCCGACGCCATGGACAAGCCTGCCTCCGAACTGTCCAACGGCATGAAGCAGCGCGTCGGCATCGCACGCGCCTTCGCGCTGTCGCCGAAGCTGCTCCTGCTCGACGAGCCGTTCGGCATGCTGGATTCGCTCACGCGCTGGGAGTTGCAGGAGGTGCTGATGGACGTGTGGTCTCGCACCAAGGTCACCGCGATCTGCGTAACCCACGATGTCGACGAAGCGATCCTGCTCGCCGACCGCGTCGTGATGATGACCAATGGTCCCAACGCGCGCATCGGTCGCGTCATGGATGTGGACATCCCGCGGCCGCGCACGCGGCGCGTGCTACTCGAACATCCCCGCTACTACGAATTCCGGCAGGAACTGTTGTCCTTCCTCGACGAATTCGAACACGGTGCCGCCGGCCGTACGGCGGCGCAGTCCGCGGCAGCATGAGGTAGGCATGTCCGGCGATTTCACCCCGGAACAAAAGCGATACCTGGAAGGCTTCACTACTGGGCTTCAGGTCGCGCGCACGTCGCGCGGCGGCGGCGCGGCTGGCGCTGCAGAGCCGTCGGGACCGGATGCCGATCATCTGCGCGCGCAGGACCGCACCGTCAAAGCGGGCGGGAAGCTCGCCGAACATGAGAAGTTCAAGCGCGAGCGGCATCCGTTCGATGCCTATGGTCGGCTGAAGGACCAGGCGGAAAAGAACGAAGCGCCGAAACCGGCGGACAATTTCCGCTGGCGCTATTATGGGCTGTTCTATGTCGCGCCGGCGCAGACGTCCTACATGTGCCGGCTGCGAATTCCGAACGGTATCCTCAAACACTGGCAGTTCTCGGGTCTTGCCGATCTCGCCGAGCGCCATGGCGGCGGCTACGCCCATGTCACCACCCGCGCCAACCTTCAGATCCGCGAGATCGAGCCGAAGAACGCCGTCGCGATGCTGGAGGCGATCACGGACCTCGGCCTGTGCTCGCGCGGCTCGGGCGCCGATAACATCCGTAATGTAACGGGATCGCCGACCGCCGGCATCGATTGTCAGGAATTGATCGACACGCGCCCCTATGCGCGCGAGTGGCACTTCCACATCCTCAACGAGCGCGCGCTCTACGGCCTGCCGCGCAAGTTCAACGTCGCCTATGACGGCGGCGGCATCATCGCGGCGCTCGAGGACACCAACGACATCGGCTTCCAGGCGGTCGAGGTCAAAGACGGCTTCGGGGTCGAGCCCGGCGTCTGGTTCCGGCTCATGCTGGGCGGCATCACTGGCCACAAGGATTTCGCGCGCGAGACTGGCGTCGTCGTGCGCCCGGCCGACGCCACCAAGGTCGCGGACGCCGTGGTGCGCGTGTTCACCGACCACGGCGACCGAACCAACCGCAACAAGGCGCGGCTCAAATACGTCATCGACAGCCTCGGCATGGACAAGGTCATGGCGCTGACCGAGGAGAAGCTCGGCCGCAAGCTCGATCACGTGCCGCCGGAGGCGCTTGCGCCGCGCCCGGCCGTTGATCGCGCCGCACATATCGGGGTCCATGCGCAGAAGCAGCCGGGGCTGAACTGGATCGGCGTCGTGCTGCCGGTCGGCCGCCTGACGTCGGAACAGATCCGCGGCCTTGCCGGCATCGCGCGTGCACTCGGCGACGGCGATATCCGCCTCACCGTCTGGCAGAACCTCCTGATCTCAGGCGTGCCGGACGACAAGGTCAAAGGCGCGGTCTCAGGCATCAAGGCGCTGGGACTGTCGGTCAGCGCGACCTCGATCCGCGCGGGCCTCGTCGCCTGCACCGGCAATGTCGGCTGCCGTTTCGCGGCCTCGGATACCAAGCGGCATGCCGAGGACATCGCGCGCTGGTGCGAGGCGCGCGTCGAGCTCGACGGCCCCGTGAACATCCACCTGACCGGCTGCCATCACTCCTGCGCGCAGCACTACATCGGCGACATCGGGCTGCTCGCCTGCAAGGTGTCGATCAACGACGACGGCGATACCGTCGAGGGCTACCACGTGCTGGTCGGCGGCGGCGCCGGCCAGGATGCCGGACTTGCCCGCGAAATCTTCATGGACGTCCGCGCCGAAGACATTCCCGTTACCGTCGAGCGGCTGCTGAGCAGCTATGTGGCGAACCGCGAATCGTCCGACGACACCTTCCTGACCTTCTCGCGGCGGCACGACGTCGAGACGCTCAAGGCGATGTGCGCGAAGGTGGCATCATGAGCGTTACGTCGCACCCGCCGATCCCGCAGCTCATTCCGGAAAGTGCACCGTTCACGGCCGAACAGCGCAACTGGCTCAACGGGTTCTTCGCCGGCCTGGTGTCGCTCGAAGGCGGCGTCACTGCACTGTCGTCGGCGGAATCCGCGGCGCTGATGCCGGCGGCGCCCGCGGCCGCGGAAGGTGACGACGACGCGCCGTGGCACGACCAGACACTGCCAATCAACGAAAGAATGAAACTCGCCGAGGGACGCCCGCTCCGCCGCCGCATGATGGCGGCTATGGCCCAACAGGACTGCGGACAATGCGGCTACAACTGTCTGGATTATTCCAACGCGATTTTTTCGAGAAAAGAAGAGCGTCTGAATCTCTGCGTGCCCGGCGGGAAGGAAACCGCCCGGATGCTCAAAACGCTGTTCGAGGAGTTTGGCAATTCGTCGCCGACCACGACGAGCGTGTCGACCACGCCGGCTGCAAATGCTTCGGCTGCACCGGCCGCAGCACGCGCAACAGCACCCGGATGTTCGCGCGACAATCCCGTTGAAGCGACGTTCCTCTCCCGCACGCGGCTCAACAAGCCGAGCTCGGAAAAGGAAACCTGGCACATCGAGTTCGATCTCACTGGATCAGGCATCGACTACACCGTCGGCGATGCCTTCGGCCTGTTCCCGACGAATGACCCTGCCCTCGCCGACGCGATGATTGCCGCGCTGGGCGTGTCGCGCGACCATCTGGTCCGCGGCCGCGCGCTGCGCGACGTGCTCATCAACGATGTGTCGCTCGGACCGGCGCCCGACCAGCTCTTCCAACTGTTCTCCTACGTCGCTGGCGGCGAGCGGCGGCAGAAGGCCAAGGTGCTGGCGGACGGCGGCGATCCGGATGGCGATGCCGCCACACTCGATGTGCTGGCGGCGATCGAGAAATTCCGCGGCTTGCGGCCCGACCCGGAGGCCCTGATCGAGGTGCTCGATCCGCTGCAACCGCGCCTCTACTCGATCGCGTCGTCGCCGAAGGTCGACGCCAATCGTATGGCGCTCTGCGTCGATACTGTTCGATATCCCGTCGGCGGCCGCACGCGCCTTGGTGTCGCGTCGACGTTCCTGGCCGGCCGCGTCAAGCCCGGCGACCGCATGAAAGTCTATGTGCAGAGGGCACATGCCTTCGGCCTGCCGGCCGATCCCTCGGTGCCTATCATCATGATCGGGCCCGGCACCGGCATCGCGCCGTTCCGCGCCTTCCTACATGAGCGCATGGTGACGAAGGCGCCCGGACGCAACTGGCTGTTCTTCGGCCACCAGCGCAGCGCGTGCGATTTCTTCTACGAGGACGAGTTCGCCGGCATGAAGGCCGCGCGGGTGCTGCGGCGCCTCACGCTGGCGTGGTCGCGCGACGGCGACCAGAAGATCTACGTGCAGGACCGGATGCGCGAGGTCGGTCGCGACCTGTGGGCGTGGCTCGCCGAAGGCGCGCACGTTTATGTCTGCGGCGACGCCAAGCGCATGGCCAAGGACGTCGAGCGCGCGCTGGTCGACGTCGTGGCGGCGCACGGTGTGCGCTCGACCGACGAGGCGATTGCCTTCGTCGCCGATCTCAAGAGGTGCGGCCGCTATCAGCAGGATGTGTATTGAGACCGCGATGAATGCACCCCTGCCCCATCCGCCCGCCGTGCGCACGACCTGTCCCTACTGTGGCGTCGGCTGCGGGCTGATTGTACAGCCGGATGGCCATGGCGGCGCCGCCATCGCGGGCGATCCAACGCATCCGGCGAACGAAGGACGCACCTGCTCGAAAGGTTCCGCGCTCGGCGAGACGCTCGCGCTTGGTGGACGGCTCCTGCATCCGATGCTGCGGCAGCCGGATGGGACTCTCGTACGAGCAAGCTGGAACAACGCGCTCGATCGTGTCGCTGGAAGCCTCAAGAACATCATCGAGCGCCACGGGCCCGACGCGGTCGCCTTCTACCTCTCCGGGCAATTGCTGACCGAGGACTATTACGTCGCCAACAAGCTGATGAAGGGCTTCATCGGCTCGGCCAATGTCGACACCAATTCACGCCTGTGCATGGCCTCCTCGGTCGCCGGCCACCGCCGCGCCTTCGGCTCCGACACCGTTCCCGGCACCTATACCGATCTCGACGAAGCCGATCTGATCGTCCTCGTCGGCTCCAACGCCGCCTGGTGCCATCCGGTGCTGTTCCAGCGCATGATGCATAACAAGACCAAGCGCGGCGCCAAGATCGTCGTCATCGATCCGCGCCGTACCGCAACCGCCGCCGATGCCGACCTGTTCCTGCCGATCGCACCGGGGATGGATACGGCGCTGTTCTCTGGCTTGCTCGTGGATCTCACCGAACACAACGCACTCGACGAGCATTACATCCGCTCGCACACGACCGGATTCGATGATGCGGTCGCCCGCGCCAAGGCGATTGCGCCGGGCATCGTGGCGACGGCGCGCGCCGCGGGCCTCGACGAAGAACAGGTCCGCGCGTTCTTCGACCTCTTCCGCAGCACCGCCCGTGTCGTCACCTGCTATTCGCAAGGCGTGAACCAGTCGGCGCAGGGCACCGACAAGGTCAACGCCATCATCAATTGCCATCTTGCGACCGGGCGCATGGGCAAGCCCGGATGCGGGCCGTTCTCACTGACCGGCCAGCCCAACGCCATGGGTGGCCGCGAGGTTGGCGGCCTTGCCAACATGCTGGCCGCTCACATGGGCTTCTCGCCGGCCGAGGTCGATCGCGTGCGCCGCTTCTGGAACGCGCCCCAGATGGCGGAGCGCGAAGGGCTCCAGGCGGTGCAGATGTTCGACGCCATCGCGCGCGGTGAGATCAAGGCGCTGTGGGTGATGGCGACCAATCCCGCGGTCTCGTTGCCGCGCGCGGCTGAAGTGCGCGAGGCGCTCGGCAAGATCGAGCTGTTTGTCGTGTCCGAGAACGTGCTGTCGAACGACACCGTCAATGCGGGCGCCCATGTCCTTCTTCCGGCCGCGGCCTGGGGCGAGAAGGACGGCACGGTCACCAATTCGGAGCGCCGGATTTCGCGCCAGCGCGCGTTCCTGCCGCTGCCGGGCGAAGCCAAGCCCGACTGGCAGATCGTCTCCGAGGTCGCCGGCAAACTCGGCTTTGCGGACGCGTTCGCGTATTGCTCGTCAGCTGACGTCTTCCGCGAGCATGCGTCGCTCTCGAGCTTCGAGAACGGCGGCACGCGCGATTTCGATATCGGCGCGCTGGCAGCAATGTCCGATGACGACTACGAAGTGCTCGCGCCGGTGCAATGGCCCTTCCCTGCCGGCGCGGCGCCCGCCGAACGGCGCTTCTTCGCCGACGGCAATTTCTTCACTTCCGACCGCAAGGGCCGCTTCATCGCACCCGAGCCGCCCGCATTGAAAGAAGCAACGTCGGCCGACTTTCCGCTGCGCCTCAACACCGGGCGCATCCGCGATCAGTGGCACACCATGACGCGCACCGGCATGAGCCCGCGGCTGGCAACCCACATGCCGGAGCCCTTCGTCGAAGTGCATCCGGACGATGCCACACGCGCGCGGCTATCGGACGGCGGCTTTGCCCGCGTCGCGACCGCACATGGATCCTGCATCATGAAGGTCGTCATCAGTGACGATCAACGCGCCGGCTCGATCTTCCTGCCGATCCATTGGAGCGGCGATACAGCGTCCAGCGCGCGCGCCGACGATCTCGTCGCGGCTTGCACCGATCCCTATTCCGGCCAGCCGGAGGCGAAAGCCACGCCGGCATCCATCTCGCCTGTTGCGTTTGCGATGCGCGGCTTCGTGCGCAGCCCTCGTCCGGTGGTCCTGCCCAGCGGCACATGGTGGACGCGCGTCGCGACCGCAGATGGCCATGAATACCGCGTCGCAAGCGATCATGGTCCGATGGTGTGGCACGATTTCGCCTACGGCTTGCTCGCCGCCGACGCGAGGCTTGCCGAACATCTCGATCAGCGCACTTATCGGGCCGCAGCCATTGTTGACAGCGAGGTGGACGGACTCATCTGCATCGGACCGTCAGGTCAGCCGTTGAGCATGGGCGACCTCCGCGCGCTCGACGTGCACGATGACGGCATCTCCCTCTCAACGACCGCGTCGATATCCATCGTCGAAACCGAGCCGGTTGTCTGCGCCTGCTTCGGCATTGGCGAAGGTTGCATCCGCGATGCCGTGGCGTCCGGCGCCGCGAACACCGTGACCGATATCGGCCAGGCAACGCGGGCCGGTACCAATTGCGGCTCCTGCCTGCCGGAACTGAAGCGAATTGTCATCCAGGAGCGGAACAAGAAGCGCGCCAAAGAGCGCACCAAAGAGCACGCCAAACAACACACGGAAGAGTCCGCGACATGAACCCACGCAGCCCGAGCGAGGCAAAGCTACCGCGCATGGAACGTCTGGCGCGTTTGCCGGTGTTCTTCACGCTCACCGGCAAGCGCGTGGCGCTCGCCGGCGGCACAGCCGCCGCGGCCTGGAAGGCCGAACTTCTTTCCGCCGCCGGCGCCGATGTCGATGTCTTCGCCTGTGAGGTCTCGGACGAGCTGGTTTCGCTTGCGTCCGATCCGCCAGGCGGCACGGTCGTCATCCATTTGCAAGGCTGGCAGCCGGACGATCTTCGAGGCGCCGCGCTCGCGATCGGTGCGATCAGCAATGACGACGAGGCATCGCGTTTCGCGGCGGCGGCTCGCGACGTCGGCGTGCCCGTCAATATCATCGACAACCCCGCCTTCTGCGATTTCTCGTTTGGTTCGATCGTCAATCGCTCGCCGCTGGTGATCGGAATCTCCACCGACGGCGCCGCGCCGGTGTTTGCGCAGGCGATCCGCGCCAAGCTCGAGGCGATGATCCCACTCGGATTCGCACGCTGGGCGGAAGCCGCGCAACGCTGGCGCGAGGCGGTGAAGTCATCGGGGCTGGCGTTCAGCGCCCGGCGGGTATTCTGGCAGATGTTCACCGCAACCGCCCTGACCGAGCCCGATCGCGAACCCGCGCAGGCCGACTACGATCGCATTTTCGCCGAGACCCAGCATGAGAGTAACACGATAGGCGTCGGCTCGGTCACGCTGGTGGGCGCCGGCCCCGGTGATCCGGAGCTCCTGACATTACGTGCGGTGCGCGCGCTGCAATCGGCAGACGTCATTCTGATCGACGATCTGGTCGCGCCCGCGATCCTCGATTTCGCCCGTCGCGAGGCTAAGAAAATGATGGTCGGCAAGACCGGCTTCGCGCCGTCGTGCCGGCAGGATGAGATCAACGCGCTGATGGTGTCGCTCGCGAAGGCGGGACGGCGCGTGGTGCGGCTCAAGGGTGGCGACCCGATGATCTTCGGCCGCGCCGGCGAGGAGATCGAGGCCTGCCGCAAGGCCCGCGTCGCGGTCGAGGTCGTGCCCGGGATCAGCGCGGCGCAGGGCGCCGCCAGCCGACTCGGCGTATCGCTCACACACCGCAAGCTCGCGCGGCGGATTCAATACGTAACCGCCCATGGTGCGGACGGGAAACTTCCCACCGACATCGACTGGACGAGCATCGCCGATCCCGTGACGACGACCGCGGTCTACATGCCCAAGCGTTCACTCGCGGCGCTTGCCGCCACGGCGCAGGCACACGGGCTTCCGAAGAATACGCCGGCGATCGCCGTTGTTGCAGCGACGCGGCCGGAGCAGGAGATCATTGCCGGAACCATTGCCGATATCGCGAGCCGGCTCGATGCGGCCACGCCGGGGCAACCCGTGCTGGTCATGATCGGCCGCGCGTTCGCAGGCGTCGCGCCCCAATCGGTCATTGCCGGGCTTGACCCGCCAATCCATCCCTCTTCGCAAGAAGATGGATGCGCGGATCAAGCTCGCGCATGACGACTTGAGAGAGCTGCTCGCTCCAGATTCACTTCCGCACCAACCCCGCCGCCTCGATCGCCGGCTTCCAGCGCGTCGTCTCGGCGGCAATGAACTTGTCGAACTCCTCGATCGACATCGTTTCCGTGATCATGCCGTCGCGCTGAATCCGCGCGCGGATGTCCGGCTTCTTGACCATGGCGGCGACTTCGCGATTGAGCCGCTCGGCAAGCGCACGCGGCATATTGGCTGGCCCCGACAGCGAGAACCAGGTCGTCGTCGTCAAATCGGGATAGCCGACCTCCTTGAGCGTAGGAATATCAGGATAGTCGGGTACGCGCTCTCCGGCAGAGTGTGCAAGCGGCACCAGCGCTCCGCTTCGCAGATGCGACGCGACCGTTCCCAGCACCGGGAGCCCGAAGTTGATGTGGCCGGCAATCAGGTCGGTGATGCCGATGGCCGCGCCCTTGTAAGGAATGTGCGCGATGTTGATCTTGGCCAGCTTTCCAAGCGACTCGCCGAGCAGGTGTCCATTCGTGCCGACGCCCGATGACGAATAGCTCATCGGCTTGCCCAGCTTCTTTCCGAGCGCGATGAGCTGATCGATCGTCTTGATACCGCTCGAACCGTTGACGGCGACGACGATCGGCGCGCCGGCGACATAGGCAATGTTGGTGAGATCTTTGGTCGGATGATAGGCGAGTTTCGGATTCATCACCGGCAGCGTCACCAGCATGGAGATGTTGGTGATCACCAGATTATAGCCGTCCGGTGGCGAGGTCGCGACTCCCTGCACGGCGATGGCGCCGCCGGCACCAGTGCGGTTCTCGACAAAGAACTGCTGCTTGAACACCGACGAGAAGTGATCGGCGACCATGCGCGCGAGGATGTCGGCGGTGCCGCCCGCGGCAAACGGGCTGACAATGCGAACCGGACGGGTCGGCCAATCCGCGGCCGATGCCATTGAAGGGATCAGTAGGAGCGCGGAAACAACTAGCAGTCGCGTGACATGTTTCATGGACGGGCCTCGATTCAAAGCAGCTTGAACTTAGCTCTGCCATCCGTCGTTAGGCACGCCAAATCGCCGCACCTCCGGGCGTCTCTAAACGCTGACGCTGCGCGCCCGTAGCCGCTCACCCCAGCCTTCCCCGCGGATGAAGGCGTGCAACGCGTCGGCGCTCGGCTCGTACCCGCGCACCGCATCGATCGACGCCCATGCCAAGCACAGCATGCAGGACATGACAGGCGCGCCAGCAACCCGCGGCCGTTGGAGAATCGGCTCCAGTGTCGGCATGCCGGTGCCAAGCATCACGATCGCGTCGAGGCTCATGTCTGCCAGCTCATCAAGCCCCTGCTCCGCGTTCGCCGCCGCAATTGAATAGATCGGATGAAACTGGTCGGGGCGATTTTCGATCTGCACCACACCGTCGACCGTGAAGCCGTGCTCCTCCCAATAGGGAACGCAGGCCTTAGTCAGCGGCTCGGGATAGGGTGAGACGATGCCGATGCGCTTTGCATTCAGCGTATTCAGGGCCAGCACCACCGCGAGTCCTGCCGTGATGAACGGCACGCCCGCTTTCTTTGTGAGCGCGGCGACGGCATCCCGCTCACGCGGAATGCCGGCGACATAGGACGCACCGGTGGTGCCGAGCGCGATCGCACCGATCGGCGCATTGTGGAACTGACGCACCGCAGTATCGAGCTGGTCGAAATAGTCCAGCAGCCGTCCCTCGAGCGATCCCTTGTCGCTCATCATGCGCGCATTGATCAGCGCGACGCCGGGCGGCAGCATCACCCAGAATTCCGGCTCGACGGTCGTGTTCGCCTGCGGCGTCAGCACGCCGATCAGTCCGTGGGGCGCATATTCGACCGTCATTATTCTTTCCCAATCCGCCTTTTGCCGAAATTGCCGTCGCCGTTGATATGGCGGCGACGCGATGCAATGGTAACGATATGACAAGCGACGCTTCACATCCATCGCAACCCGCATCGATTACACGCACCGACGACGCCGACGTCATCATCGCCGGCGGTGGGCCGGTCGGTCTCTGTGTCGCGCTGCTGCTCGCCGAGCAGAAAATTCCCGTGACGGTTGTTGAATCCGAAAGCGCAATCGTTCGCGACCTGCGCGCCTCGACCTTTCATCCGCCCACGCTCGATATGCTGGAGCCGCTCGGTATCACCGCGAAGATGGTCGAGCGGGGCATCCCCTGTCCAGACTGGCAGATCCGCCTGCATCCCTCCGGCGACCGCGCGGTGTTTGACCTCTCCATTCTCGACGGCGAAACCCGGCACCCTTACCGATTGCAATGCGAGCAATGGAAGCTGTCAGAGGCGCTGCTCGAAAAGCTCAAGCAATCGCCCCATGCGGAGGTGCTGTTTGCCAGCCGGGTCGAAGCCGCGGAGGATTGCGGCGATCATATCCGGGTCGAGATCGAAGCCGATGGCAAACGGGAAGAACGACGTGCGCGCTACGTCGTCGGCGCTGACGGCGCGCGCAGCACTGTACGGCGCTGCATGGGCCTTCCCTTCGAAGGTTTGACGTATCCGGAGACGACGCTGCTGGTCACCACGCTGTTCTCGTTCGAGGATCACCTCGAAGGCATCTCAAACGTTTCCTATTGCTGGAAGGAGAACGGCAACTTCAGCCTGCTCAAGGTCCCCGGCCGCTGGCGGGTCTCGATCTATCCGGACGAGAACATTCCGATCGAAGACCAGATGACGCCGGAGGCGCTCGAAGCGAGCCTGCAGATCATCGTGCCGCGGAACGTCACCTATCAGATCGCCGAGCAGCGGCCCTATCGCGTGCACATGCGGATGGTGCCGGCCTATCGCAGCGGCCGCATGCTGCTCGCCGGCGACGCCGCACATCTCAACACGCCGGCCGGCGGCATGGGCCTCAACGGCGGCATTCATGATGCCTTCGAACTCGCCGCTGCGCTGATCGACGTGCTGCGCCATGGCGCACCGGAAGCACGCCTCGATGCCTACGACCGCCGGCGGCGGCCGATCGCGCGCGAGGACATCCTGGCGCAAGCAGACCGCAACCGCGCGCGCATGCGCGAGCGCGATCCGGCGCGGCGGCGCGAGCTGCTGCGAGATTTGCAGGCGACTGCGAATGATCGCGAGAAATTGCGCTCGTTCCTGCGCCGCTCCTCGATGCTGGAAGGGCTCGCCAAGTCCGCCGCAATCAGTTGATGTCGATTACCGCGGCTTGGCGCCGGAATCTTTCACGACCTGCCCAAGCCGCACGATGTCGCGCGCAATCATGGCCGCAAGATCCTGCGGCTTGCCCGGGATGATGACGGAGCCCTGCGGCAACAAGGTGTTGCGCACCTCATCGCTTTCCAGCGCCGCGACGAACGCCGCATTGAGCTTCCGCACGACCGGCCCAGGGATTCCCGCCGGCCCGAACAAGCCAAACCATTGCTCCATCTCGACGCCGGGATACCCCGCTTCCGCCATCGTCGGGAGGTCAGGGAATTTCGGATGGCGCTTCGCGCCGGCAATCGCCAGCATGCGGAGCTTCCCGCTTTCGATGTGCGGGCCCGCCGTCACGTAGGATGCGAACATCAAGTCGACCCGACCTGCGACCATGTCGGTCACCGCGGGCGCGACACCGCGATAAGGCACATGGACAAGATTGACGCCGGCTTGTTTCGCCAGGATCACACCCAGCAGGTGACCGCCGGTTCCGACCCCCTGCGATCCATAGGTCAGACCATCCGGCTTCGCCTTGCCCAAAGCCACCAGCTCCTTGGCCGATTTCGCGGTGCTGCTGCCATTGACGATCAGCGTGTTGTTGAACGAGATCAGCGGCGTGACCGGCGTGAAATCCTTGACCGGATCGAATTTCAGGTCGGGATAGAGCGTGGCGTTGATGGCGTGCGTACCGGTGTGCCCCATCATCAACGTGTAGCCGTCCTTTGGAGCGGTCTTGATCGCCAGCGCCGCAATATTGCCTGCGCCGCCCGGACGGTTCTCAACTACGATCGTCTGCTTGAGACTTTCCGACACCCGCTGCGAAAGCAGACGCATGACCACGTCGGAACTGCCGCCGGGCGCGAACGGAACGACGATCGTGATCGGACGCGAGGGATAGTCACCGGCTCGCGCGTGGCGCGCCGCAGCGATGGTGAGGACGATTGCGAGGCTGCAGAGTGCGGCTAAACCCGCCGACCATCGCACATTACTCTTCATAGGAACACCCATTCTTCAGGATCTCCGCGGTGCCGAGCATGTCGTTCAATTCATTGAAGTCGAACATCCGGTCTTGAAAAGCAACATTCGTGCCGTGGGCATGCAAGCTCGAGTAGTAGTCACGCGCTGTTCGCGCGAGCGCACGCACGATTCCCCCTGGAAAGATCACGATGCGGAAGCCGATGCCAGCGAGTTCGTCGGCGGTGAGCAGCGGCGTGTTGCCGCCCTCGACCATGTTGGCGAGCAGTGGCGCCGTCCCGCCGAGCTCCTTTGCAACCTTCTGGAGGTCGTCGCGTGTCCGCGGCGCCTCGATGAACAGGATATCGGCACCCGCCTCGGCATAGAGACGCCCGCGCGCAATCGCGCGATCGAGGCCCTCGACCGCCGCCGCATCGCTGCGGCCGATGATGAGTGTCGATTCCGACTGCCGCGCATCGACCGCGGCCCTGATCTTGCCCGCCATCTCCGCCGCGGGGATGACGGCCTTGCCGGAGAGATGTCCGCAGCGCTTCGGGAACACCTGATCCTCGAGCTGGATCGCGGAGGCCCCTGCCCGCTCGAACAGTCGCACCGTGCGCTGGACGTTGAGCGCGTTGCCATAGCCGGTGTCGGCGTCAACGACGAGCGAGCACTCGACGCGGTCGCGCACCAGCGCGATCGTCTCCGCCACCTCGGTCGAGGAGACGAGTCCGATGTCAGGCCGCCCGAGCCGGCAATAGGCGATGGCAGCGCCCGAGAGATAAAGCGTGTCGAAGCCAGCGGCTTCGGCGATGCCCGCGCTGAATGCGTCGTACACGCCGGGCGCGACAACGATGCTCTGCGCCCGTTCCGCATCCTTCAACCGCGCCGCCAGTCCGTTCGATTTGGCAACCGCCATGATCGGGCACGCTCTATCTGCAGCATTTTCCGGATGAACTGACTTGTATTAGTATGATTGTGAGATATCCCGCAAGCGTGTGGCGCTAGTGTCCCGATTTCCGAAGTTCGCATGATTTTTTGCGGCACATTTGTTTGCGAACTTCGGAATCGAAGGGCACTAGCAACGTATTGAATCTAGTGCGGCTTTGGTCCAGAAGTCTGCATATCGGGCTCGCCGCGAGGATGATGCGGACGTCTGAACCGCCACACTAGCGGCGCAGTAGCAATGAGGCGATGAGATGGCGCTGACCCTGGCCGAGAAGATCGTCGCGCGCGCGGCCAGACGTACGCATGTCACGCCCGGCGAGATCGTCACCTGCGCCGTCGATCTTGCCATGATCCACGATTCCGGCGGGCCGCGGCGCGTGGCGCCGATCCTCAAGCGCTTCGGCGTCGGCCTGTGGGACCCGAGCAAGGTCGTCCTGATCAGCGACCACTACGTCCCGGCCGCCGACGATGAGACGCGCCGTATCGGCGAGGTCACGCGCAAGTTCGCGGCCGAGAACAAGTTGGCCGGTTTCTACGACAGCGAAGGCATTTGCCATGTCGTGCTGCCCGAGCGCGGTCACCTGAAGCCCGGCATGTTCGTGGTCGGGGGCGACAGCCATTCGCCGACCGGCGGCGCCTTCGGCGCTTACATGTTCGGCATCGGCGCGACCGAAATGGCAGGCGTACTTGCGACCGGCGAGATCTGGCTCACCGTACCGGAAACGATCGAGATCGAATGGCGTGGCACATTCGGGCCGTGTGTTGTCGCCAAGGACGTGATGCTGTTCCTCTGTGGTCAGCTCGGCATGGAGGGCGGTCGCACGCAGGCCGTTCACTTCCGTGGCGATGCGATCCGTGCACTGCCGATGCAGGAGCGGATGACCCTCTCCAACATGACGGCCGAACTCGGCGGGCAAACCGGCCTTTGTGATCCCGATGAGACGACGGCGGCCTTCATTCGCGCCGCCGGCGCAGAGCCCGGCGACGTGGCGCGCTGGCAATCGGATCCCGATGCAATGCCGGCGGAATGCCTCCGCTTTGACGCATCGGCACTCACGCCGCAGGTCGCGGCACCGCACAGCCCCGCCAATGCCGCGCCGGTGGCGGACCACGGCGCGGTGAAGATCGATGTCGCGCATATCGGCGCGTGCACGGGCGCGAAGATCGTCGACCTCCGCATGGCGGCGTCGGTGCTCAAGGACCGCAAGGTCGATCCTAGCGTGTCGTTGCTTGTGGCGCCGGCATCGCACCGCGACCAGGAAGCAGCCGCGAGCGACGGTACCTTGCAGATCCTCGTCGATGCAGGCGCGACGCTGCTGCCGAACGCCTGCGGCATGTGCGCCGGCTATAACGGCACGCTCGAGGAGAATGTGACCTGCATCTCCTCGATCGCCCGCAACTTCAAGGGCCGCATGGGAACGGCGAGCGCGAATATCTATCTGGGGTCGCCCTACACGGTCGCGGCCTCCGCGGTGCGTGGCCGTATTTCCGATCCGCGTGAGATGCTGTCATGAGCGCGAACCACGGACGCGCCTTTGTCTATGGCGATGGCATCAACACCGACATGCTGGCGCCCGGCATCTACATGAAGCATCCGATCGCGACCATCGCTCAGCACTGCCTGGAGTCAGTCGACCCGGATTTCGTACGTACGGTGAAGCCGGGCGACGTGCTGGTCGCCGGCCAGGGTTTCGGGATCGGCTCCTCACGCGAGCAGGCGGCCGAGGCGCTCAAATATCTCGGCGTCGCCGCCGTGCTGGCGCGCTCCTATGGCGGCATCTTCTATCGCAACGCGCTCAATTTTGGCTTGCCCGTGCTGGTGTGCAGCGAGGTCGACCAGATCGGCGCCGGCGATCTCGTACGTGTCGATCCGGCGACTGGCGCCGTGCATAACAAGACGCGCGACGTGACGCTCAAGGCGTCGCCATTGCCGCAATTCTTGCTGGACATGATTTCGGATGGCGGGCTGGTACCGCATCTCGAAAAACGCTTCGCAGCAAAGCGCGCAGCAGCGGCGCTCTAATCCTTCACCGCATCGCGCCAGCGCGCGCCGCCCTGCTCCGACAGCAGGCGCTCGACATCGACGTTCTCCTCGCCCGGAACGCGAATACGCTTGAACACCATCTCGTCCGCCGATAGCGGCTTGGTTGCATCGATTCCCATCTTCGCCCCGACGCCGTTGCGCGTCGACGGATCGAGCTTCGAGCCCTGGCTCTCCGGCACGATCAGCAAATCGCGGTCGGCCTGAAAGCGCGTCGCCACCGCCCATTCGACCTCGGTTGGGTTGTAGATGTCGACGTCGTCGTCGACAACGGTGACGTGCTTGACGTCGAAGGAGCCGGCGAAGGCGCCCATCATGATGTTCTTGGCCTCGCCTTCCTGCCGCTTCTTGATCTGCACATAAAGGTGATAACGCATGATCCCGCCGGGCGAGAGATGCACGTCGAGAACGTTCGGGAAATTCCGTTTCAAATGTGCAAGAAGCGTCGCCTCGCGCGGGATCGCGCCGAGCAGCAGATGTTCGAGCCCGCCGCCGCCGACCGTGTGGAAGATCGCGTCCTTGCGATGCGTCACCACGTCGACTTCCATCACATGGCGGTCGCCGCGCTCGCCATAATATTGCGGGAACTCGCCGAACGGCCCTTCCGGCTCCCGCACCTGCGGGAGGAAGCGCCCTTCGATGACGATTTCGGCCTCGGCCGGCACCCGCAATTCGCTGGTGAGGCACTTCACCACTGGCAACGGCCGCCCGTGCAGAGCGCCTGCGATCGTGAGCTCGTCGACGTCCATCGGAGCGATGGCCTGCGAGGCAAGCAATGTCAACGGATCGATGCCCACCACAATGGCGGCTTCGAGCGGTGCGCCTTGCTGCTCGGCCATCTCGAAAAACATGTGCGCATGTCGCGGGAGCAGCAGCACGCCAAGCCGGTTCGGTCCGCTCAATTGGCAGCGATGGATCGAGACGTTCTGCTGCCCGGTGCGCGGGTTGCGCGTGATCATGATCCCCGCGGTGATATAGGGGCCGCTGTCATGCTCGTTGTGGGTCGGCAGCGGAAGGAGCTTGGCGAGATCGATCTCGCGATGCACGACCTCCTGCGCCGGCGCCGACTTGACCTCCTGCCATGGCAGCGGATTGAGCGCCGCCTCCTCAAAGCGCGCGAGCAGGTCGGCCGGCTCGACGCCCATCGCCTCCGCCATCCAGCCGCGGTCAGAAATGAGCCCCGACACCACAGGGATCGGATGGCCGCCCGGCTTCGGGAACAGGGTCGCGCTGCGGCCGTCGAGCCGCTTGGCGATAGCAGCCAGTTCGAAGCGCAGCCCGACGCCGGGCTTGAGCACCTTGAGACGGTCGTGCGCCTCCAGGTGATCGAGCCATTCGCGCAAGCTGCGGATCGGCTGTGGCGCATTGTCGCCAATGCGGCAGCCTGACTGCGCGGGCATGTCGTGCTTGGTCATCGCCCCGAGATGTAGCATTGTTGGCGGCGGGTGTCCCGGTTCCGAAGTTCGTACGATCTCGCAGCACCGTCTTATACGAACTTCGGAATCGAAGGACACCAGCAAGTCCTTGATTCCAGTGTGGCTTAGGTTCAGAAATCCGCAATTCGGACTAGCCGCATCGCTGTTGCGGACTTCTGAACCGCCACACTGGTGGAACATCCGGCATGAATGCGGCGACGGCAACCGGCTGGGTTGGTAAATCGATCGCGCGGGTGGAAGACGCCGCGCTGGTGACCGGGCGTGGCCGCTATATCGACGACCTCGGCGTACGGCGCGGAACCCTTGATGCCGCGATCCTGCGCTCGCCGCATGCCCATGCCATGATCCGCTCGATCGATGTCACAGCGGCGCGCAGTGCTCCCGGCGTCGCTGCGGTTCTGACCGGTGCCGAGGTCATGGGACTGTCCGCAAGCCTCGTCGTCGCTGTGAAGGCGCCGGTGCAGTGCTGGCCGATCGCCGTCGACCGTGTGCGCTATGTCGGCGAGCCGGTGGCGGTCGTCGTCGCAACCGACCGCTATCACGCCGAAGATGCGCTGGAACTGATCGCTGTCGACTACGAGCCGTTGTCAGCTATCGTCGATCCGCGCGCGGCGCTCGATCCGCCGCAGCAGGTCTTGCATGAAGCTCTCGGCTCGAATGTCGCAAACGACCGCTCGTTCCGCTACGGCGATCCCGAGCGGGCCTTTGCAGAGGCCCCTCACAAGGTCTCGGTCGAGATCGCCTATCCGCGCAACTCCTGCACGCCGATCGAGACCTATGGCGTCATCGCCGAGTATGACCCGGGCGAAGACGCTTATGACGTAACCGCCAATTTCATGGGCCCGTTCAGCATGCACGCGGTGATGGCGCGCGCGCTGAAGGTGCCTGGCAATCGCTTCCGGCTGCGCACCCCGCCGGATTCCGGCGGCAGCTTCGGGGTCAAACAGGGTGTGTTTCCGTACATTGTGTTGATGGCGCTCGCCGCCCGCGTCGCCGGTGCGCCGGTGAAATGGATCGAAGATCGCCTGGAGCATCTCACCGCCTCGGTCTCGGCGACAAACCGAGTCACGCGTCTCGACGCCGCCGTCGATGGCGACGGCCGCGTGCTCGCGCTGGCGTGGGACCAGATCGAGGATGTCGGCGCCCATATCCGCGCACCGGAGCCGGCGACGCTCTACCGCATGCACGGGAATCTCACCGGCGCCTATGACATCCGCCATGTCTCCGTGCGCAACCGGGTGGTGCTCACCAACAAGACGCCCACTGGCCTCAATCGCGGCTTCGGCGGCCCGCAGGTCTATTACGCGCTTGAACGGCTGATGCAGCGAATCGCCGTCGATCTCGGTCTCGATCCGATCGACGTGATCCGGCGCAATCTCGTTCCAGGCGGCGCCTTCCCCTACCGCACCGCGACCGGTGGCCTCCTGGATTCCGGAGACTACGCGGCAACGATCGAGGTCGCCCTGCAGGGTGGCGCTCTAGCGGAATTGCAGATGCGCCGCGACCAAGCGCGCAACCAAGGCCGCCTGTACGGCATCGGTTATTGCGCCGTGGTGGAGCCGAGCGTCTCCAACATGGGCTACATCACGACAGCCCTGACGGCTGAAGATCGTCGCCGCGCCGGTCCCAAGGATGGCGCGCAGGCTACCGCCACGATCGCATGCGATCCGAGCGGCGCCGTATCGGTGCAGATCGCATCGGTGCCGCAGGGACAGGGCCACCGGACCGTCGCCGCGCAGATCGTCGCCGATGTGCTCGGGCTGACACCGCGCGACATCAGCGTCATTGCCGATGTCGATACTGCGCGCGATGGCTGGTCGATCGCGTCCGGCAACTATTCCAGCCGCTTCGCGCCCGCCGTTTGCGGCGCCATCGGGCTCGCGGCCACCCAGATGAAAGACAAGCTCACGCGCTGCGCCGCTGCACAGCTCAACGTGCCCGCCGACGAGATCGAATTCTCCGGCGGCCGCGTGCGCGCCCGCAGCAATCCAGACAATACGATATCCTTTTCACGACTCGCAGCCGCCGCGCACTGGTCGCCAGGCATCATCCCCGACGGCGCGCAGGCATTGCGCGAGACCGTGTTCTGGACACCGCCGCAGCTCACCGCGCCGACCGATGCCGACGAAATCAATTCATCGCTCTGCCACGGCTTCATCTTCGATTTCTGCGGGATCGAGATCGATCCCGCCACCGGCGCACTTCGGATCGATAAATACGTGACAACGCACGACTGCGGCCGCGTCCTGCATCCGGCCATGGTCGCCGGGCAGATCACCGGCGGCTTTGCCCACGCAGTCGGCGCCGCCATCTATGAGGAGTTCGTGTACGCGCCCGACGGCGCCATCCTGTCCGCAAGCTTCGCGGACTATCTGGTGCCGACCGCCAGCGAGGTTCCGGAGCCCGTGATGCTGCATGTCGAGACGCCCTCCCCGTTCACGCCGCTCGGGGCCAAAGGCGTCGGCGAGGGAAACTGCATGAGCACGCCGGTGTGCCTTGCGAATGCGGTCGCCGACGCGCTCGGCGTTGCGGCGATCGACCTGCCGCTCAAGCCCGGTAAGCTCCTGCAACTCGTCCGCCAGCGGGATGCGAAGCATGCTTGATCTCGGAACGAGCTTCGTCGCGAGTGTCGTTCGCGATCCCAATGCGCTCGCCATCGCCGACGGCGACGTGCGGCTGACCTACCGCGAATGGTACGCGAGGATCTCATCCGTCGTCGCGGCGCTCGACCGGCTTGGGCTGCAGCCAGGCGATCACATCGTGTCGCTGCTGCAGAACCGCTGGGAAGCCGCGACGCTGCACTGGGCCTGCCAGTTCGCCGGGGTGATCATCACGCCGCTCAACTGGCGCTCGACTGCCGACGAGCTTGACTATTGCATCGACAATGCCGAGGCCAAGGCACTCGTTTATGAAGGTGTTGCGGACGACGCCGTGCAGTCGTCCAGGAGTGCGCAGGCGGTGCCGCGCATCTCGGTTGGCCTTCCAGCATCGCGCGATCTCGCTTTCGACGCCATCCTCGCCGAACCGGCGGCGGATACGCAGCCCCGCGCCGACGCCGAAGCGACCTCCGTGATGCTTTATACATCCGGGACCACGGCGCGGCCAAAGGGCGTGCCGCGCCGCCACCGCGCCGAGCGCGCCGCGGCGCTCGCCCATGTCGCACAGAATCTCTATCGCTCGGGCGAACGCACGCTTGGGGTCATGCCGCTCTATCACACGATGGGCGTGCGCTCGCTGCTTGCGATGTCTCTGATTGGCGGCGCGTTCGTCTGCCTGCCGCGCTTCGATGTCGGCGCCGCGCTTAACCTTATCGCGGCAGAGAAGGTCACCAATCTCTATCTCGTGCCGACGCTCTATCACGACCTGTTGCATCACGAGCGCTTCAAGTCGACGGACGTGAGTTCCGTGCGCAAGCTCGGCTTCGCAGGCGCGCCGATGACCGACGGTCTGCTCAAGGCGCTGCAGGCCGCGTTCAAGCCGGACCTGTTCGTCAATCACTACGGCTCGTCGGAAATCTACACCTTCACCATCGACCAGAACGCCCCGGCCAAGCCGGGCTCCGCCGGCCGCGCCGGCATCAACCAGATGGTGCGCGTGGCGCGGCTTGGCGCCGCGTCCCCGGACGAAGTCGCCTCGCCAGGCGAGGAGGGTGAGATCATTGCGCTCCAGGCCGGCGACGAGTCCTTCGACGGCTATTGGCACCGGCCCGATGTCGACGCCAAGGCGTTGCGCGACGGCTGGTACTTCACCGGCGACACCGGGTATTTTGACGATGATGGCGACCTCTTCGTCACCGGCCGCGTCGACGACATGATCATCACCGGCGGCGAGAACGTCTCGCCAGTCGAGATCGAGAGCTGTCTGTCCCTGCACCCGGCCGTGTCGGAGGTCGCGGTTGTCGGCCTGCCGGATGAGCGTTGGGGCAAGATCGTCGCCGCCTTCGTCAAGCGCGGCGCACCGGTCGAGCACGACGAGCTCGACCAGTTCTGCCGGAGCTCCGGTCTCGCCAATTTCAAGCGCCCGCGCCGTTACGTGTTCGTGGAGGCCGTTCCGAAATCGCCGGTCGGAAAGATCCTGCGCCGCAAGCTCGTCGCGGGCGAATTCGAACAGGAGAAGATCGCGCCAATCGCCAAAGTGAGTTAGGTATCTGGCAAGCGCTTCACAACGCGTCATTCGCGCGCTGTTGCGGGCCTCCACGTCCTCCTGTCTTGTTGACACAAAGGCGTGGATGGCCGGGACAAGCCTCGGCCATGGCGAAATCAACACCGGGACCCGACCTTCATGACGACTTTGATGACATTCACCGATCCGCGCCTCGCCGCGCTTGACGGCTTCCGCGTCGAGATCGACCCCGCGCACGAACGTGCCGACGTGATCCTTGATCGTCCGCCATTCAACATCGTGTCGATGCCGCAGCGCGACCAGCTCCGGCTGGCGTTCGAGGCGCTCGACGACGATAACCGCGTGCGCATCATCATCGTGCGGGCGATCGGCGAGCATTTCTCTTCAGGCGGCAACATCAAAGGCTTCATGGAAGCCTCGCCCGAGACCGTGTCCAACTTGGCCTGGAACATCGGCGCGCCGGCACGCTGCTCGAAACCGGTGGTCGCCGCCAACCGCGGCTACTGTTTCGGCGTCGGCTTCGAGCTCTCGCTCGCGTGCGACTTCCGCATCGCCTCGGAAACCTGCCAATACGCGCTGCCGGAGCAGCGGCTCGGGCAAATTCCAGGCTCCGGCGGCTCGGCCCGCCTGCAGAAGATGGTCGGTCTCGCCCGCACTAAGGATATCGTGATGCGCTCGCGCCGCATCTCGGCCCAGCAAGCCTTTAACTGGGGGATCGCCACCGAATGCGTGCCGGACGACAAGCTCGAGGCCGCGACCGATAGCCTGGTTGCGGAGCTCCGCGTCTTTTCGCCGCTTGCCCAGCGCACGGCCAAGCGCCTCCTTAACGATACCGAAGATGCTATGCTTTCGACGGCGATCGAGCTCGAAGGACATTGCTACAGTCGGCTGCGACAATCCGACGACTTCCGTGAAGGCGTCGAAGCATTCCATGCCAAGCGCCCGGCTGAGTTCAAAGGGACCTGACTTTCACAACAGTAGGATCAATAAATGACGATTGCAGCGCGGCTCATTCCCGGCCTCGTTTTTTCCGTACTGCTCGCGGGCGTGGCGAACGCACAGACCTATCCGTCGCGTCCGATCACCACCATCATTCCCTTTGCTGGCGGCAGCGCCAGCGATGTGGTCAGCCGCATCATGCTTGACCGGATGTCGAAATCGATGGGACAGCCGATCATCGTCGAGAACCGCCCCGGCGCGGGCGGCAATTCCGGCACCATGGCCGCAGCGCGGACCACGCCCGACGGCTACACCATTGTCGGTGCGGGCTCCGGCCCGATTGCGGCAAATGTCTCGCTGTACAAGAATCTCGGTTACGACCCGTATAAAGACCTGGAGATCATCTCTCCGTTCGCCGGATTCACTATTGTCGTGGTCGCGAGCACCAACGCGAAGATCAACTCCCTTAAAGAGCTGGTCGCCCGCGCCAAGGCCGAACCCGGCAAGCTCAACTATGGCTCAGTCGGCATCGGCAGCTCGCAGCATCTCGCCGGCGAATACTTTGCGCAGGTCACCGGCACCAAGCTCACCCACGTGCCCTATCGCAACATCGCGCAATATGGCCCCGACCTGATCGCCGGCTCCGTCCAGCTCGGCTTCCAATGGTTCCCCAATGTGGCAGCTCCGATCCAGAGCGGCGGCGCGAAGGTGCTCGCGGTCGCCGGTGACCAGCGGCTACCTGCCCTGCCGGATGCGCCGACGACCACAGAGGCCGGTCTGCCCCAGTACAAGATTGCGGGCTGGTTCGCGCTGGCCGCGCCGGGCGGGACACCGCGGCCGATCCTCGAACGGCTCAACAAGGAACTGGCTGCGGCCCTCGCAGACCCGAAGGTGAAGCAGGGCTTCGCAAAGGCCGGCGCCGCGCCGATCTCGCTCTCGCTTGACGCCGCGAAGAAATTCCATGCCGAGCAGATCGTGCTCTATCGCAACATCATCACCAAGGCGGGCATCCCGCGGATCCAGTAATGCCGCCTTGCCATGCCCCGTTTGAAGCTGATGTAAGTCCGCAAGGACGATACGCGTTTCGACCATGACATCGGACGAACGCGTATTAATCGCCGGGGCGGGCCCGGTCGGGCTCGCCGCCGCCGCCAATCTCGTGCGCAACGGCGTGCCGGTCACGGTGTTCGAAGCCGGCACCGATCTCTCGACGGAATCGCGGGCCTCGACTTTCCATCCGCCGACCCTCGACATGCTCGATACGCTCGGTGCCGCCAAGCCGCTGATCGCGCAGGGCCTGCCCGCGCCGAAATTCCAGTACCGAACCCTGCGGCATGGCATTCTGGCGCAATTCGACTTCAGTGCGATCGCCGACGCGACCGCCCACCCCTACCGATTGCAATGTGAGCAGTCCCGCCTCACCCGCATCCTCTACGAGCAGTTACGGACGCAGCCGGGCTTTGAGCTGCAGTTCAACAGCTCCGTCGAACGCGTCAGCCAGAACGACAGCGGCGTCACGGTCACGACCAAGCGCAACGGCAACACCGAGACGCGCACCGGCCGCTTCCTGGTCGGCGCCGATGGGGCGCGCAGCGACGTGCGCCGCTCGCTCGGCATCGACTTCGATGGCTTCACCTGGCCCGACCGTTTCCTGGTGGTCAGCACACCATTCGATTTCTACCGTGAGATCGAAGGCCTCGCGCCCGTGAGCTACGTAGCCGATCCGCAGCGCTGGCGGTTCCTGCTGCAAATCCCGGGGCTCTGGCGCGTGATGTTTCCGGTGGCGGAGAACGAGAGCGATGAACTCGCGCTCACGCCGGACTTCGCGCAGTCGCTGATGGCGACGATCGTGCCCGGCATCACGAATTACGAGATCGCCCACACCACGCTCTACAAGGTGCATCAGCGCGTGGCAAAGACCATGCGGCTCGGCAACGCTTTCCTTGTCGGCGATGCCGCTCACATCAACAATCCGCTCGGCGGCATGGGCATGAACGGCGGCATCCACGATGCGATGAATGTCACCGCCCGGCTTGCCGATGTCTGGCACGGCCGCGCATCCGAGGCCGAGCTTGATCTCTATGATCGCGAGCGCCGGCTGGTGACGCTCGAATACATCGATCAGCAAACCATCCAGAACAAGCGCAATCTCGAATCCGACGGTGTCGCCTTCAAGACGCACCTGGACTCGATCGCCGCGGACCCGCAGCGCACGCGCGATTACCTGATGCGGGTGTCGATGATTACGTCGCTCAAGCGCGCCAAGGAGCTCGGCACTGCTCCGGCGTAACGTGGACGGATCTCTGGACGATCTTGCGCATGCGATCGAGAGTCGAGCTTTACGTGCGGGCGATCCAGGCGGGGCGTTTCCTGGCGTGAGAGGCCCGTCCGGGTCGTCTCAGGTGCTAAACAGAAGATCGCGCACCGCCTCCTTGAGGTGCGCGACCGATTCCAGCGCACGTCGCAGGCGGGTTCGTTCGCGCGCGGTAAGCCGATCGACTGCAACGGCATTGGTCGGGGCCATGCCACGGCCGATATCATCAAGCTGTTGAGCGAGAATCGTGTCGATGAAGACGCCGTGCGCGTCCTTGAGCATGTCGAGCTCGCTTTCTGCGTTGGGCAGCACGGCCTTGAGTCCGTCCAGCCGCGCTGTCGTCGCCCGCTCAACCACATGATGACAGATCGCGAGCGCCCGTGCGGAGCTGACGATTCCAAACAGGCCCGCTTTTTTCAGATCGATGCGGCCCTGCTCGGTCCGGAATCGGCCGAACCAGCCGAGCGCGGGCTGCACGGCCCCTGCGGCCGCGACCAGGAGCTTGGCGAAATCCGCCCTGCCCTTCGCGGCGTCGAACGCGCCGCGCCAGAGCGCCTCGGCCATGCCGACATCGCCGTGGACGCACCGCAGGTCGAAAAAGATGTCGACATTGAGCAAGTCCTGCGGGTTCGAGCGGCTGATCCAGTGGCCGACACGTTCGCGCCAGGTCGTGACCGAGCCACGCCAATCCGCATTCTTGGCCATGATCCCGCCCTTGCAATAGGGCACGGCGGCTTCGTGCAGCAGGCGCGAGACGTGCTCGCTCAGCATCGCGAACCACCGATCCTCCGGACCGCCGGGCGCGCCGTCGGCAAAGATCAGCGCGTTGTCCTGGTCGGTCGCGAGCAGGCTTTCGCCGCGCCCCGCCGATCCCAACACGACGAGTGCGTAGGGCCGTGGCGGCTCGCCGTGCCCGTCCGACTTCATTTGCCGCTCGGCCAGCACGGCGGCGCGACGGGTCATCGCACCGAGTTGACGGGAAATGATCGCAGCGATGTCGCGGCCGGTGAGGCCTTCCGCCAGCAAGCCGGCGGCAACCGGCTGAACCTGCGCCCAGGCGCGGGCCAATTCGGCCGACGTCTCGGCATGGCCGATGTGGTCGCCGAGCAACAGCGCACCTTGCGCGCGCTGGTGCAGGAGATCGCGGGCAGACAGCGCACCAACCACTGTACCACTATCATCGACCACCCCGAGATGCCGGATGCCTAGCCGATTCATTCGGCCAATCGCCAGATAGACAAATGCATCGGCGTCGACCACGGCAAGTGGCTTGGTCATCGCACGATTGACGGAGTGCACGAGCGCGTCGGTGCCGCGCTCGGCGATCATGCGAAGGATGTCGCGCTCCGTCACGATGCCAGTGTCGGTGGGGCGCGGCACGCCGTCGCCGGCATGGACATACACAGATGAGATCTTGTCAGCGGCGATCTGAGCGATCACCGTCGCCAGCGTCGCCTGCGGGGGCACGAACCGTGGTGGCGAGCTCATGATCTCGCGCACGCGATGCCGGTAAGGGTAGGTATCGATGCGCGGCCCGAGGTCGGCAAGCGGATCGGCCGGTATGTCCGACACATCGGTCCAGCCGGCGCGAATCTGTTCGTCGATCAGTTGTCGAAGCGAGCCAGTGGCGTGGATGGCCTCACCCAACGTCCGGATGCCACGATTGCGCAGCAGGGGCACAAGCTTCTGGAAGACCTTCGCGGCGGTCGTCGCATCGCCCAGCGCCGAGTGCCGCTCGACCACGTCGACATCGAGCCAGCTTGCGACATGATCGAGGGAGAAATCGGCGAGCGACGGATTAACGATCTCCGACAGGAGCCGCGTGCAGAGGCTTGGCCTGCTCTGCCACGGAATTTTGGCGCGCGCGCACTCGCGCTCCAGCACCGCGAGATCGAAACCGATCGAGTGGCCGATCAGCACCGTGTCGTCGAAGAAGCTGGACAACTCGGGCCACAGCGCGGAGAACCGCGGCGCATTGGCGACCGTCGCGTCATCGAAGCCATGAATGCGCGTGGATTCGACCGGAATCGGGATATCGGGCCGCACCAGGACCCGCAGCGCCGGCGCGTCGGCGATCCGGCCACCGGTCAGCCGGACGGCCCCGACCTCGATAACCCGCGCATTCGCCGCATCAAGGCCGGTCGTCTCGGTGTCCATGACGACGGCGTTGATCGCGATCAGCGGCGCCACACTGGTCCGGTCCACCATCGGCGGCCTCATCTGCCCAAACATTCGGCGAACGAGACTACCGCCGGATGAATGCGAGGCGCTATAGCGGGAAAGCCCTTAGCCCAAGGTCTGGCTTGCCTCGGCGCAAGCCCATCATGCATGGGGACGCGCTGACCTGCCCAAGCGATCGTGCTATGGTCCGATCCACTCGCTTCACGTGGAGACATCGATGTCCAAGAAACTGCTGACTGGCTCGTTCGTCGCCCTCATCACCCCGTTCAACAAGGACGGGTCGGTCGACTTCGCGGCGTTTCGCTCGCTGCTGACGTTCCACGAAGACAACGGCACCTCGGCCGTCCTCATCATGGGCTCGACCGGCGAGACCTCGATGCTCTCGCCCGAGGAAAAGAAGAAGATCATCGTCGAGACATCGAAGATGAAGACGGCAACGATGCCGGTCTACTTCGGCTGCACCGGTAACAATACCGAGGCAACCATTGCCAACGTGCGCTTCGCCAAGGACAACGGCGCCGATGGCGCGATTCTGGCCGCGCCGGCTTACATCTGCGCGCCCGAGGACGACATCGAGCGCTTCTTCCTCGACGTCGCCGATGCGACCGATCTTCCCCTCGGCATCTACAACAATCCGCCGCGGGTGAAGAGCGATCTGCATTGGAATCACTTGCTGCGCATCTTCAAGCATCCGAACTACGTGGTGCACAAGGAATCGACCGCGCGTGTCGGCCAGGTGGCGCAGGTGCTCGCCGGCAACCCCGGCGTGTCGGTCATGTGCTGCGATAGCCCGAACCTCGGCCTCGTAGTGCCGACCATGTCGCTTGGCGGCCACGGCACTGCGAACATGACCGGCAACATCGCGCCTCAGGAGCTTGCGATCATCTCGACGCCGTGGACGAGCTACAAGGACGCGGAAGGCTTCAAGAACGCTTATCTCGGCCTGTTGCCGCTCCTGCACTACACCTATTCGGCGGTCAATCCGGTGGCGGTGAAGTCGCTGATGAAGGCGCTCGGCATGCCGGCAGGCGACCTGCGCAAGCCGCTTACCAACCTGGAAGGCGAAGCCTTGGCCAAGGGCGTGCGCATCGTGTCCGAGCTCGGCCTCGACAAGCGCTACGGCTACAAGCTGAAGCCGATTTCGGCTGTGGCGGCGTAGCAGCGACGGGGTCGTAGGATGGGTTGAGCGCAGCGAAACCCATCACCTTTCGCCGAACTCCTTTCCGTCACCACGGATATCGCCACCCCCAATCTACAGGGTACGCCCAATCGGACCATTCGGTGGAAAGACGAATACGGCCAATCCCGTACGCGACTCACATGCCCGTGCTTCACGGGATTGAAATGGATGTAGTCAGAGTGACGCGCATAGTCCGCCTCGTTGCGCAAAGTGTGCTCCCAATATCGCCGCTGCCAAATTCCTCGTTCGTCCTTGTTGAGACGGCTTGCTGAGACCTGCTCGTCTTTCGACAAACCGCGCGAGAAGGTCGATTTGATCAGCCGCCAGCGCATTGCAAAGTCGCTGTCGCCGTCCGGCAAAGTCCACATTGCGTGCAGGTGCTCGGGGAGAATGACGATTGCATCGACTGTGAACGGATGAGCTGTGCGTGTGGCGCGAAACGCATTGCGCAACAAGACGATTTGGTCGGTCAGGAGCGTTAGCCGGCGGTCAACAAGATTTACTGTAAAGAAAGAGCTTCCGCCGCGAAGAGCATTTCGCCGGTAGTTGGCCATGGAGGAGAACCAAAGAGTGATGGGTTTCGCTTTGCTCAACCCATCCTACAGGGATCATAACTTCTACGACCGCCCTCCTTTCGAGAAATCCCTGGCCCTGCCAGGCATGATTCATGCGTAGCCAATGGCTTCCGCCGGCGCCGGGGAACGCGTATCCTCAGCGCCGAGGATGCGGCCGGGAACGTGCGACTGATCGATCGAAAGGACCACCCATGCGCATTCGTGCCCTCGGCCTTTGTGCACTCGGCCTCGCGCTGGCGTTGATTGCGGCCGTGGCGACGCCGGCGTCCGCGCAGAAATATCCGGCGCGCACGGTGAGTGTGATCGTGCCCTACCCGGCCGGCGGGTCGGTCGACGGCGTCGCCCGCATCCTGGTGCAGAAGCTCAACGAGACCGTCGGCCAGCACTTCATCGTCGAAAACAGGGCCGGCGGAGCGTCAGGCACGGTCGGCGCGACGGCCGTCGCGCGCGCGGCGCCTGACGGCTACACGCTGATGGTCTCGGCCTCGGTCCACGTGATCAATCCGTTCCTCTACAAGAACATTCCCTACGACGCGGTGAAGGACTTCACGCCGGTCACGCTGCTTGCCGACGGGCCGCTGATCGTCTCCACGACCCCGAGCGTCAAGGCGGAAAACCTCAAGGACTTCTTCGAGCAGGTGCGCAAGGCGCCGAACAAATTCACCTTCGGCACCACCAGCCTCGGCTCCGCGAGCCATCTCGCGATCGAATTGCTCAAGCGCGACGCCGGCCTTGACACGCTGGTGATCCCGTACAAGGGCACGTCGCCGGCTCTGACTGACTTGATGGGCGGACAGATCCAGCTCCTCGCGGATCCGATGCTCTCCTCGCTGCCGCTCGCACGCGCCGGCAAGATCAAGGCGTTGGGGCTCACCAGCCTCAAGCGCGCGGTTGCCGCGCCGGAGATTCCGACCGTCGAGGAATCCGGGATGAAGGGGTTCCAGTTCGTGTCCTGGTACGGGCTGTGGGCGCCGAAGAACCTCCCACCGGACGTCAACGCGTTCCTCCAGGCGGCCGCCGCAAAAGTGTTGGCGCTCCCGGAGGTGAAGCAGCGGATGCACGCGCTCGGCTTCGATCCGATCGGCTCGTCGTCGGAGCAGTTTGCCAAATACATCGATACCGAGATGGCGAAATACGCCGAGATCATCCGCGATGCCAAGATCGGCGCGCAGCAGAAGTGATGACTTAACTCGCGACCTGCGCCAGCAGCTCCGCGCGGATCACCTTGCCATAATGCGAGCGCGGCAGGCTCGCGACGAAGCGCACCGCGCGCGGCTTCTTGTAGCTCGCGAGGTGCGCACGGCAGTGCTCGACGAGATCGTGCTCGGTCGCGCTCATGCCGGACTTGAGCACGACAAAGGCGGTGACCGCCTCGCCCCATTCAGTATCCGGCAGCCCCAGCACCGCGACCTCGCCGACGGCAGGGTGAGCCGCGATCACGTCCTCCACCTCTTTCGGCATGATGCTCGACGATCCAGAGCGGATGACCTCCTTCAGCCGGCCGACGATCGAGAGATGGCCATCGCCGCCGAACGCGCCGATGTCGCCGGTGTGCAGCCAGCCGTCACGCAGTGCCTGGTACGTCGCATCTTCGTTCCGCCAATAGCCGGCCATGACGTTGTCGCCCTGCACCAGAATTTCGCCCGAGGCATCGACGGCATTCTCCTCCACACCCGCCAGCCGCACGCGATAGGCGGGAAGCGGACGGCCGACCGATTCCATCAGCCGGCTGCGCTCCTCGCCCGCAAGTTCCTGCGGCTGCAAGTACGAGCAGATCGGCGCCTCGGTCATGCCGTAGAGCACGCCGATGCGCGGCCCGAGGAGATCGAGCGCGTGCTCGAACACCGCGGATGGAATCCGCGAGCCGCCAACGTAAATCGCCTCCAGCTTTGGCATCCGATCAGACGACTTCAGGTGCTCGATCCACCGCACGAGCTGCGTCGGCACCAGCGACGTCCGCGTGGCGCCACTCTCGTCGATCATCGCGGCGAGGCGGTCCGCGTCAAAGCGCCCGCCCAGCATCACCGTGGCGCCGGCGAACAGATGCGACATCAGGATCACCTGCGCGATCGGCCACAGAGGGCGCACGTTCAGAAATACCGCATCGCTCTTGATATCGAAACCTTGGATGGTGTTCGCCGCCACTGTCATCAGATTGCGATGCCGCAGCATGACCGCCTTGGGCGCGCCGGTGGTGCCGCCGCTAAAATTCAGCGTCGCGAGATCTTCGCCGTCGCCAATGGATAACGCTTGCTCGGAGGATTTCGCCAGGAGCGTCTCGTAGTCGAGAACAGCCCCCTTACCGACAAAGACAATTGACTGCAGCGTTGCAACGTCGTCGGCCAGCTTGTCGAGCTTGTCGGAAAAGGTCGTATGCGTCACCAGCGCCCGCACACCCGCGCATTGCAAGAGCGCAACTAACTCGGGCCGCGTGAGCCGCGGGTCCATCGGCACACGCACGAAGCCGGCGGCCATGGCTCCGTAGTCGGCCTCGAGATATTCGCGGCAGTCCGGCAGCAGCAGCGCAATGCGGTCGCCCTTGGCCAGGCCAAGCCCATGCATCGCGTTACCGAAACGCGTGATGCGTTGATGAAAGCGTTGGAACGTCCAGGTGCCGGCATCGTCAACGATCGCGGACCGATCGGGATGCGACTGCGCGAGCTCTGCAAGCCTGGCGCCGATATGCACGTCACCACCCGGAGAGGACGACGCGGCCAACAACCCCGCGCTCTTCCATCATGGCGTGACCTTCAGACACGCGCGGGAACGGCAGCACGGCACCGATGAACGGCCGGACCGCGCCGGTCGCGAGGAGATGCAGCGCGATCTTCACGTCCTTGTAGGTGGCGTTTCCGGAGCCTGCGATGCGGATACGCCGCGTGATGACCAGGCCGGGATCGATCTCGACGCGTTTTGCGCCGATATTGCCCAGGACGACGACGATCGCGTTCTGAGCCGTCGAGCGCAAGCTTTCGCCGAAGGTGTTGGAGACGACGTTTTCCAACACGACATCGACACCCTGCTTGCCAGTGCGGCGCCAGACCTCGCCGCTGAATTTCAGGTCCGGGCTGATGATCACCTCGTCGGCGCCTGCCTGACTGATGATCTCCGCCTTCTCCTTGGAACTGGTGATGGCGATCGCATGCGCGTTCACGCTCTTCACCACCTGAATCTGGTGCAGGCCCAGGCCGCCGCCGGCGCCGGTGATCAGCACCGTCTGGCCCGGCTCGACCTGCGCGACGCCAAGCGTCGCGCGCACGCTGGTGCCGACCGGACAGACCGCGAGCGCCGCGAACTTCATGTCGAGGCCATCGGGCATGCGGATGGCGTTGCGCGCCGGCGCGCAAGTGAACTCGGCGTAGCCGCCGCCCCCGCACTCGCCCAGCACGCGGCTGTTGCGGCAGAGGTCCTGTCGGCCGCTCAGGCAATAGCGGCACTGGCCGCAATAGAGCCGCTGGTAGATCACCACGCGCTCGCCCTTGCGCTCGGCCGGCACGTTCTCCCCGGTTTCGGCGATCTCGCCCGCGATCTCATGTCCGAGCACGCGGTTTGGCGCGCCGCCGGGAATCTTTCCGCCGCGCGAGAGCACGTCGTGGTAACAGACGCCGGCAGCGTGAATGCGAACGAGCACGTCGTCAGGGCCAGGTATCGGCCGCTCGACGACCGCCTCTTTCAGCACGGAGGGCGCGCCGAAGTCTGCGAAAGTGACGGCTTTCATCGATGTCATGAGGGCTTATGCACGCTTGGTGAACGCCGAAGCGCCCTGCTTGAAGTCATCCTTGGATTCGACGAGGTCGCGCACGGCCGCGATCTCGGCCTTCTCCGCCTCGCTCAGGCGCTGCGGAAACAGAGCAAGCCGCTTGGTCGCCTGCACCGCGACTGGCGAATAGGACGCGATCATATCGGCCCACACATGCGCTTCCGCCTGGACGTCATCGAACACGGCATTGACGAGACCGATGCGCACAGCCTCATCCAGCGTCATGTTGCGCGCAAGCAGCATCATCTCCAGCGCCTTGGCTTGCGGGATCACCTGCGGCAGCCGCATCGCGCTCACACCCGAGATCATGCCATGCTTGACCTCGGGGTAGCCGAGCACGGTGTTCTTCGCTGCCAGCCGCAGATCGCAATGCAGCGCGAGCGTCATGCCCATGCCGACACAGAAGCCGTGCAGCGCACCGATCACAGGCTTGTCGAGCGGGATCCCTACGCCCGGGAGCGCGCGCATGAGAGTATCGGTTGACGCCATGCTGCCGGTGCGAGCGATCTCCTTGATGTCGGAGCCGGCGCAGAAGGCCCGATCACCAGCGCCGGTGAGGATCGCGACGCGCACCTGCCGGTCATCCGCGATCTCCTGCCAGATATCGCCGAACTGCTCCTTCGCGGGGACATCGAGCGCATTCATCGCCTGCGGCCGGTTGATGGTGACCACCGCAACGCCGTTTGTACGCTTTTCAAGAAGAACCGACATCAATACTCCGTCAGCGCGGTCAATCCTAGCGCACCGAGTTCGCCGCGAGCTTGTGCATCAACCACCGAAACATTTTAGAACGTGCCGGGATAGCTACCGCCATCGATCAAGAGATTCTGGCCGGATATATAGCCCGCATGTGCCGAGCACAGGAAGGCGAAATAGGCGCCGAACTCCTTCGGGTCCCCATAGCGCTTGGCGGGGCTGCCGGCGGCGCGCTCCTTCCAGATCTGGTCGAAGGTCTTGCCGAGATCATCGAGCATGCCCTCGATATGGCGCTTCTGCGCGTCACTGTCGAAGATGCCGGGCAAGATATTATTGATCGTGACGTTGCGATGGACGGTCTGGCGTGCGAGCCCTGCGACGAATCCGACCAGCCCGGCGCGCGCCCCGTTTGACAAGCCAAGTTCGAGTTGTGGAATCTTCACGCTGCGCGACGAGATGTTGATAATGCGTCCGAAGCCGCGCGCCATCATGCCGTCGACGGTTAAGCGCATCATCTCGATCGGCGCGAGCATCATCGCGTCGAGCGCCTCGATCCAGGTATCGCGCGTCCACGTGCGGAAATCGCCGGGCATCGGACCGTCGGCATTGTTGAGCAGGATGTCCGGCTCCGGGCAGGCGTTGAGCGCCGCCGCGCGTCCCTGCTCCGTCGTGATATCGGCCGCGATCGCAGTGACCACGACCCCCGTGGCGTCGCGGATTTCCGCGGCGGTGCGCTCAAGCATATCGCGGCTGCGCGCGACGATGGCGACGTTAACGCCTTCGCGCGCGACCGCCATGGCGGCGGCCTTGCCAAGTCCGCGGCTCGCACCGCACAGAAGCGCATTCCGGCCGCGAATTTCGAGGTCCATCGGGGTTAGACCTTGAGGATGTGTTGAACGCTCGGCGGGAAGACCTCATCAAGCTTGACCTTACGATGCGCGACGCCCTGCTCATATGTGAAGTTCAGGAACGCCTCCAAGGTCTTGCGGTTCGGCTCGACGCCATACGGCCAGAAATCTGCGCCAAACATCGCGGTCGCGCGCCGCGCATTGTCTGGATTCCACGGCAGCGGGAGGTGCGAGATCATCATGTTCTTGATGCGCGCGATGCTGCGGTCTTTCGCTTCCTCGAACGCACGGTAGAGGTTCACGGCCATCCAGGGATTGCGCTCAAACAACGCCCGCTTGATCGCAACGAAGTGCATGATCGGGAAGATGCCGGTGCGGTTGAAGTACTCGGTCTCGACCTCGATATGGTTCGGCACCAGCCGGACCATGTTGGGATTGCCGGCGATGAAGCTCTTGGGCGGGATCGCGGAAAGGATCGCATCGATCTCGCCGGCAAGCAGCATGCCGTCGAGCGTCTTGTCGGGAACGCTCACACGCTTGACCGCGGCCGGAAGGTTGAGCTCCAGGTTCTCGTGGCGGCCAGGCTTGTTGGTGCCCGCCTGCACCCACTCGATCTCTTCGAGCTTGATGCCGACGTCGTGCATGAGAAAGCCACGCGCATAGATGCCTGCGGTATGCGCAAAGTCTGGATCGCCGACGCGCCTGCCGCGCAGCTTATCGAGCGTATCGACGCCGCTGTCCTTCTTCACGTAGAGGGCGGAGTGGCGGAACACGCGCGAGGGAAACACCGGGATTGGCACGAGACTGTCGTCGCCCTGCGAGAACATGCCGGTCCATTTACCGAGCGACATTTCGCAAACGTCCCATTCCTGGTCGCGGGTCGCGCGGTCGAAGATTTCCGGCGTCGGCAGCACCTGGAAGTTGATATCGAGACCTTCGGCGGTCACGCGGCCATAGACGAAATCGCGGACGTGGTCGTAGTCGCTGATGGCCAGCGAGACTTGCAGCTTGCTCATAGCGCGATTATTTTCCGTTAAGGTCAGTCAGCCGCCTATCACCGATGGTTGATCATAGGCGCGGATATCAGGCAGCGGCTTGGTCCAGCGTTCGACCTCAACCAGCGTCGTCTGCGAGATCGGGCCCTGCGCAAGCTTCGACGTGCCCTTGTCGAGGGTGAGCACATTGGGATTGCCGTGGCGATCGAGCGTGCCGATCTGGCCTGGCTCATCGGGATCGTACCAGGCCCCGGTCTGCAGTTGCAGCACGCCGCGGCTCATGGCGTCGGTCACCACTGCGCCGGCCAGGCAGGCGCCCCGCTCGTTGAAGATGCGGACGACGTCGCCGTCCGCGATGCCGCGTTCGGCCGCATCCTGCGAATTGATCAACACCGGCTCGCGCCCCTTCACCTTCGAAGCACGGCTGGCCGGACCATTGTCGAGCTGCCCATGCAGCCGCAAGCTCGGCTGGTTGGAGACGAGGTGCAGTTTGCGGTCCGCGTTCGGCGAGCCCAGCCATTCGGCGGGCTCGATCCACATCGGATGGCCGGGGCAGTCGTCGTAGCCGAACGACGCCACCTTCTCGGAGAAGATCTCGATCCGTCCGGACGGCGTCTTCAGCGCCTTGCGGTCGGGATCAGCGCGATAGGCGGACAGGTAGTCGAAGTGCTTCGGCACCGGATCGGCGTGATAGCCGGTCTCCCAGAACGTCTCGAAATCCGGACGCTCGATGCCGTGACGCGCGGCCTGCTGCCGGACGATCTCATAGAGATGACGCAACCACTCCATCTCGGTGCGGCCTTCGGTGAACTCGTCGCGGAAGCCGAGCCGCCCGGCGAGATCGGCGAAGATGTCGAAATCGTTGCGCGCCTCTCCCACCGGTTCGATCGCCTGCTGCATCGCGAACATGTAACGGTCCGATGACGACGCGATATCATTGCGCTCAAGCGTCGTGGTCGCGGGCAGCACGATATCGGAATGGCGCGCGGTCGGCGTCCAGAAGATCTCGTGCACGATCACGGTCTCAGGTCGCTGCCAAGCCTGAACGAGCCGGTTGATGTCCTGGTGATGGTGGAACGGATTACCACCACACCAATAGACGAGCTTGATGTCGGGGAACGTGATGCGCTGGCCGTTATAATCAATCGTCATGCCGGGGTGGAGCAGCAGATCGGAGATGCGCGCCACCGGGATGTACGAGTTGATCGGGCTGCGCCCGACCGGACGGTTCAGCGACGCCACCGGCGAACGGCCCTGCCCCATCCGGTTCATCGAACCGTAGCCAAACCCGAAGCCGCCGCCGGGAAGACCGATCTGACCGAGCATGGCGGCGAGCACGATGGTCATCCAGATCGGCTGCTCGCCGTGATCGGCGCGCTGCAGCGACCAGGTGGTGGTGATGAATGTGCGCATTGCCGCCATCCGCCGCGCGAGCTTGCGGATAGTCTCGGCATCAATGCCGGAAATGCGCGCGGCCCAGGCCGCGTCCTTTGGCTGGCCGTCGTCCTCGCCCATGAGATAGCGGCGGAACTTGTCGAACCCGACAGTGTAGCGCCCGAGGAACGCCGTATCGTGCAGCCCTTCCGCGATCAGCGTGTGCGCCAGACCGATCATGATCGCAGTATCGGTGCCGGGTATCGCCGGCAGCCATTCGGCCTTGAGCTCGTCGGCGTGGTCTGTCCGCAACGGACTGATGTTGACGAACTCGATACCGCGACCGGCAAGCGCCGAAATCGACGTGATCGATGAATGCTCGCCGGTGCCGCCGGAGTCGATCTGGAGGTTCTTGAGCGGCATGCCGCCAAACGACACGACGAGGCGAGTGTTGGCGGCGATGGCTTCGAACGTCGTGCCTGGCCCACTGATCGCGGTGCTGTCGCCGAGCACATGCGGCGTGATGACCGACCCCGCAGCATTCGAATAGGTGTCGACCTGCACGGTCGAGCCGCCGAACAGATTCATGAAACGGGCCAACAGCGATTTCGCATGGTGCAACCGCCCGGCGCTCGACCAGCCATAGGAACCGGCGAAGATCGCGCGGTTGCCGAAGGTCGTCTTCACGCGCGACAGCTCGTCGGATACCAGCGCGATCGCGGTGTTCCAATCGACCGGCACGAATGGCTCGGCACCTCGCTTGGTGCGATCACTCGCAGCGCCATGATCGAGAAAGCCTTTGCGGACATAGGGCCGGTCGATGCGGCTTTTATCGTAGACCGCTTCCACCTGGGATTGCACGAGCGGCGACGGGTGCTCGTCCTTCTCGAACGGCTTCACACCGACGGCGCGTCCGTCCTTCACGCGGACCCAGAAAGCACCCCAATGAGATGCGCTCCTCACAAGACGCTCGCTCATGGCATATGGCCTACAAATTGCTTCAAGTCATTCCCGGTAGTGAACTACTACGCCTTCCGGGGTTGAGCTACAATGTCGAATAAGGTTGCCAGTCATGCCGATTGCGAGGGTCAAAATGACAAGATCGCGAATGCTTGCGCGCGCCGTGCTCGTGGTTGTGTTGCCGCTGGTGACGATAACGGCGGCGAAGGCGCAGTCGGTTGCCGATTTTTATCGCGGCAAGACCATTATCTACAATCTTGCGGTGCCTGACGGCGCATCCTGGGGCCTTTACGCGCGTACGTTCATCGAGCATTTGCACAAGCATATTCCAGGCAATCCGACCGTCATCTTGCAGGTCATGCCCGGGGCCGGCGGGGTGATCGCAGGAAATCACGTCTTCAATGTTGCGGCCAGGGACGGCACCGTCATCGGCACACCTCTTTCGACATCCATGGTGTTCGCCGCCACAGATCCGGATCAGGTGAAATACGACCCGCGCAAGTTCAGTTGGATTGGATCGATGGCCGTGGTGCAGGACGTCATCACCGTCTGGCATACGGCCCCGGCCAAGACGTTGGACGAGGCCAAGCGCACCGAGCTCGTCATGGGTGCGACCGGCAAGGCCTCCAATTCGTTCCAGGACATCGCGCTGGCCAACAATCTGCTCGGGACGAAGTTCAAGACGGTGCGCGGCTACAAGGGCGGCGCCGAGATCAACATCGCTATCGAACGCGGCGAGGTGCACGGCCGCGCGACCACATGGGACAGTTGGCCGGGTTCACATCCCGACTGGTTGCGGGACAAGAAGCTCGTTCACCTCGTGCAGCTCGGCCCGCGCAAGCTCCCCGAGATCGGTAACGATGTTCCGCTGTTCCGCGATCTCGTCGGCGAAGGCGAGCCGCGGGCGATCGTCGATTTCGTCGGCGCAAGCCTGGCCATGGGTCGCGCCGTCTATGCGCCGCCCGGCGTTCCGAAAGACCGGATCGAGGCGCTGCGCGCCGCTTTCGTGGCCACCATGAAGGACCCCGCCTACATCGCGCAGGCCAGGAAGCTCAAGCTCGATGCGGACACCTGGCAGACCGGCGATGCCGTGGAGCGGATCGTCAATGAGGCCTTCTCGCTGTCTCCGGCACTGATCCAAAAAGCCAAATCGGCGATCGACCTTCCCTAGTGTGACCTCAATCCGCGCTTTCTCAAGCCCGCCAATGTGGTATTGACCCTGCCATTCCGCGTATCGCGCGGGATGGCAGGGTCAAGCGGATTGCCTTGCGCGATCGAAGTCGTCCCCGCACTGCTGTGCGGGGCGCCACTTCGGTAAGTGCAAGCTGACGATTGAGGAGCGCGCCGCCGCACACTTCAGGACGGCCAACAGGGATGGTGAGTTCATGAGCACGGTCACGACAACGCGGCAGCCCAGCCACGAGCATTGGACGCAATCGAACGGCAAGAAGCTGTTCATGGCCGAGAAGCGGTCGGTCACGCAGCCCGCCAAGGGCACGATCCTCCTGGTGCACGGCTCGTCCATGGGATCGCAAGGTTTCGATCTCGACATTCCGGACGACCCCGATGCGTCGATCCTCGACTGGTTCGCCTGCCGTGGCTTCGACATCTGGCGGATGGATTTCCTCGGTTACGGCCGCTCCGACAAGCCGGCGGACCATCTCGCCACGGTGACGCAGGGCGTGCCCGACCTGCTCGCGGCCACCGACTACATCATGAAGACCGCCAATACCGGCCCGCTGATGCTGATTGGCTTCTCCTCTGGTGCGCTACGCGCAGCACTATTCGCGCAGAAGCATCCCGAGCGGGTGAAGCGGCTCGGCCTTGACGCGATGGTCTACACCGGCAAAGGCAGCCCCACGCTTATCAAGCGCGCACAGAAGCTCGCCGAATGGAAGTCGAGCGTGACGCGCCCGATCGATCCGGCCTTTCTGCTTTCGACCATGACGCGCGATCACTCCGAGACGGCAATGGAAAGCCGCAAGAAGCCCTACATCGACGCGATCCTTGCGATCGAGACCACGGTGCCGAACGGTACCTATATTGATATGTGCGAGAACCTTCCGGTCTGCGATCCCAAGGAAATCAAGGTGCCGACCATCATCCTGCGCGGCCAGTACGACGGCATCGCCACTGACGAGGATCTGCTCGAGTTCTTCAAATTCCTGCCGAATCCGGACAAAGAGTTCGTGATGATGCCTGGCATTGCGCACGCAGCCGGCACATCGAAGAACTACATGCGGTTCTATGATGCCGCTTACACGTTCTTCAGCCGGCCGGAGACGGTGTTCAAGGGCTGATCCATGCGCATTGCTCTTTCCACCGGAGGCGGCGACGCTCCAGGGCTCAATACCGTCATCCGGGCTGCCGTTTTGTCCGCAACCAATCTCGGCTGGGAGGTGCTTGGCATCAAGCGCGGCTATGCGGGACTGCTCGGTGAAGATGAAATCATCCCGCTCACGCGGGACACCGTGCGCGGGATCGGCCACCTCGGGGGGACGATCCTGCGCACCACCAACCGGTTGAACCCGTTCCGGTATCCGCGCCGAGAGCCAAACGGCACGATCCGGGAGGAGGACCGCTCCGACGAACTGCTGCATAAGGCCAGAGAGTTTGGAATCGACGCGGTCATATCGATCGGCGGTGATGGCTCATTGGCCATCGCGCAAAGGCTCTATGAAAAGGGAATGAAAGTTGTCAGCGTGCCCAAGACCATCGACAACGATATCAGCGGCACCATCCAGACGTTTGGCTTCGACACCGCTGTGAGCACAGCCATAGAAGCGATCGACAAGCTGCATACAACCGCCGAAAGTCACGATCGGGTCCTGGTCATGGAGGTCATGGGACGGCATGCCGGATTCATTGCGCTTCACAGCGGGCTCGCGGCTACAGCGGACGTGATCCTTATTCCCGAGATCCCATTCGACATCGCCAAGGTCTGCGACAAGATTCTGGCGCGGGATCAGGCGGGACGTCACTTCTCGATCGTCGTCGTGGCCGAGGGAGCGTATCCCGTCGGCGGAACTCACTCCACCATTGGCCAATCCCTGCCCGGCGAGGCGGAGCGCGTCGGCGGCGTTGCGGATCGGCTCGCTCGTGACATTCAGTTGCGCACAGAGAAGGAATGCCGCTCGCTTGTGCTGGGTCATCTTCAGCGCGGTGGCATGCCCACGGGCTATGACCGGCTCCTTGCGACTCGATTTGGCGGAGCAGCGGTCCGAGCCATCGCCGCTCAACGCTGGGGCGAAATGGTCGCGCTGCAATCCTCGGACATCGTGACAATTCCGATCAAGGAAGCCCTCGGAAGGCCCAAGCGCGTCAGGCTGGACGATGACGTGGTGGTCACCGCAAGAGCGACTGGCATTTCGTTCGGCGATTGAGCGTCCGGCCTGCCGAGCGAGCGAGCTGCGAGCCTGCCGCACGGCCGAACGTTGCGGGATACCTCTTCAAGATTGACCGAATAGATGTAGATTGCCGCATGCTCCGAGGGTTCTGACGATGCCCACTCCGATCTTGCCAGATCGCGCGCGGGTCGTGGTGATTGGCGGCGGCGTCATCGGGACGTCGGTCGCCTATCACCTCGCGCATCTCGGCTGGAAAGACGTCGTGCTATTGGAGCGCGACCGCCTGACCTCGGGCACCACGTGGCACGCGGCCGGCCTGGTCGTCACTTTCGGCTCGACGTCTGAGACCTCGACCGAGCTCCGGAAATACACCCGCGATCTCTACCGGCGGTTGGAGGCCGAGACCGGTCAGGCGACCGGGTTCAACCCGGTCGGTTTCATCGAGGTCGCCACCGATGCCGATCGCCTTGAAGAGTATCGCCGCGTCGCCGCGTTCAATCGCTGGTGCGGCATCGACGTTCAGGAAATCTCGCCGTCGGACGTGAAGCGGCTGTTTCCGCTCGCACGCATCGATGACATCCTCGCTGGCTTCTATGTCGCCGACGACGGCCGCGCCAACCCTGTCGACGTGACCATGGCGCTCGCCAAGGGCGCGCGTATGGCCGGCGCGCGTCTGATCGAAGGCGTGCGCGTGAGCGACGTGCTGCATCAAGGAGGCCGTGTCACCGGCGTCCGCACCGACTTTGGCGATATCCAAACGGAATACGTCGTCAACTGCACCGGCATGTGGGCGCGCCAGCTTGGCGAGCGTAACGGCGTCACCATCCCGAACCAGGCCGCCGAACACTACTACCTGATCACCGAGCCGATCGCAGACCTGCCGCCCTCGATGCCGGTGCTCGAAGATCCCGCTTCTTACGGCTACTTCCGCGAAGAGGTCGGCGGCTTGCTGGTCGGCCTGTTCGAGCCGGTCTGCGCGCCATGGCACGTCGAAGGCATCCCGAAGGATTTCTCGTTCGGCGAAATTGCGCCGGACTGGGACCGCATGGCGCCCTACCTCGAAAAGGCGATGAGCCGCGTCCCCGTCACGCTCGAAGCCGGGGTCAAGAAACTCTTCTGTGGTCCCGAGAGCTTCACGCCCGACCTGCAGCCGATCATTGGCGAAGCGCCTGAGCTCAAGAATTATTTCGTCGCGGCGGGCATGAACTCGATCGGCATCCTCACCGGCGGCGGGATCGGCCGGCTTCTTGCACATTGGATCGTCAACGGGACGCCTGACGCCGATGTGACCGGCTTCAACATCGATCGGCTGCACAAGTACCAGGCCAATCCCGAGTACCGCCGTGAGCGCACCATCGAGTCGCTCGGCATGGTCTACAAATGCCACTACCCCACGATGACGCCGCAGACCGCGCGCGGCATCAAGACATCTGCGATCCATGATCGGCTGGTGGCGGCACGCGCCTATTTCCGCGACGTCAGCGGCTGGGAAGGCCCCGACTGGTACGCACCGCCGGGTTTCGATCCGAAGGTCGAGAAGCTCTCCTGGGGCCGGCAGAACTGGTTTCCTTGGTGGGAAGGCGAGCATCGCGCCGCCCGCGAACGCGTGATCCTCATGGACATGTCGTTCATGAGCAAGTTTCTGGTGCAGGGCCGCGACGCCGGCCGGGTACTCAACCATATCTCCGCCAACGACGTCGATAGGGATGCCGGGCGCATCACCTACACGCAGTGGCTCAACGACAAGGGCACCCTCGAAGCCGACCTCACGGTGACGAAGCTCGACGACGAGCAGTTCCTGGTGGTCGCGACCGACACGATGCACCGCCACGCCGAGACCTGGATGAAACGCCACGTTCCCGGCGATGCGCACGCGATCGTCACCGACGTGACGTCGGCCTATTGCCAGATCAACGTGCAGGGCCCGAGTTCGCGCGATCTTCTACAGACGCTGACCAGCGTCGACCTCTCCAACGACGCATTTCCGTTCCGAACCGCGCGCCATATCGACATCGGCTTGGCGCGCGCCCTGTGCATCCGCGTCACCTATGTGGGCGAGCTCGGCTACGAGCTCTACATCCCGGCCGAGCAGGCGAGGCATGTCTACGACCGTCTTGTGGAAGCCGGTATTGCTTTCGGGCTACGCCACGCCGGACTGAAGGCGCTCGCCAGCCTGCGCCTCGAGAAAGGCTATCGCGACTACGGCCATGACATCGACAATACCGACAATGCGTTCGAGACCGGGCTTGGATTTTTCGTTGATCTCAACAAGCCGAACTTCATCGGGCGCGACGCCGCGTTGCGGCAGAAGGCCAAAGGACCGCTGACGCGGCGGCTGGTGCAGGTGCTGCTGAAAGACCCGCAGCCGATGCTGTTCCACGCCGAGATCGTGCGGCGCAATGGCAAGGCCGTCGGCTACGTGCGTGCTGGTTCCTACGGCCACACGCTCGGTGGGGCTGTCGGCCTCGCGATGCTCGAGTCCGACGAGGCGATCAATCAGGCCTACCTGAAAGACGGCCGCTGGGAGATCAACATCGCCGGCAAAGCCTATCCCGCGGAGGTGTCGCTGCGACCGTTCTATGATCCCGACATGAAACGGATCAGGTCTTGAACTTCTTCGCCAGTACGTCGGCGCCGCGCCCGAGCAGGCCGATATCCGAGCCGACCGCCACGAAGGTGTAGCCCCAGCCGATGTAGCGGCGCGCCTCTTCCTCGTTGAGCGTAAGAATACCGGCGGGCGTGCCCACCGCCTTGAGCCGTTTCACCGCATCTTCGAGCGCCGCTTGCACCTCGGGATGCGCAGGATTGCCGATGTGGCCGAGCGAGGCAGCGAGATCGGACGGGCCGATGAACACCCCATTCACGCCCGCGACCTTTGCGATCGCTTCAAGCTCTCCCAGCGCCGAACGGGTCTCGACCTGCACCAGCAGGCAGATCTCCGAGTCCGCCAGTTTCAGATAGTTGTTCACGCGGCCGTAGTGGTTGGCGCGGGTGCTCGCGGCAACGCCGCGGATGCCTGCCGGCGGATAGCGCACCGCGGCGACGGCGCGCTGCGCCTCGTCCGCATTCTGGACGTAGGGCACGAGGATCGACTGCGCACCAACGTCGAGGATACGCTTGATCATCACGGCGTCGTTCCAGGCCGGACGAACGATCGGCGATGCCGTCCCGCCGACCAGCGCCTGCAGTTGCGACATCGTGCTCGGGACGTCGTTCGGCGAGTGCTCGCCGTCGAGCAGGATCCAGTCGAACCCGGCATCGGCGACAACCTCGGCGCCAATATTGCTGCACAGGCTGCTCCAGAGTCCGATCTGCACGCGGCCTTCCGCAATTGCCTTCTTGAAACTGTTGCGCATCAGGTCCATCGGGCGCCTCAAACGAACTGGACGGCGATGCCGCCGAGCGGGCCGAAGTCGGCGTGCAGCGTGTCGCCTTTATTCGCGAACACGACGCGCGTGAACGAGCCGGCGAGCACGAGATGCCCCGGCTGGAGCGAGACGCCATGTTGTCCGAGCTTGTTGGCGAGCCACGCCACACCAAGCGCCGGATGACCAAGGACGCCGGCAGCGACACCGGTCTCCTCGATCTCGGAATTCTTGTACATGATGCCGCCGACCCAGCGCAGGTCGACGTCCATCGGGCCGACCGGGCGACCACCGATCACGATACCCGCCGCCGCGCCATTGTCCGAGATGGTATCGAAGATCTTGCGCTGGTCCTGCAGGCGCGCGTCGACGATCTCGATCGCCGGCACCACGTATTCGGTCGCGCGCAGCACCTCGGGCAGGCCGACGCCGGGTCCCTTGAGCTTCTTCCCGAGAATGAACGCGAGTTCGATCTCGACACGCGGACGGCAGAATGCGTCATGCGGAATCTGCGCGCCGTCAGCGATCATCATGTTGTCGAGCAGATGCCCATAATCGGGTTCGTCGATCTGTGAGGACCGCTGCATGGCTTTCGACGTGAGGCCGACCTTGTGACCGATGAGCCTTGCTCCGTTGGCGATCTTGCGGTTCGCGACCTCGGTCGAGATCGCATAGGCATCATCGAAGGTGATGTCCGGAAAGGTCTTGGTGAGCTGGACCGCCTGCTTTCGCTCCTTCTCCGCGTTCATCAGAATATCGGCGGCTTTCTTGCGATCGGCGTCGGACATCATGAGCAGGCATCCTGTTAGGACATGCGATGAAGTGATGGGGTGGCGGAGATTGGCTTTGGCACGACAGAGTACGAAGGCGTCGACGCTGAAGATGCGTGCGATAATTGGACATCGATTAACCTACCGCCCGCGAGAATGGGAGCCAACCTAGAGGCGGCGAATGACCTTCCATTGGACGGCTGTGGCGATGGGTTCGTTTTTGCATTTCACCCCGGATGGTTGTGACCTTTCATAATTCAACCCATGATTGTGAGAAGCTAGTTATCGAACCGGGCGGCAAACGCCCGAACCGCCCGACGTTTCCTCACCAGTGCACGACGCTCGTAATGTTCCAGACGAATCAACTCAGGCAGCGCGCGAACGACACATTCGAGACCAGTGGGCGGCGGCAAAGGGCTGGCGTCCTGAGGCCCAAAAAACTCATTGAAATAGTCGGCGATGATTCCTTCTTTGGGAGCGGTCCTCTCCCCTGCTTTCATTCGTTTGAGCATTTCCTTGTTGACCGCGGTCTGCCGGCGCAATAGGGCGATGATGCCTTTGATGTCTCCAGCGGAGATTTTGGCTATCACCGTATTCAGGAGGCCCTTCGGCGGGTTTTGTACTTTGCGAAGTCGTTCGATGATTTCGATACGTGCTTTGCGGATTCGTTCGATCGAAACCTGGGCTTCCGCGATCGCAACGGCGTGCTGCTGCCGATATGGAAATGAGTCTTCCCGAGTCAGTTCCTCAGCAATGCGCGCAATCGCCTGTGTTGAGCTGCTGACGGGGCGAGTAAGGCCATGACGAAGGGCATTGCGGCTGGAGCGAGATTTACCGGCCCCCGTTCGGGGGCCGGTGCTCTTGCGGGCATTATCGCGATTGGCAAGGAGTTTGCGTTCGCTCCTCATTCTCCGCCTCCCCCGCCTCCGCCCTTCTTCAGAGCGCGTGTTGCCGCGGGCAACGCTGCCCGAAGGGGTGATCGGGCCGGGTTCATTCGAGACGGGGTTCGGCCCCGTCTGTCAGGCCTGGGGCAGCGCACGGTCGGAGCCGAGGGGTTCGACGCTTCGGCCTCGATGACATCTAACTCTTCAGACAGGCGGCTAAACCGACCGCGTTGATAACGGTCCAACTCGTCGAGGGCAGCTCTAAACCGCTCCTCAGCCGCCTGGAGGATGACGTCAAGCCGCTCGAAGTCTTCTAACCAACGCCGGAACACTCCCATAAAGTCCAGGTCCGTATCAGGAGCTCTCAACTTCTTGACTAGCTCAGCGTAGTCGGCCTCCGCCCCATCGATTGCATCGTCCAGTGCCGAATCGTAATCTGCGTACTTGCTTTCTTTCTCTTTATCCGACAAGTCCGACTTCGCCACCTCCTGCCTACGTTTCTCGACGTTATTTTCATACGTTTCAATTTTCTTCTCAAGGCCAAACTCGGCGAGCGTCCGTTCCTTCTCCCGAGACCTCGCTATCGAGATGCGCAATGTTTTGAAGCGACGATATCGTGCGATCTCGACTCGGGCATCGGCGACATCCTTGAGCAACAACCACGTGATCAAGTCTGTCCCTTCAACGCTGGCGCCAAAATGGGCGAGCATGGCGTAGTAGAACTTCTGGTGCTCCGTGGAGAGCAAGGGGGGAGGTCCAAGTAGTTTGCGGATTTCGGCTGGCACGGTCAGCGGCCGAAGGGAGGAGCGGGCTTTCGTTTTAGACATTTGATACTTTCCTTCCATGCGTGAATGATCCAGTCCACTGCCGGGATTGGCGGCGAACGACGATTGTTTCGGACCTGGTGCGGGAAGGAGCTCGTCTCGTTAGCGCGCTATCGCGTCGCCGATCCCGTCAAGCCGCGGCCCATCGCCTCCAGGATATGCTCCGAGAGGTTTTTGGACTCGCATCAAATAACGGGAGTATAAGACCGAGGTGGCGCTCACTTACACGAACGCATTTTGCCGTGCAATACCTCTGAACGAAAATTTTTTAAATGCGCTCGCTAAGGCCCGACTTTTGCGAACCAAAGGCTACTTCGCTTTCCTGCTGCGTTGACGCGACTGCGATTCGCGCAGAAGAACGCCGACTGGCCGATTGGCCTCGTTCACAAATTCAATGCCGCTGGCTTCGAAAGCCAGTCGTATGTTTTGCAGCGTCGTATCTCGGCCCTCCATCAGTCCGCCTAGAGCCTCAAGCCGCTTAATCGTCTGCACCGAGATGCAGGAATTTTCAGCGAGTTGCGTTTGCGACCATCCCAACAAGGCGCGAGCTGCCTTGATCTGCCCAACCGAGAGTTCTTGCTGCCAGGGAGATTTCATTGACTGATCCGATTCCGGACCAAGACCTAAGGAGTCT
>WHTP01000099.1 GCA_009377695.1 Hyphomicrobiales bacterium | reverse complement strand
GTGGGGGACGCCATGGGGCGCAATCCGGTGCCGGTCGTCATCCCATGCCACCGCGTGCTGGCGGCGGGCGGCAAGCTCGGCGGTTTCTCGGCCCATGGCGGCGCCGCAACCAAGGCCAAGCTCCTGGCGCTCGAAGGCGTCCACCTTGACGGCGGCGCGCCGCGGCTGCCAGGTCTTTAGGGCATCAGGTCTTTAGGCCATCAGGTCTTTGGGCCATCAGATTTTTGGGGCATCTTTAGCGTATCAGGTCCTTAGCACATGCCCGAACTGCCCGAGGTCGAGACCATCCGCCGCGGCCTCGCACCAGTCATGGAAGGCGCACGCATTAAGCAAGTCGAGGCGCGCCGCGGCGATCTGCGCTGGCCGCTGACGGAGGATTTCGTCAAGCGCATCGAAGGTCATAGCGTGAGCGGGCTGGGACGGCGCGCCAAATATCTGCTCGCCGATCTCTCCTCCGGCGATGTGCTGCTGATGCATCTCGGGATGTCGGGCTCGTTCCGCGTCTTGAACGGGGGCGAGAGCCCGCCGGGCAACGATCATCACGATCGCTCGAAGCTCGCCGCGCACGATCACATCGTCTTCCACATGTCGAACGGCGCCGTGATCACCTTCAACGATCCGCGTCGCTTCGGGATGATGAAACTTGTCGCGCGGGAAAAGCTCGACGACGAGCCGCTGTTGCGCATGCTCGGGCCGGAGCCGCTCGGCAACGCGTTCGACGCCGCCATGCTGGCGCGCACCTGTCGCGGCAAGAAGACTTCGCTGAAGGCCGCGCTGTCGGACCAGCGCATCGTCGCCGGGCTCGGCAACATCTATGTCTGCGAGGCGCTGCACCGCGCGCGGCTGTCGCCGAGGCGCCGCGCGTCCACCATCGCGACGCGTGCCGGCGCGCCCAACGACCATGCCGTGCGCGTGGTCGAGAGCATCCGCCTGGTACTCAATGACGCGATCAAGGCCGGTGGCTCATCGTTGCGCGATCACCGCCAGACCAACGGCGAGCTCGGCATGTTCCAGCACAATTTTCGTGTCTACGACCGCGCGGGTGAGCGTTGCGTGACGCCAGGCTGCAAGGGGACCGTCCGCCGCATCGTGCAGACGGGACGTTCGACGTTCTTCTGCCCGGTGTGTCAGAAGTGACGTGACGGAGGATTTGCGTGTCCCGGACGCCATAAGCGCGTTCACGCGCGTCCTCAACGCGCTATGGCAGCACGTAGTGGTGCACCGCTGATCCGGGACCCCGGTTTTCTTAATTCGCAGGTCCTGAAACCGGGGTCCCTGTGTGTCGCGGGGTCTGCAGCGCATCACTTCGCGTCGCTCGTGCTGCACTGCGCCCGGGACACGAAACCGTGGCAACTCGCGCTATTTCTCACACCTACTATTCGTGGGATAACTCGGCGGCTGCCCCCAATCGTTCGACGGCACCGCATCGAACGGCGCCGCAAACACCTGCTTGCGCGTCTCGAAGCGCGAAGGGCGCTGCGAGCCCTTCGCGTAATTGACGATCCAGAAGTAGTCGAAGTTGTCGCCGCTCCAGGTCTCCGGCACCGACGCGTGGGCATCGAGGTTGAGCAACTGCCGCAGCGTGACCTTCTCGCCCGGGAACTCCTTTTCCAGTTTGTGGCTGGCGATGTGATGATGTTCCCAGGCCATCACGACCGTCTTGCCGGCCCATTGCCGGCTGGTCATCACGTCGCGCGCGGCTTCTTGAGTCCGGCGGTTCAACATCACGTTCGCTTGCGCGGCAGTCCGGCCGTGCGTCGGCAGCGACGAATAGAGGATCACCGGCTTGCCCCAGCTTTGCGCCGCCGGGCTCACCAGTTCGAGCGTGTGCAGCGTGATCGCGATGAAGGCATCCGGCGCGCGGCGTTGCGCGAACAGCGAGTTTTGCGCGCCCTTGCCGAGATACTGCGCGGCGAGCGCGAGCGAACGCTGCACGCCAACGTCGCACAGGCGATAGGCGTCCTGCTTCTCGCCGTGCCGCAGGATGATGATTTGGTGCGGCGTCGCGTGCGCTGCGGTAGCGTGCAGGGTCACTGCGATCAGCACGAGCACTGAAAGCATCATGCGGCACATCGTGGGGAGCCTCTCGGAACAACTCGGAATGAGCCGTCCCGACTCAATGCCCAACTTGCTAACGGCGATTTAACGGCAATGCACGGGCGGTACGATTCACGTGTCCCGGGCGAGCAAAGCGAGACCCGGGACGCGAGGCCCTACCGCGACGCCGGCAACGTCTTGCCCAGCCACTGATAGATCACCTCGGCGATCGCATCGGAGTTCTTCTCCTGCATCATGTTATGGCTGTTGCCCTTGATGCCGAGCTCGGCGAGCTTGATCCAGGTCGGTGTTACGCCGGCCTGGTTGAGAAACTTCACGATGCAGTGGTCATAGGCGGCGTGGTACGACGCCTCCGCGGTGATCAGCGCGATCGGCATGCGTTGCAGATTCGGCAATTGCCGCGCCGGCTCTTCCTGCTTCCAGCAGGTAACGAGATCGGCCGAGTCCGGCTTGTCCTCCTTCGCCCACTTGAGTTCGGACGCGTCCTTGATCGGTGGCGAGAAGGTGAGCGGCAACGGCGTGAGGCCATAAGGCAGCTCCACGGTGCCGTCCTTGAACCATTCCGGCGCACCGACGAACCGCACGGTGCGTCCAGGCGGGCCGTTGGGCTCGACCGCGACGATCGCGCGCACGAGGTCGGGACGCGCTTCCGCGGCGAGCCAGCCCATCGGGCCGCCTTGCGAATGCACCAGCATGATCGAGGGGCCGATCTTGTCGATGAGCTGCACCATCGCTTCATGCGTGATGGCGACCGACTTCGGGAAAACGATCTCCGGCAGGAAGCTGCCGATGATCTGATGCGACGCCGGATCGTCGAGCTCGCCGGTGCCGGGCCATTGATTGTGCAGCTTGGCCTGCGGCCAAAGATTGTACTTCGACTGCTGCAGGTAGCGCTGTTGCGCGCTCTCGGCGTTAGCGAAGCGCGGCGGACCGTAGACCTCCTGCACATAAGCGGAGCGGCCGCGGCCGGGCTGATCGACCACGTAGACCGCGTAGCCGCGGCGCGCGAAATACTGTGCCCACCCTTCGCGGCCGTCGGACGTGCCGGTCCAGTTCGCGCCCGAACGCGTGCCGCCGTGCACGAAGATGATGGGATAGGGATGGATCTGCTTCGCCGGGATGCGGTATTCGACATACATCTGCCCGGCGATGTGCGTCTTGCCGTTGATCTTTGTGGTCTTGCCGCCGATGTAGAAGAAGCCGTCGCGCGCAAGGTTGAGCGGCGGGTTGTCTTCTTTTTTGTCTTGTGCGCTGGTTGTCATGGATGCAAATCCAAACATCGCGGCGAGGATCGCCGCGCAGATCGACGGAACTATAGATGGATTGTGTTTCATTGTTACCTCCCTAAGTTCTGTTCATCCTAGAACAGTCCGTCATCGTCGGCCATGATGGAGGAGAGGTCCGCGACTGAAAGTGCTATAGGTGTAAAATGACCTACGAAAACATCCTCGTCGAAACGAAAGGCCGTGTCGGGATCATCCGGCTCAACCGTCCGCAAGCGCTCAACGCACTCAACACCGTGCTGAACGACGAGCTCGCGCAAGCGGTCGCGGCTTATGATGCCGATGCGGGCGTCGGCTGCATCCTGATCGCGGGTTCCGACAAGGCGTTCGCGGCCGGCGCCGACATCAAGGAGATGGCGGACAAATCCACCGTCGATGCGTTCATGGGTGACTTCGCCGCGCCCTGGCACGCGACCGCGAGTGCGCGCAAGCCGGTCATCGCCGCGGTCGCAGGCTTCGCGCTCGGCGGCGGCTGCGAACTTGTCATGCAGTGCGACATCGTCATCGCGGCCGACACCGCGAAATTCGGCCAGCCGGAAATCAAGCTCGGCATTATTCCAGGCATCGGCGGCACGCAGCGGCTGCCGCGCGCGGTCGGCAAGGCCAAGGCCATGGACCTGATCCTCACGGGCCGCATGATGGATGCCACTGAGGCCGAGCGCGCCGGACTTGTTGCGCGTGTGGTTCCGGTTGCGAGCCTGATGGACGAGGCGATGAAGCTTGCCGAGAGCGTCGCGGCGATGCCGCAGCCGGCGCTAATCGCGGCCAAGGAGGCGGTGAACCGCGCGTTCGAGACGCCGCTCGCCGAAGGCATCCGCTTCGAACGGCGGGTCTTTCATGCGCTGTTCGCGACGGAAGACCAGAAGGAAGGCATGGCGGCGTTCGTCGAGAAGCGGCCGCCGAAGTTCAAGCATAAGTGAGCGAATAGGGAGCGGTGAAACGGCGCCTTCGATCCCGTCACCAACGGCCATGATCGTGCGATCAACTATTCGCTATTCGCTCATTTTCGCACGCAAATCACCCGCACCACGGACGCCTTCGCGGCATCGACGCCACGAGGGCCGGTTGCTGGCGTAACGTATTGCATATCCAGGAACCGCCGGATCGTGTTCACCGGCACGATCGTCGCCGCGGGCAAGGTCGTCGTGCCGGCACTGGCCAACACCGGCGCCTTCAGCATCACCATTCCGAAAATGCGTCCCTGGCTGTCGATGGCGGCGGCGCCGGCGAAGCCGAGTTGCGGTGCCGGTGCGAGCCCATCGCCATTGAGGCGCGCGGACACGGTGCTGACGGCGCGCGCGCCGCCCTGCGCCTGCGGATCGGCGATGCCGACCAGCGTCAGTGCGGAGGCCGAGGCACCTTCGTGCACGATCGCGGCCGGTGTCAGTTCCGACGCCCCGAAGACGCGCAGCAGCGAGAGGTTGCCTTGATCCGCAATCCGGCTGGCGTCGCCGTGACCGGCGACTTGCAGCACGTTGCACCCCTCGGTGATCCGGCGATCGGTCATGACATGTCCATCGTCCGTAACGACGATGCCGCTGCCGTATTCGATCTTGCTCCGCGACGGCGGCCCGATCAGCGACATCACGCCGGTGCCGGGAAACGGCGCAAAGGCGCTCAGCACCGCGAGGCCGACATAATTGGTGGTTTCTTCGATCGCCTGGTCATAGAGCACGGTCACGCCACGGATCTCGAGGTCCCTGATCTCGGCCCGCACCAGGAAGTACTTCAGGCCCTGCATGCCGGTGAGCACGAAGGAGTTGCCGCGCAGCGCGCCGGTCGCGACCTGACGGTTAGGCGGCTCCTTCTTCTGATCCTCGAACACGGTGGCGAGGGTTGCGCCGGGCTCGCGCACGCGGAACGTCTCGATCTGCAATTGACCCTGCGCCGATTGCCAGCGCGTGCCAGTGCGGCCGCGGCTCTCATGCGTTGCGAGCTTCGTCGGCAGCCAGACCTGCGCGCCGGTGACGCGATCATCGACCATGCGCCAGCCGACGCGCTCGCGCCGGTTCAGCGCCGAGGTGGCCAGCGCCTCGCGCTCGTTCTCCGCGAGCACGCCTGTTTCCTGAAATCGGCGATCTTTCTGAAACGCCTTCACAGCGGCGATGGAGCGATCGCCGAAATCCCCGTCGGCCGGTCCGGTGTAGTGATTGGTCCAATTGAGGTCGAACTGAATGGCGGCGCGCTCGGCCACCGGCATGCCGGCGTAACTTGCCGTCGGCGCCTTTGTGTCTTTCTTGGCGTCGGCCTTCTTCCCGTTGGCCTTTTTCCTGGTGTTCTTCCCAGGCGCAGCCTTCGTCTTCGGCGCAACTTTCTTCTTCTGCTCGGCCTTCTTCCGCTCCGTTAGTTGCAGCGGTTCGCCGGACTGCGCCAGGAGCGCGGGCGCGGCGGCGGCCAGCAGCAAGGCCGTCGATACGGCGATCGACATCGTGAGCCCGCCGATACGCATGCCAACCCCGAACCTTGCAACGCCCCGCGGCAAGTTTAGCTCATGGATGCCGACCCGTCATGGCGAGAAATTCCGTCCACAGGATGCTATAAGCGCCACCATGCTCGCACCTGAGGAACTCGAACGTTATGCCCGCCACATCGTCCTGCACGAGGTGGGCGGACCTGGTCAGAACGCGCTCAAGCGCGCTCGCGTTCTTGTGATCGGCGCTGGCGGGCTCGGCGCGCCGGCGCTGCTCTATCTCGCCGCCGCCGGCGTTGGCACGATCGGGATCGTGGACGACGATGCGGTGTCGCTCTCCAATCTGCAGCGCCAGGTCATCCATGGCACGCCCGATATCGGCACGCCGAAGGTCGACAGCGCCGCGGCTGTGATCAAACGCTTGAACCCGCATGTCGCAGTAGAACTGCATGCGGTCCGGCTGACTGCCGCCAATGCGCTTGATCTCATTGCCGGCTACGATCTCGTTGCCGATGGCTCCGACAATTTCACCACGCGCTATCTCGTCTCCGACGCCTGCTTCTTCGCCAAGAAGCCGCTGGTCACCGCCGCAATGGGCACCTTCGACGGCACGCTGACGACGATCCGCGCGCACGAGCGCGCGCCCGACGGTACGCCCCATCCGACCTATCGCTGCCTGTTTCCGGAACCGCCGCCGCCCGGCACGGTGCCGACCTGCGCCGAAGCCGGCGTGCTCGGCGCCATGGCCGGCATGCTCGGCGCCATGATGGCGCTCGAGGTGATCCGCGAGATCGTCGGCTTCGGCGACGGGCTGGTCGGCCGCCTGGTCATGATCGACACGCGTTCGATGCGCTTCGAGACGCTGCGCTATTCATGGGACCCGGCCAATCCGTTGTCGGGATCGCAAGCGACCATCCGCGACCTGTCGATTCACGCCGAGCCGGTTTAGGCCGACTCTCGAGCACGCGGCTTTCGATCGAGTCTCTCCGCCGCTCATTCCGGCGCAAGCGGGAATCCGGAATCTTCTCTTGTCCTGGATCATCGCCGGTTTCGCCGGCGGCGCTACGTGGCCGCCCGCGACGTGCCATGGCGGGGCAGCCGCGGTCAGGGCGCGTCGGGGCCAATGCCACAGCACTAGCCAAGGGCGGGCGCGCCACAGTACACAACTCTGAGCAAAAGGCGGTGGGCGAGACGCCTGTCTGCTGCGAGGAGGAGGGAACCAATGGTCGAGCGGGGTCCGGCTGCAAAGTCAGGAAACGGTGCGGAGCGTTTGCGCCAGCGCTATCCGACCATCGATGATCTGCGCAGCAAGGCGCGTCGGCGGGTGCCGCGCTTCGGCTTCGATTTCGTCGACGGCGGCGCCACCGAGGAATACTGCATCGATCGCAACATCGACGCGTTCCAGGCGATCGAGCTGTTGCCGCGCTACTGCGTCGAAGGCAAGGCCAATACCGAGGTGGAGCTGTTCGGACGCAAATATGCGGCGCCGATCGGCGTCGCGCCAATGGGCTCCGCCGGCCTGATGTGGCCGGGCGCCGAAAAACTGTTCGCCGCGGAGGCGCAACGCCAGAACATTCCTTACGTGCTGGCGACGCCGGGCAACGCCTCGATCGAGGAGATCGCGGCGATCGCGCCGGATGTGTTCTGGTTCCAGCTCTATCGTTTTCCTTACAACGATCACGCCATCACCTTCGACCTGGTGCGCCGCGCCGAAGAGGCTGGCGCACATGTGCTCGTTCCAACCGTCGACTCAGCCGGCAAGTCGAAGCGGCCGCGCGATATCCGCAACGGCTGCCGCGTGCCGTTCCCGATCAATCCCTGGACCACCTATCAGGTGTTGACCTCGCCGGCCTGGACGATGCAGTTGTTGCGCAACGGCATGCCGATCACGGCCAACCTCGTCCCCTATGCGGCGAAGGCGAACCAGAATTCGACCGCCGAGGTGATGCAGCTGCGCTCCGGCGGCAGCCACACCTGGGACGAGCTCAAGCGGCTGCGCGAGAAATGGAAGCGCCCGTTCGTGCTCAAAGGCATCCTGCATCCGGAGGACGCCGAGCGCGCGGTGGCGATGGGTGTTGACGGCATCTGGGTGTCCAACCACGGCGGGCGGCATTTCGACGGCGCGCCGGCATCGGTCGACGTCCTCCCGGCGATCGTGTCGGCGGTCGGTTCGCGTGTGCCGGTCATGATCGATTCCGGTATCCGCGGCGGGCTCGATGTCGTCCGCGCGCTCGCGCTTGGCGCAAAATTCTGCTTTACCGGTCGCTGCTTCGCCTATGGTCTCGGGGCGCTCGGTCCCGCCGGGGCGCCGCACGTGGTCGATCTGTTCCTGGATGAGATCAAGACTGAAATGCTGCATGTCGGCGCGCGGACAGTTGAGGAGGCGGGCAACATCCGCGTGCGCCATCCCGGCGCCTGGCACTTCGGGAATTATTGACCGCCGGGGCCGCTATCCGCCCGATGGTGCTTGCGGCAGGGTCCTATATCCCTGATTATCAACATGTTTTAGACACAGCGCGTCCGCGGGGGGCAATGGGAGCGATTGTTCTTTCGCCCAAAATGTCGTCTTTTAGGGGTGGGCGGGACGGCCAAGCCGACCGCATGACCGGAGCGCCAGAGCCATGCTCTCTTTAATGAAGACGCGACGCTTTGCGCCGCTGTTCTGGACACAATTTTTATCGGCGTTCAGCGACAACTTCCTGAAGAACGCGCTGGTCTTTCTGCTGCTGTTCAAGATCGGCGGCCCGCAGGCGGAAGCGCTGATCACGACGGCCGCGGCGGTGTTCATCTCGCCGTTCTTCTTCCTGTCGGCGCTGGGCGGCGAAATGGCCGACCGCTTCGACAAGGCTTGGGTCGCGCAACGCCTCAAGCTGGTCGAGATTGGCGTCGCTTTCCTGGCGGTGCTCGGCTTCTTCCTGCACTCGGTGCCGATCTTGTTCATCGCGCTGTTCCTGTTCGGCGTAATCGCGGCGCTGTTCGGCCCGATCAAATACGGAATCCTTCCCGACCACTTGCAGCGCTCCGAATTGCCGGCCGGCAACGCGCTGGTCGAGGGCGCGACCTTCATCGCGATCCTGCTCGGCACCATCGTCGGCGGGTTGGCGGCGCGCGGCGGCGGCGATCCCGCCTTCTTCGCACTGCTGATGATCGTGTTCTCGCTGCTGTGCTGGATTTCGAGCCTGTTCATCCCGCCCACCGGCCAGGCGGCCCCCAATCTTCCGGTGCGCGCCAATATCGCGGCTTCGACCTACGATATGGTGAAGCGACTGCGCCAGGACCCGCGCATCTTCTGGGGCGCGCTCGTCACCTGCTGGTTCTGGGTCGTCGGCGCAGTCGCGTTGTCGCTCTTGCCGGCGCTGGTCAAGAACGTGCTCGGCGGCATCGAAGAGGTCGTGACGCTCTGTCTCGCCATCTTCTCGGTTGCGATCGCGGTCGGCTCCGGCCTTGCGGCCTGGCTCGCCGCCGGCCGCATCATCCTGTTGCCGACGGTGATCGGCGCGACGCTGCTCGGCATCTTCTCGTTCGATCTCGGGTTCGCGACCTGGGGCCTCGTTCCTGCGGCTGATGGGCGAGGCATTGCCGCCGTCTTCGGCTCGCTGCGCGGCATTCGTATCGGCATCGATCTCGCCGGTCTCGCGATTGCGGGAGGCCTGTTCATCGTGCCGGTGTTCGCGGCGGTGCAGTCCTGGGCCGGCGTCGACCGCCGCGCCCGTGTCGTGGCCGGCGTCAATATCCTCAATGCGGCCGCGATGACGCTGAGCACGGCCGCCATCGCCCTGCTGCAGCTCGCCGGCGCCACCACGCCGATGCTGTTCATGTTGCTCGGCCTCGCCAGCATCGGCATTGCCTATGTCATCGGCCGCACCATGCCGGCGAGCGCGCTCAGCGACGCGCTCTCGATCATCTATCGCGCGCTGTTCCGGATCGAGGTCGTAGGCCTGGACAACCTCCACAAGGCCGGGCCGAACGTCATCATCGCGCTCAACCATGTCAGCTTCCTCGACGCGGGACTGGCGATGTCGTTGCGCAGCCGCAAGCCGGTGTTTGCCATCGACGTCGGCATCGCGCGGATGTGGTGGGTGAAGCCGTTCCTCAAGCTGACCGAGGCGCTGCCGCTCGATCCGACGCGGCCGATGGCGGTGCGTACGCTGATCGACGCGGTCAAGTCCGGCAAGGCGCTGATCATCTTCCCGGAGGGGCGCATCACGGTCACTGGCAGCCTGATGAAAGTCTATGACGGCGCGGCGATGATCGCGGACAAGGCCGACGCCGAAGTCGTGCCGGTGCGCATCGAGGGTCTCGAGCAGACGCCGTTCAGCCGGCTCTCGCGCAACCAGGTGCGGCGCAAGTGGTTCCCCAAGGTCAAGGTCACCGTGCTGGAGCCGGTCAAGCTCGCGGTCGATCCCGCGCTCAAGGGGCGCAAGCGCCGGCAGGCGGCCGGCGCCGCGCTCTATGGCATCATGTCCGATCTGGTGTTCCGCACCACCTCGACCGATCGCACGGTGATCCAGGCTGTGATCGAGGCCGCCGAGCACCATGGGCAGAAACGCGTCGCCATCGAGGATCCGGTCACCGGCGCAATGACCTACAAGCGCCTGCTGACGGCGGCGTCGGTGCTCGGCACCAAGCTGATGCCGCTGGCACCTGAGAGCCGGCCGATCGGCGTGATGCTGCCGAACGCGAACGGCGCCATCGTAACGGTCCTCGGGCTGATGTCGGCCGGGCGCGTTCCGGCCATGATCAATTTCACCGCCGGCGCCACCAACATCCTCGCCGGTTGCAGAGCGGCGGAGATCTCGACGATCGTGACCTCGCGCGCCTTCATCGAGAAGGGACGGCTCGATAATCTCGCGGCAGCGCTCAGCGCCAAATTGTCGGTGGTATATTTGGAGGATCTGCGTCCGACCATCACCTTGTCGGACAAGATCCGCGGGCTCTTGAACCGCAACAAGCCGCTGGTCGAGCGCAAGCCCGACGATTGGGCGGCGATCCTCTTCACGTCGGGTTCCGAGGGCGTGCCGAAGGGCGTCGTGCTCTCCCATCGCAACATGCTGGCGAACGCCGCCCAAGCCGCTGCGCGCATCGACTTCGGCCGCCAGGACAAGGTGTTCAATGTGCTGCCGGTGTTCCACTCGTTCGGCTTGACGGTCGGCGCGATGCTGCCGCTGGTCTCCGGGGTGCCGATCTATCTCTATCCGTCGCCGTTGCACTACCGCACGGTGTCGGAGCTGATCTATGGCGTGAACGCCACCATCATGTTCGGCACCGACACCTTCCTCAACGGCTATGCGCGCGTGGCGCATCCTTACGACTTCCGCTCGCTGCGTTACATCCTCGCCGGCGCGGAGCCGGTGAAGGAATCGACCCGCCGCATCTACATGGAAAAATTTGGCCTGCGCATCCTCGAAGGCTATGGCGTCACCGAGACCGCGCCGGCGCTCGCGCTCAACACGCCGATGTTCAACAAGTTCGGCACCGTCGGGCGCATCCTGCCGGGCATGGAGGCGCGGCTGGAGAAGGTCGAGGGCGTGGAAGAAGGCGGCCGCCTGTTCGTGCGCGGGCCGAACGTGATGCTTGGTTATCTCAAGGCGGAGCGCCCCGGCGTGCTCGAGCCCCCGACCGAAGGCTGGCACGACACCGGCGACATCGTCACCATCGACGAGCAGGGCTTCGTCACCATCAGGGGCCGCGCCAAGCGCTTCGCCAAGGTCGGCGGCGAGATGATCTCGCTGGCGGCGGTCGAAATGCTGGCGAGCGAACTGTGGCCGAACGCCCCGTCGGCGGTGGTTGCGGTGCCGGACGCACGCAAGGGCGAGCGGCTGATCCTGGTGACCCAGCAGAAGGACGCGACGCGCTCGCAGTTCATCGCCTTCGCGCGTGAGCGCCACGCCTCCGAACTGATGATCCCGGCCGAGATCATGATCCTCGACAAGATGCCGATGCTCGGCTCCGGCAAGGTCGACTTGATCAGCCTCAACAAGCTGGTGCAGGAGCAGATGGCCGCCAAGCAGCCAGTGGCGGTGTAGAGGCAACGTGTCAGATTTACAGCGGGGCCGATCGGAGCCAGCACAGTCTTTGCAGCGATGGCCCGTCAGTTCGACATTCCTCGCGCTGATCGCAGCATTTCTGTTTTGCGCGGTCTGGATGCTTTATCGGCCGGATCACGCGCGATCGCTGGTATTTCCGCTCGTTTTCATCGGGTTCGTGATTTCACTGTGTCTGCACGAATTCGGACACGCCATCGTCGCCTATCATTGCGGTGATCGGACCGTCCGCGACAAAGGGTATCTCACGCTCGATCCGCTGCATTACACGGACCTGCAATACAGCATCATCTTCCCACTCCTGATCATGGCTCTGGGTGGCATCGGCCTTCCCGGCGGTGCCGTGTACATCAACACCTTGTACTTGCGTCGCCGCGTCTATGGATCGCTCGTGTCTGCAGGAGGCCCGCTCGGGACGGCGGTCGTGCTCGCGGTCCTCATGGTTCTGTTCAGCGCCGTGCCGGAAATGGCCGCCACAGCCCCCGTGCTCTATGCAGCGCTGGCCTTTCTGGCCTTGCTGCAGGTGACGGCGTTGATCTTCAATCTCATACCATGTCCCGGTCTCGACGGCTGGGGCATTATCGAACCATTTCTGCCGGCTGCACTGCGCAGGTTCGGCAGACGTGTGGCACCGTTCGCGATCCTTGTTCTCGTCGCCGCGCTGTTCTTGGTCCCCGGGCTCAGCCGATGGCTCTGGCAAACTGTCTTTGCAGCATGCGCGCTCATCGGGCTCGATGCACGCGTGGCGTTTGCCGGCCTTCGGCTGTTCCGGTTCTGGCAGTAGCGCGACCGCGGGGGTCATTTGCGTGAGTACGACAATGTCCTTGCCTCCACTCCCGGCCAATCTTCAGCGCCTGCTCGACGACGAATATCCGCGTTTCAGCGATGCCGAAATGGCGCGCCGGCGCACGGCGATGGAAGCTGCGCTGGCGGAAGCCGGCTGCGAGCATCTCGTGTTCTACGGCGCCAACCGCGCTGGCTCGTCGGTGCAATGGCTCACGCAATGGCCGGTGACGACGGAAGCGATCGGCGTGTTGTCGCCGGGCAAGCCGGACGCGCTGTTCGTGCAATACGTCAATCATGCGCCGCTCGCGCGCAAGCTCGCCGACAAGGCCGAGCGGGTCGAGTGGGGTGGCGAGTCGTCGATCCGCAAGGTGATCGCCGAGCTTGGAAAGCGCGGCGCGCGCGAGGACAAGGTCGGCGTGATCGGGCCGATGAATTTCGATGCGCATGCGGCGCTGTCTGCGCGTTTCGGCAAGGTGACAAGCCTCAACCGCGCGTACGTGAAGCTCCGCCGCGTGAAGTCGGCCGAGGAAGTCGACTGGTTCCGCATCGGCGCCTGGCTCAGCGATCGCGGCATGGAAGGCCTGCGCATGGCGATCAAACCCGGCGTCAGCGAACGTGAGCTCGCCGACGCTATCGAGCGCGGCTATGTCGGGCGTGGCGGCACGACTGGCATCCATTTCATCGGCACGACGCCGATGCGCGATCCGCAGGTGGCGGCGCCGTCGCAGTTCCATTCGTCCCGGCGCGTCGCCATCGGCGACATCGTGTTCTCGGAGATCACTGCGACGTTCTGGGACCACTCCGGACAGGTGCTGCGCAGCTTCACCGTCGGCGAGGAGCCGACGCCGCTCTATCGTGACCTCCATGCGGCGGCGGACGCTGCGTTCGACGCCATCGTGAAAGTGCTGCGCGCCGGCGCGACGCCGGCACAGGTGATCGACGCGTCGGGTGTGATCGAAGATGCCGGCTTCACCGTCATCGATGACATTTTGCACGGCTATGGCGGCGGTTATTTCCCGCCGATCCTCGGCACCAGCAGCCGGCCCGGCGGACCGGTGCCGGAGGAGCCGTTCGAGGCCGGCATGATGGTGGTCGTGCAGCCGAACGTCACGACGCGTGACGGCACGGCCGGCGTGCAGACCGGTGAATGTCTGCTGATCACCGAGGACGGCACCGAGCGCATGCACGCGTATCCATGCGGCTTTGCGCGCGTGTAAGGCAAGTCGAGCGGCGACGTCTCGCAATACGCCTCAAGGTTGCGCACCGCAGATTTGATCTGTTCTAAATCATTACCCGATTTGAGAACTTCTAAATCATTGCGTTTGTGCGACGGAAGTTGCGCATGTAACCGTTCCTAGGAACTTGGCGCACGGTCTGTGTCAAGGCTTGGGGGTGTCATGATTTGGGAAGACGCGTGCCGCCGTTGCGGCCGTAGAAGAGTGTTGCTCGGAACGACATCGTTGATGATGTCAACGGCACTCGCCGCACTGGGTGCCGTTTCCATTCTCGTCATGGCGCACGCCGAAGAATCGCAGCCTTCCTCGAAAGCCAAGCCGGGCACGCAGCCGGCCCCGTCCAGCCAATCACCGGCGGTTAGCCTTCCGCCAGTCTCCGTTCGGAGGCCCGTCGCCCGGCCGAAAGCGCGGCCGCAGCGTGCGAAGAAGGCGCAGCCGACGCGTCGCGTCGCGGCGCCACCGCAAGTCCAACAGCGTCCTGCGGGCGGTTCGGCGCAGGAAAATGGCCTGGGCCCCGTTCAGGGTTACGCGGCCCGTCAGAGCGTCACGGCGACCAAGACCGACACGCCGATCCTCGAGGTACCGCAATCGATCTCGGTCATCACGCGGGATCAGATCGTCAGCCAGCAGGCGCAGTCGTTGCCGGAGGCCGTTCGATACACGCCGGGCGTGACCACGGAGCTTTACGGCGCCAGCTCGTTCCTTGACGAGGTGAAGGTCCGCGGCTTCGACGCGCCGCGGTTCCTGGATGGCCTGCGGCTCCCGACCGACACGGTCGTGCGGTTCGCTCAGCCGAAGGCCGAGCCGTATGGCCTCGAACGGTTTGAGATTCTTCGCGGCCCGTCGTCAGGCATCTATGGCCACAGCTCGCCCGGCGGTCTCGTCAACATGGTGAGCAAGCGGCCCACCGATTTTCATCGCGGCGAGGTCGAGCTGCAGACCGGCAGCTTCGAGCGGCTGCAGGGCGCCTTTGACCTCAGCGGCCCGCTCGACGAACAGCGCAAGTTCCTAGGGCGCATCGTCGGCCTCGCGCGCGACACCGATCGCGTGATCGACTTCAATCACGAGAAGCGCCTCTACATTGCGCCGAGCTTCACCTGGCTGCCCACTCCCGATACCACGTTCACGTTCCTGGCAAGCTTTCTACAGGACGATATCAAGGGGCAGCCGCAGCAATATCTGCCGGCCTTCGGAACGCTCTATCCGGGCCCGAACGGGCGGCTTCCCTACAGTCGGAATATCGGCGAGCCCAACTACGACCGGGTCAAGCTCGATCAGGTCCTGGTCGGTTATGAGTTCACGCACCGGTTCAATGAGGTTTTTCAGCTTCGTCAAAACTTGCGTTATGGCACGGTCCGCAACGAAGTCTATTCGATGCGCAACGAGTCGCCGGCTCCCGGTATTTTTCCCAATCCGCCCGGCTACGTGTTGCGCTCTGCCAATTACGTGTTCGGGGACGTCAAGAACCTGACGGTCGACACGCATGTCCAGGCAGATTTCCGCACCGGGCCGTTCGTGCACAAGGTACTGTTCGGCATCGACTATCAAAAGCAGAAGGTGACAGCCGACTATCGCTCCTCTTTCGGGTCTCCCCCCGAGTTTGTCCCTGGTTTCCCGATCAACGTTTACGCGCCGATCTATGGACAGCCAATTCCCGGCAAGAATCAAATGGATCGGGTCTTCAACACGGTCGCCGATCAGGACCAAGCCGGTCTATATCTGCAGGATCAGATCAAGGTCGATCGTTGGGTTCTTACGCTCACGGGCCGCTACGACAAGGCCGTGGCGGACACGACCAGCCTCCTGGACAGCACAACAGTTCATCAAGACGACCGGGCATTCACGGGCCGTGCCGGCTTGACGTACCTGTTCGACAACGGCGTCGCGCCCTACGCTGCCTATTCCACGTCATTCCAGCCGGCGTTTGGCTTCAGCGTTGCGAACAACAACGGTCCGCCGTTTAAGCCGACCACCGGTAAGGGTTGGGAGGCGGGCGTCAAATATCAGCCGATCGGCTACCGTATGCTTCTCACAGCCGCCGTCTTTGAGGTTACTCAGCAGAACGTCCTGACGCCCGATCCCAACGATAATTTCCTCCAGGTGCAGACCGGTGAGGTCAGGGTCCGTGGATGGGAGCTGGAGGCGCGCGGGAACATCACCCGAGAGCTCGCCATCGTCGGAGGGGTCTCGCACATCGAGCCAATCGTGACGAAGACCACCATCGCGGCCAATGTCGGCAAGGATCTCGCCAATGTGCCGCGCGACAGTGCCTCCCTGTGGGCGATGTACACGTTCTATGACGGGACGCTCGGAGGCTTGGGCCTCGGCGCCGGCGTTCGCTATGTCGGCGGCCTGTTCGGCGATGAGGGCAATACATTTCTTGTTCCGTCGCACACATTGTTCGACGCGGTGGTGAGCTACGATTTTGGCTACCTGCGCCCCGACATGAAGGGTCTCACCCTGCAGATCAACGCCACCAACCTCTTCAACAAATACTACGTCGCGAACTGCTTCACTGGGCTCGCCTACTGCGCGCTTGGTGCGCCGCGCACCGTGCTCGCGACCTTGCGGTACAACTGGCAGGAAGCGGAACGAAAGGACCCGCGCATCGTCAAGGCTCGCTACTAACGAACTTTGGCGGGCGCCTTTCGCGCGGGGAAAGCGAGAAGGCAAGTAGGAGAACGTGATGCAAACGCGCACACTTCGACGATGGTCATGGGTTCACAAATGGACCAGCCTGATCTGCACGCTGTTTTTGCTGCTGATGTGCATCACCGGGTTGCCATTGATCTTCCATCACGAGCTCGACGAGCTCCTGCACGTCGGCGTGGAGCCTGCGAACCTGCCGGATGGCACGCCGCCGGCCAATCTCGACAAGGTGCTTGCGTCCGCGATGGGGCACGCCGTCGGCAAGGTTCCTCATTTCTTGGTCTGGGAGCGCGATGAGCCGGATGTTGTCCTGGTCAGCGTCGGTCCGACGATCGAATCCGACCCGAGCAAGAATCATTTTGTCCGCGTGGACGCCCGCACAGCGGCCTTCCTCGACATGCCCGACTTCATAGGACGTTTCACTTACATCATGTTTCGGCTGCACACCGACATGTATGCGGGCCTGCCGGGCAAGCTGTTCCTCGGCCTCATGGGACTGCTCTTCGTCGTGGCGATCGTGTCCGGCATCGTCCTCTACGGCCCCTGGATGCGGAAGCACGACTTCGGCACCGTCCGAAATCTCGGACGGCTGGTGCGCTGGCTCGATCTGCACAACCTTATTGGCGTCGTAACGATCGTGTGGGCGCTGGTGGTCGGCTTCACCGGCGTCATCAACACCTGGGCCGATCTCGTGATCAAGATCTGGCAGTTCGGCCAACTTTCGGAGATGACGGCCGCCTACAAGGATTCATCGGTCCCGACGAAGCTCGGTTCAATCCAAGCGGCGGTCGATCGTGCACGCAAAGAGATGCCCGACATGACCCCGTCGTTTGTTGCATTTCCCGGATCGATCTTAAGCGGCAAGCAGCACTACGCGGTGTTCATGCGCGGCGACACGCCGCTCACCTCACGCACGCTGCGTCCGGCGCTGATCGATGCCACGACTGGAGAGCTGACGGACAGCCGCGATCTGCCCTGGTATGTCACCACGTTGCTCGTGTCGCAGCCGCTGCATTTCGGCGACTATGGCGGCATGCCCCTGAAGATCGTCTGGGCGCTGCTCGACATTCTCACGATGATCGTCCTGGCGACGGGGCTGTATCTTTGGTACGCGCGTCGGCGCTCGCGCGTCCGAGAGCCAATCAGTCAATTGCAAGCCACGCAGCCTGCCGAATGACCAGCTCGAATGACAGTGTTCCGATGATGCGACAACGCCGCAGCGCCGCGGTCATTTTCCGCTGGCCGCTGCTGATTGGTGTCGCGACCGGCTATGGCCTGGTGTCCGCCCTGGTCGCGGACGGACTGTGGGACTGGATCGCGTCGTTGAGCTTGGCGGTGCCGGTGGCGCTCGCCGTGTGGTTCTACCGTCGGCCGGCGCAATCGTAGCAGTCACGCCGCCTTGAGTTGCTCCGCCAGCCAGTCCGCCGCGCGCGGGCGCTGCGGAGGATGAATCAGTCTTGGCCCTTCGATCCCGGTGATTCAAGCAGATTAGGCGGGCGGTCGAGCGCCGGCGCCTGCTCGCCCGGCAGCGCCGCCGGCTCGCCGTGGACCGAATAGAGCCGCGGCGCGGCACGATTGATGTGCAGGTGGAAAATATCCGGCCTGTTGTAGTGGCCGGCGAAATCGTGGCGCAGCTTCATCTGGACGCCGATCTCGAGATTGCAGTCGGCATAGAGGATGCCCTCCTCGGCGCCCATGGGGCCGGCAATGACGCGGCTGTTGGGGGCGACAATGCAGGAACCGCCGCAGCAATCGGGATCGCGCAGGAATTTTTCGCCCTCCGGCCCGGCCTTGAGCATCTCGATCATCCGCTCGTCGACGATACCGCAGGCGGCGATCACGAACGCCTTGCTCATCTGCGCGAAGGATTGTGCGTCGATCGCTACGCGGTTGCGCAGCGGATCGCCGCTGACCGGGAAATGATTGGGCCAGCTCATGACGTGGATGCGGGTGCCTTCGGCGGTGAGCGCGAACACCGCCAGCGGGTTCGAGTTCTCGCCGCAGATCAGCGCACTCATCGGCCCGAATTCGGTCTGGAATGCGCCGAAGGTGTCGCCGAAGCCGCCCATATGCACGAGCCGCTCACCCACCGTGGGCATAATTTTCTGGTGCTTACCGATCAGATGGCCGTCGGGACCGAAATAGATCTGCGTGTTGAACATCGTCCCGATGGTGCCGGGGATCTTCTCGCAGGCGCCGACCACGACGTAGGCGTTGGCGTCGCGCGCGGCTTCGCCGAGGGCGTCGGTCTCGCGGCCCGGAATCTCCACCGCGTTCTTGAACAGCTCGGTCGCGAGTTTGTTGGAGATCGCGCCGGTGGCGGAATGATGGTGATACCAGACCGGATGGGCCGGGATGAAACCTTCGGGAAAGCCGATCACCCGCGCGCCGTTGCGTCCGGCCTCGCGGATCAGCCGGCAGGCTTTTTCGGTCGAGCCCTCGCGATCGAGGAACACTGACGCGGCCTGCACCGCCGCGACTTTCACGATACCGTAGACGTCACCCATGCGTTACCCCAGCTACGAGTTTTGATCCGTCATCCTGAGGCGGTCACCATAGCGCGTCTCTATAACGCGCTATGGTGACCCTCGAAGGATGCACGGCCATGATATTGCAACAGCCGGGCCGTCGCCCTTCGAGGCTCGCCATAAGCGCGTCGAACGCGCGCTTATGGCTCGCACCTCAGGGCGACGGAGATAGATGGCCGTTCGCGGAAGGATTACTCCGCCGCCTCGTCGGCGCGGGCGGGCTTCTTGTTCGCCCAGTAGTTCGGGTCGGACTTGGAGCGCTTGAGCGCATCCTCGGTCTCGAAGCCCGGCGCCATCGAGCCGCTCTCTCCGACCAGGACCTGATGGTGCTCGATGTCGAGGGTGCGCAGCCAACGCTGCTGGCCCATGGTCAGCGCGATGAAGAAGCCGATCTCGACCAGTTCCGGCTCGCTGAAGTGCTTGTGCAGCCGCGCCCAGAACGCGTCGTCGACCGGAAGGTCCCAGGTGATCGCCTCCGCGTAGGCCAGGGCGGCCTTCTGCCGGTCGTCGTAGCGGGTTGATGTCTCGAAATTGATGAGGTCGTTGACGTGGTCCTCGACCACCGCACCGGCGCTGGCGGCCTTCATCGAGCGCTGGTTGCCGCAAAACTCGCACATCACCGAGCGCGACACATAAAGCCGGCACAACTCCTTGATGCCATGATCGGCAACGCCGGTGTGGAAGGTGTCGCGCCAGGCATTGGCGAACGACCAGAACACCGCGGGCACATGCGCGCGGACTGCCTGGCTTTCCGGCCGCGGCGTGCCCTCGTGCGCGCAGCGCGCGAATTCGGCCTGCATGGCCGGGTCCGTTGTGGATGGCTCGACGTAACTGATCCGCGGTTTCGTCATGGTGCGTTCTCCCGGCATGGCGCCCTGCTCATGAGGCGGCCGCGCATGTTGCCGTAGGATCGCAAATGGATCAACGCCCGGTCATACCCTGTTTACCACACGGGTTCCGCCGTCTTCCGGGCATCACATCCTGGCGAAACCCGACGCCTGAATGTGCCCACGAGTAGTAACCACGCATGTCTCCGCGACGGCCCCATGTCGAGGATCGATGGCGCCGGTAGCGAGGGATTCTTAACCATCCTCAACTAGCTTTCCCGATATCTGCGGCATGCGCGTCGCCGGCCCGGAGTGCGTTGATGAGGATGAGTGCGGGTCGGGCTCTGGTCATGGCGGCGGCCTGCGTCATCGGCGTGACCGGTTGTGAGAGCTCCACCAAGCTCACGGGACTTCTCGGCGGACAGCGCGACGAGCCCGCCGCCACCGCCTCTGTTGGGAACCGGGCCGATCCGGCCGAACCCGCGAGCACCGGTTCGGTTGCCGCCGCTCCGGAATCCAATGCCGCGAGCCCGCGGTCGCTCGGCAAGGATTCAGGCGACGACCTCAATCTCGGCAAGACGTATTTCCGCACCGCCAAGTTCGGATTGGCGGAGAAGCATTTCCGCCGCGCTGTGGAGCGTCATCCGAGCGATGCCGAAGCCTGGGTCGGCCTCGCTGCGTCCTACGACCGGCTGAAGCGTTTCGATCTCGCCGACCGCGCTTACGCACAGGCCGCGAGCATCATTGGCGAGACGCCGGAGATCATGAACAACAAGGGCTTCTCGTACATCCTGCGTGGCGACTACCGGCGCGCGCGCCGGACGCTGGAGGTGGCGCAGGCGAGGGCGCCAGACAATCCCTACATCAAGAACAACCTCAAGCTTCTGGAAAAAAGGCAGCGCGAGGGGAAGCCGGTCCATTAGTGTCCCCGATTCCGAAGTTCGTGCCATTTCGCAGCGGCCTTCTATACGAGCTTCTGAACCACCACACCAGACACGCTACGTCCTCGCTCAGCCAACACATTACATATCCGTTAGATTCCATGCCCGCTCAACGGCTGTGTCGGTGCGAACCGGTCGGGCCGACCCCATATGCGTTCGGGCCACTTTCCTCGATCGCAGGATTCGCGGATGATGGCAGAGGGAAAGGTTGATCATGCTGCAAGCGTTCAAGCAATTTCTGTCTGATCTGGCGGTCGGCGAGAAGGATCCGAACCGGTTCGAGGACAACGACTACCGCCTGGCGGCGGCTGCGCTCCTGATCCATGCCGCCGTGATCGACGGCGAAATGTCCGAGACCGAGCGCGATCGGCTCATCGACGTCATCAGGCTGCGCTTCAATCTCGACGAGGCTGCGGCCGACGAGCTGGTAACGGAGGCGACCACCGCCGAGCAGCAGGCTGTCGATCTCTATCGCTTCACCAGCCGACTCGATCGCATGCTCGATGAAGGCGGCCGTCAGCAGATCATCGAGATGATGTGGCAGGTTGCCTACGCCGACGGCCGCGTCAGCGAGTTCGAGGACAACCTCATCTGGCGTGCCGCCGATCTGCTGCATGTCCCATCGGAAGCGCGGATCGCGCTGCGCCGCCGGGTGGCGGAAAGCAGCACGGTCGCGTCGGGCAATGAGTGAGCGGCGTCCGATCACACTGATCACCGGGGCGTCGGCGGGGATCGGAGCGGCGCTCGCGCGCACGTTCGCGCGCAACGGCCACACGTTGATGCTGGTGGCGCGGCGCGAACAGAGACTTCTGGATCTCGCAGATGAGATCGCGGCGCTCGGACACCCGCGCCCCTATTGTCAGCCGGTCGATCTGGAGCGGCACGACGCCGTCGACCATATCGCCGGCGCGATGGAGCGGCTTGGCGTCGAGCCTGATATCGTCGTCAATAATGCCGGATTCGGTTTGCTTGGACCCGCTGCATCGTTGAGCCGGGCCGAGCAGCTTGCGATGGTCGACGTGAATGTGCGTGCACTGACCGACGTATCGCTCGCCTTCGTCGACGCGCTGGAGCGTCACAAAGGCGGCATCCTCAACGTCGCATCGGTCGCGGCCTTCCTGCCGGGGCCCAACATGGCGGTCTACTACGCCACCAAGGCCTACGTGCTGTCCTTCAGCGATGCGCTGCATTGGGAGCTGCGCCCGCGCGGCGTGCGCGTGACTGTGGTGTGCCCGGGACCGGTGCCGACCGAATTCCAGGCGCGGGCCGGCTTCGCCGGCGACTCCAACACCGACATGCTGACGCAGTCAGCCGATCAGGTTGCCGAGTCGAGCTATCGCGCGTTGCGGCAAGGCCGGCGCCTGGTGGTGCCCGGCGCCCTGAACCGTCTCACGGCCGCGGTCACGCGGCTGCTGCCGCGGCGTTTCCTGACGGAGGCGGTCGGACGCTACAATCGCAAGCGCATTCCAAAGTAGAGCGCGGTTTCGGACAGGCATGCCCTCGGGCCTGAGCCGAGCGATCGTGCTCGCAGGCATTGATGCCGATCAAGCGATCGCAACCTGGCTGTCGGAGTGCCGATCATTATTGCGGTCGCCGCGCGACTCGGTTGCGCCTTTCAGCGACGACAGCCC
>WHTP01000208.1 GCA_009377695.1 Hyphomicrobiales bacterium | reverse complement strand
TGATGAGGCCGAGCCATTTGTCGTCGAGCACGACAATGGGAAGCGTGAGGCCAAGGCGCTTCGCCGTGGCCACCTCGCCACAGGTCATCTGGAAGCAGCCGTCGCCGATCAGACATACCGCCGGCAGGTCGGGCCGTGCGAGTTTCGCCGCAATCGCGCCGGGCAGGCCGAAGCCCATCGACGACCAGCCGTTGGTGATCAGGAATGTCTTGGGCCCATGCGCCGTCCATTGGCTTGCGATCTGGTGCGTATGCGCGCCGACATCAAATGACAGCACACCGTCGCGCGGCAAGGCGCGCCGCACCGCGTCGATCGCCGCATGCGCGCTGAAGGAGTTGGTCTGCGGCCGCAGTGCCTGCTGAAATGTGCGCCGATGGTCGGCGAGCGACTGCGCTGCCCAGCGGTTGGCTGACGGCGGCAGCGCCGCGAGCCGCGCGAGCGAGGCGTCGAGATCGCCGCCGACGTGATGCACGAGATTGACCGACGGTGCGACATCCGGCGGTTCGATGTCGATTTGCAGCAGCGGCACGTCGCCGATCCAGGCTTCGTATTCAACCTCGATCGTGTCGTACCCGAGCCCGATGATCAGGTCAGCGGAGCGCAGGACTTTGCGTTGCAACTGGCGGCATCCGCGCTCGATGCAGCCGAGCGAGAGCGGGTGGTCTTCGTCGATCAGGCCCTTCGCCATGGTCGTGGTGGCGAATGGCAGGCTGTGGTGCTCGACCACTTTGTGCAGCAGGGACGGGTCGGCCAACCGCATGGCGGACGATCCGATCACCGCGATCGGCCGTTTTGCGGCGGCGATCAATTCAACCGCCCGGGCGGTCTCGGCGTCGGCCGCGCACGCCATCGCGGTGCGCGCGGCCGGCGGTGGAACTGTTTCGGTCGCGGGAGCCAGTGCCACGTCTTCTGGTAGGTCGAGATGCACCGGCCCCATCGGCTCGCTCATGGCAAGCGCGAGCGCGGCGTTTACGGCTTCGGCAATGCGTCCGCGTTCGAGGCGGAGCGTCGCCTTGGTGATCGGCTTGAATAGCGCGTGGTGGTCGATCCACATCTGGACACGCCGGCCGAGTTGATCGGTGTTGAGGTTGCAGGTGATGGCGATCATCGGTGACCGATCGAGCCAGGCCGAGCCGACGCCGGTCGCGAGGTTGGTCGCGCCGGGCCCTAGCGTTGCGATGGCGAGGCCCGGGGCGCCAGTCAGGCGGCCGGTGACATCGGCGGCGAAGCTCGCGGAACCTTCGTGGGCGGTCAGGACGAACGCAACCCCACCCTTGCGCATGGCGTCCATCAGGGGCAGCACGTTCCCGCTCGGGATGCCGAAGCCGTGCGCGATGCCGGCCGCTTTGAGAATGGCGACGATCAGATCAGCGTTATTCATGGGAGGTCTTAGGATTTCCGTTCAGGGCAGGGCGTTTCCGGTCACCTTAGCACGCGAAAACCGCTTGACCGGCCCCGCCGCAGTGCATATAAAACGCGCAATGAAATGGCGATTGTGTCTGAAAATGCGCAATAAAATTACTCTCGTAGTCGGCAGGCGTACCGCCGGGGGTGGATGAACCCACCCCAGGACGTGGCGGTACGCAGGCAGGGGCTCACGGGGCCCCTTTTTGATTCCCCGGGGCTTGCAGGTGGGCGAAGGAAGACGGAGTGGACGACATGAGCAAGGAAATGACCGGCGCCAGCAAGGAAATGACCGGCGCCGAGATGGTGATCGAAGCCCTGGCGGACCAGGGCGTGGAGCACATCTTCGGCTATCCCGGCGGCGCTGTGCTGCCGATCTATGACGCCCTGTTCCAGCAGTCGAACCGTTTGCAGCATGTCCTCGTGCGCCACGAGCAGGGCGCCGTGCATGCGGCCGAAGGCTATGCGCGGTCGACCGGCAAGGTCGGTTGCGTGCTGGTCACGTCCGGCCCCGGCGCCACCAATGCAGTGACCGGCCTCACCGACGCATTCTGCGACTCGATCCCGATCGTCTGCATCACCGGCCAAGTGCCGACGCACCTGATCGGGAATGACGCGTTCCAGGAATGCGACACCGTCGGCATCACGCGGCCGTGCACCAAGTACAACTACCTGGTGAAGAACATCGCCGACCTGCCTGGCGTGCTGCACGAGGCGTTTCATATCGCCAAGAGTGGGCGCCCGGGTCCGGTTGTCGTCGACATCCCGAAGGACATCCAGTTCGCCAAGGGCGCCTATTCGAAGCCGAAAGAAAACGCGCATAAGGGCTACAAGCCGAAGCTCAAGGGCGACCACGACCGCATCAAAGCGGCAATTGAGATGATGCGTCACGCCAAGCGGCCGCTGTTCTATACCGGCGGCGGCATCATCAATTCTGGTCCGGAAGCGAGCACGCTGTTGCGCGAGCTCGTCAAGCTCACCGGCTTCCCGATTACCTCGACGCTGATGGGCCTCGGCGCGTTTCCTGCGTCCGATCCGAAATGGCTCGGCATGCTTGGCATGCACGGCACCTGGGAAGCGAACTGGGCGATGCACGATTGCGACCTGATGATCTGCATCGGCGCGCGCTTCGACGACCGCATCACCGGCCGACTGGATGCGTTCGCCCCGCACTCACGGAAGATCCACGTCGATATCGATCCGTCCTCGATCAACAAGAACGTCAAGGTCGATCTGCCGATCATCGGCGATTGTGCGCATGTGCTGGAAGACATGGTGCAGCTGTGGCGTGCCGGTTCGGTCACCACGGACAAGAAGGCGCTGGCCGACTGGTGGAAGCAGATCGACAAGTGGCGCGCGCGCAAGTCGCTCGCTTACAAGAACTCGAAGGAGATCATCAAGCCGCAATACGCGATCCAGCGGCTCTATGAGCTGACCAAGGGCCGGGAGGTCTACATTACGACTGAAGTCGGTCAGCACCAGATGTGGGCGGCGCAGTTCTTTCATTTCGACGAGCCGAACCGCTGGATGACCTCCGGCGGGCTTGGCACCATGGGCTACGGTCTGCCGTCAGCCGTTGGCGTTCAGCTTGCTCATCCGGATGCACTGGTGATCGATATTGCCGGCGAAGCCTCGGTGCAGATGACTATGCAGGAGATGTCGACGGCGGTTCAGTACCGGCTGCCGATCAAGATCTTCATCATCAACAACCAGTACATGGGCATGGTGCGGCAATGGCAGGAACTGCTCCACGGCGGCCGTTACGCGGAGAGCTACAGCCATTCGCTGCCGGACTTCGTGAAGCTTGCTGAGGCCTATCAGGCAGTGGGCATCCGCTGTGACAAGCCGGGCGAGCTCGATGCCGCGATCAAGGAGATGATCAACATCAGGAAGCCGGTGATCTTCGACTGCGTGGTCGATCCCGCGGAGAATTGCTTCCCGATGATTCCGTCCGGCCGTGCTCATAACGAGATGTTGCTTGGGGGCGCCGCGGAAAGCATCGACGAGGCGATCACCGAAGAAGGCAAGGTGATGGTGTAATGGCCAACGCTAGCACCTCTCACTATCCTGCCGCCCCGGCGGCGCAAGGGATCGAAAGCCACACGCTTTGCGTCCTGGTCGATAATGAGCCGGGCGTGCTGGCGCGCGTCATCGGCCTGTTCTCCGGGCGCGGCTACAACATCGACTCGCTCACCGTCTCGGAGACCGAGCACGAGAAACACTTGTCGCGGATCACGATCGTGACCGGCGGCACGCCGATGGTGATCGAGCAGATCAAGAACCAGCTCGAGCGGCTGGTTCCGATCCACCGCGTCGTCGACATGACGGTGTCCGGCCCCGCTATCCAGCGCGAGCTGGCGATGGTGAAGGTGCGCGGCAAAGGCGACAACCGCGTTGAGGCGTTGCGGCTGGCCGACGCCTTTCGTGCCCGCGTCATCGACGCCGGCACCGAGAGCTTCGTGTTCGAGATCACCGGCGCCTCCGACAAGATCGAGAGCTTCATCGCCCTGATGCTGCCGCTCGGCCTGGTCGAGGTCTCGCGCACGGGCATCGTCGCGATCCAGCGCGGGCCGGACGGAATGTAGGGCGGCGATGGCTCTGGAGGTCGTCTGATCTCTCACGTCGGCCACCCGATTTTGTCGCCGCAGGGTCCAGGAAACTATAGACGTCCTTCGGTGTTGTCAGGTTCGGCTGATGTTCGCAGGGGCGGCAATTGGACGAATCCTGGTGGCTTTTCTTTGTTGTCGGGCTGTTCGCGCAGCTCGTTGATGGTGCCCTTGGCATGGCGTTTGGCGTTACCGCCACGACCGTCATGTTGTCGTTCGGGACGTCGCCCGCGCAGGCGAGCGCCGTGGTCCACATCGCCGAGATTTTCACGACCGCCGCATCCGGGGCATCGCATTGGTGGCACCGCAATATCGATTGGTCGATCGTCAGGCGCATCGCCATTCCCGGCGTCATCGGCGGCATCCTGGGGGCGACTGTCCTTGCAAACGTAGATGGCAAGGTGATCGCTCCGTTCGTGACTGTTTATCTCGCGTTAATGGGTGCTCTCATCATCGTTCGCGCGCTGCGCGCCTTTGCAACGGTCGAGCCGAGCAAGCGCGGAATGCTGGCAATCGGCTTCGCTGGCGGAACGCTCGACGCCATCGGGGGTGGGGGCTGGGGTCCGATCGTGACATCGACCCTGGTCGGGACCGGGCACGTGCCGCGCTACGTCATCGGCTCGGTCAACCTCACCGAATTCTTCGTGACTATGGCCACCTCGGTGACGTTCATTATCACGCTGGGTATTGCCGACCTCGCACCGGTCATTCCCCTGGTTCTCGGTGGCATCGTCAGTGCGCCGTTCGCGGGTTATCTGGTCAGGATTATTTCGACGCGCTTCCTGATGCTTCTGATCGGCGGCCTGATCGTGCTCTTGAGCCTGCGCTCGCTGGCAAGGCTCATGGACTGGTTCTAGTGTGGCGGTTCAGAAGTCCGCATCATGCTCGCGGCGAGTCCAACATGCGGACTTCTGAACCAAAGCCACACTAGATTCAAAGAGTTGCTGGTGTCCTTCGATTCCGAAGTTCGTATAAGGGGCCGCTGCGAAATGGTACGAACTTCGAAATCGGGACACTAGCGGCTGATTCTAGTCACTTAGACTACACGGCGCTTGATTTTCGCCGCCGATTGCCGTTTCTGCCCCCATCACCCTACGACGTGACGTTTAGAACGAGGACCCGGGCCAATGCGTGTTTACTACGATCGCGACGCCGATCTGAACCTGATCAAGGGCAAGAAAGTCGCCATTATCGGCTATGGCAGCCAGGGCCACGCTCATGCGCTCA
>WHTP01000133.1 GCA_009377695.1 Hyphomicrobiales bacterium | reverse complement strand
TTTCAGCCGCGTTGACCTTGCGCCGCCGCCGCGGCCTTGAGGCAGGCAGGGCAGAGGCAGTCTTCGGCGGTCGAATCCGGCATGGGGAACCGATAAGGCTCCGACGCGCACCAGCACCGGCCGCCGAGGCTGCAGTCAAACGCTGCGCCGCAACGCGCGCAGCTTAGCCGGCGTGGTGCGGTGGGTTCGGATGGAGCAGATTCCATGATTGATTGGAATCCGCTCCAACGGTCGGGTCAAGTGCCGCGGCCCTACAGGCCGCAACAGCTCGTGCGATAAAGGGCGGCCGCATGGCCTGGCCGGGCGGTGGACGCTCTCAATCGTACGGGAGGGGAGGGCCTCGTCCTATTTCTTCACGCTCGTCTTTTTCGGCACCGGCGTCGCCGGCACGGCCTGCGGCGCTGGCGCTGGCGCCGGTGCGTTCTCGGCCGTTTCGTCCTCCGACTCGTCATAGACGAAGCACAGATGGTATTGGTCGGCCGGCACGTCCTTGCTCTCCGCGCAGTGATGGAACATCAAGAGATCGTCTTCGGTCGAATAGTGCGTGTAGGGCGAGATCATATAGCGTGTCTCGCCGTCGAACGATGAGCCGTAACGGTCGATGCGGCCTTTGAGATAAGGCGCCACGTCGAGAACGGCGTCGCGCAGCGAATTGCCGTCAAGGAAGTTGTCGGGCAACTGGTCGAACGGGCCGTCATAGTAGTTGTTCACGCGGGAATTGCCCTCGAACACGCCGATCAGGATTTTCCGATCGAGCTTGTGGTCGCGATAGAACGCGAAGCCGGTGCGTTTTCCGATCAGGATGCGATCCGTCGATGGTGATGGCGTGAAACTCTCGTTCGGCTTGATCGTCTCGTCGAGCAGATAGTGGAACGCCTTGAGCCGCTGATTATACACGAGGAGGAAGCGCACGCCGGATTCATCGAAGATCGGCCCGATGAACCGCTCATCGCCGCTCATCGCGTCCGCCGGTGGCTTGACCTGTGAGAGATCATTGAGATCGAACACCACGGTCTTCGTGCCCAGCGACACGCGATAGGAGAGGTCGGTGATCTTCTCGATGCTCACGCCGTCCGCATTGGTGAGGATCTTGAACACCGCCGGATCTTCTTCCTTCCACTCGGAGAATTCCGGGGCGAAGGCGAAATGCACCTGACCCTGGTCGCGCCGCTCGTTCTCGAGGCGGATGTTGCCGGAGTAGCTCACGCCCGCGTAGTTGAACTTGAAGTAGTAGTAGTTCTCGGTCGGATAGACCGTCACCCGGTCGGGCAGGCTTTCCAGCACCATCCGGAAGACCGACACCGCGTCGGTGGCCTTCAAGTTGGTGTTGCTGATCGCGAGGTCTTCCAGGAATTGCTGGTTGGTGTGGATGCGAGGCCTGTTGCCTTCATTGGCGCTGGCCGGGGCGACGAGCGTGGTCGCGACAAGTCCTGCGGCGAGCACGGTTCCTGCCAGCAAGGTCCGCAGGGTCATGCGCTTGGTCGTGCATTTGGCGGAACGCAGCGGGTTGATGGTGGTCATGGTCGTTGCTCCAGTTTTTAAGTTCTGCGCAGTCCGTAAGAATCCGTAAGAAGAAGCCGGTCCCCTGGGGGCAGGGGACCGGCGGTGTTGCGATCAGCGGCGATAGGGACCGTTGCCTCCGCGGAACATCTGCGGTCCGATCCGTTGCGGGCGGCCGATGTTCGTGGGCCGGGGTGCGACCGACCTGTTCAGGCGCTTGGGCATACCGCCTGCACCCATTCCACCCATGCCCATGCCGCCGCTTGGGCGGGCCCTGCCGCCACCCATGCCACCGCCGATGTGACGCTTGGGCGTGATCGCCTTCCGCTTGCCCTTGATGCCGATCTTGGGGCTCAAGGTCCGCTGATGGCTCACCCGAGCCGCATGCTTCGGCGGATAGACCTTCCGGCTGTGGTAGCGTGTGTGCAAGGCCGGCCGGTCGTTCTGCGGCTGCTTGTTCTTGCTGAGCACGCGCAGATGCGTGGTGGTGCCGGGGATCGGCCTTCCGGGGCTCATCGGCTTGACGTGCTGCGGCGGGCTCAGCGGCCGGTTGTGGCCGGGGCTCAGCTTCGACGAATGCGTCGGGCTGAGACGGCGCTTGTGGATCGGGCTCAGATGCCGGTTGTGGCCGGGGCTCAACAGTGTGCTGTGCGTCGGGCTCAAGGGGCGCTTGTGCACCGGGCTCAGGCCACGCTGGTGGGTCGGGCTGAGACCGCGATGATGGGTCGGGCTGAGACCGCGCTTGTGCACCGGGCTGAGGCCACGCTTGTGCACCGGGCTAAGACCGCGATGGTGCGTTGGGCTCAGGCCACGCCGATGGGTCGGGCTGAGCAGCCGGTGATGTGTCGGGCTCATGTGCCGATGATGCGTCGGGCTCATGTGGCGCCGGTGCGACGGGCTCAGACCTCGCCAATGACCAGGGCTCCTGTGCCGCCAATGGGTCGGGCTCATGTGCCGGCGATGTGACGGGCTCAGGCGCCGCCAGTGACCATCCGACCACCAACGATAGTGGCCCGTGGACCAGCGCCGATCGTGGCTCGCCCAGCGGCTGTGCGACCCCCAGCGCCAGTGGCTGAAGAAGCGGGCGTGCGAGCCAGCACGGTAGTGGCTGACGCCACGGCCGTGGATGATGCCGACCGGCACCGCCATCAGCGGATAGGACGTGGCGTAGGCTGCGCTCGCGACCGCGCAGATCTGGTACACGCTGATGTCGCCGATCATGGTGGCATCGTTGCGCGTGTTGTCTTCGCCCGTCATCGTGCCTGACGGATCGACATTGATGTCGATGTCGACCATGTACGCCTGATCGGGACCGATCGGGTTCGCCGGCGTCGCCTGGTTCTGGTTGTTGGCGGTGTCCGGGACCAGCGCGTTGTACATGTCCTCCGGCTGGCCCTGCACGCCGTGCACTTCGCTTTCGTCGGGCTGATAGCCGCCGTCGCCTTGGCCGCCGGCCGAGACCTGCTGCACTTGTCCCTGGCCGGGTGCTGCGTTGCACGGACCATCCGGCGAGCACAGCGTGTCGCCGGACATCCAGACGAAGCCGTCTGCCGGTCCACTCGCCTGGCCGTCGGCAGAATAGCCGGGACCGAACGTGGCGCCGCCGGCGCAGTTCGCGTTGATGTAGGGCGCGCCCTCCTTCGAGCGGTCATACATGCCGACGTCATAGCGGCCCATCGCGCGCCACGTGCCGGTCTGGTCGAACTCATAGCGGATAGTGCGTGCTTCGTGCGGCGTGGCGAACGCGTTCTCCTCGCCGAGGCCGAGATTGCGCAAGCCGCCGCGCTCGGCGACGAGCATCACCGGACGGCCCGAGCAGGCCGGGAAGGTGATATCCGAGACCGGCCGGCTGTAGCCCGCGCGCGCGATGTCTTGCGGATTTGCGAAGAAGTCCGGCAGCGCGAACTCGCGCCGCACGCCGCTCACATCGAACGAGCCGTCCGGACCGAGCCGTACCGACCAGAGCGTGTTGCGCTTCTCGTCCTCGGGGAGGCTCGCCCAGTTGCCGCCGAGGTCAGGGCTGCTCGCGACCGAGTAGTAGAGCCGCGTTTCGCCGTTCGGGCCCTTCCACACGCCGAGGCCCCAAACCCGCCGGTTCGACTCCGCGACGTTCCAACATGTTGGCGTGATGTCGAACTTGCCGTCGCAATCCGCAATGCGCGCCTGCGATGCCGGATTGAACGCGATCGGCGCGAGGCTCTGCGGCTGGCCGGTCGCGGCGTCGACGAAGCTCGTGCGTCCCTGCGTGCCGTGGTCGTAGCTGCCGAGGTCGTGGCCATCGAGGCTGACGCGATGGATCATACCGGTCTCGAGATCGGAGACCAGCAATTGCCTGTTCCAGCGGTCGAACGCGATGTTGCCGAGAGCGGCGCCGGAGTTCGGCCGCCCGTTCAGCGTGATGGTGGTGAGAAGCTGCGGCTGGTAGCCGCTCGCGGCGTCGAGCTTGTAAATCGCGCCGGGACCGCCTTCGCCGAACATGCCGGGCATCCACGCGGAATTGTCCGCGGTCCGGTGCAGGCCGAAAGTGGCGGTGGCGGTGACGTAGATGTTCGGCGGTGTGGCGTCATCGAAGGCGACGCCGAATACCTGGCCGGTTTGCGCCGCGGTGACCGGTGCACGTTGCGGCTCGTTGGCCCAGTGCTGGCCCTGCGCCGGCTGACCCGGCGCGCGCAGATCGAGGATACTGCCGACCGTTCCTTGCGGGTCGATCGACGGGCTGCCATCGGGAGCGGGCACCGTGCCGGAGAAACGCGTGGCGAAGGCTTCGCCGGGCTGCAGTCCCTGCGCCAGGCTGGGGCCGGCGGTGAGCAAGAGCATGAGCAACGCAGTGGCGCCGAAGAGTTCTGTTCGACGTCTGGCGAGACGGCGTTTTGCGGTCGTGCCTATGGTGGCGGACATTGTTGGAATTCCCTCTCTGGAGATTGATGTCCAACGACCACCACGTTCGACAGCCCGGCACTGCGCCCTGGCACCAATTGGTCGCCAGTCACTGTGATCAGGTTCGAAATCGTCGATGAATGGGCCAGATGTACGGGCGTTCAGCGAGATCGCCCGATAAACACCTGCTTTTCGACCAGGTGACGCCGTTTGCCGCCTGCATGCTTATGCGACACACGCGCACAGCGTTAACGCGCCGTGTCGATACCGGGACGAACGCCGAGTTCAGTTGAGTGCTCGCGCGTCGTCCTCGGCCCTCATGGTGGGAGCGGCCGACGGCGGCGTCTCGAACCATAGGGCCGCCCCGGCCGACCCTCATCCTTCGAGACGCGCACACGCAGCCGAGACGCGCACACGCAGCCAAGACGCGCGTACGCAGCCAAGACGCGCGCACGCAGCCAAGTGCACGCAGGCTGCGCCTGCTATGGTGCGCCCTCAGGATCAGGACGGAGCTTCGGCCGCCGAAGCTGCACGCCGTTGCCTGTGTCTGAAACGCCAGCTCACTTCTCCGGCGGCAGTCCGCCGAAGAAGCCGGCGATGCGCCAGGCGTTGCCGTCCTTCTCGTAACAGAGGAGATCGCCCGGCAGCGGCATCAGCGAATCCGCTGCGACGAATCCGAATTCTCCCGATGGCAACACGATGCGCACGGTCTCGGTGTGCACGGCCGCCGCCGGCGACTCGTCGGGATTGACCCACACCAGATGCATGCCGAGTTTGCTGGTGACCTTGCTGTCGTTCGCCGCGCCGCTGCGTACCTCGACGCCGTCCGAAGCCGGGTAGTACCAGAACGACGACGTGGTGCCGGTCTGATTACCGAGTTCGGTGGCTGCGGCGGTGTCGTATTTCGGCTCGCCCGGCGCGCACATCACGCCCTTGCGTTGCGACAGGGGATCGGCGGTCGCGTCCGCTGCAAAGGCGGCAAGGAAGTCCCAGCCTTCGGTCTCCGGATTGTCGAGGTACAGCGCGCGCGCCAAATTATCGATGCCGGAGCGCTTCTTCTCGGCGATGTCCTTGCCGTCGTCCGTCATCCAAAAGAAGTTGTTGGCGACATGCTTGGCGAGCGACGCGCGGTCCTTGCGCTTCGCGATCTCGGCGATCTGTTGGCGGAAGGCTGCAAAGCTCGGATCCTTCACCGGTTGTGGGATCGTGATGGCGATCGGCTTGTAAGGCTTGGGCTTGGGGGCGGCGTCTTGCGCCGTGCTCGGTCCGAAGGATAACGCGCCCACCGTCGCAATCGTGACAAGAGCGGCCGTGATGGGACGAATGCTACGCATGTGAGCTCCCCCGTATAGCTGTGCGTCGGGTTGATAAAGGCTGGTGCGGACTGCGGACATCGCGGATGGTCCGGCGCTGTCCGGGCGCAGCCGTGAGCTACGAAATGATCTGGCCGAAAAAATGTTGCGCGGAACGGCCGTGGCGCGGGAAAAGAATGGTTCCAGCCTGGGGGCAGATCAGGCCGGAACCAGTTCGTGATTGCGCGCATCAACGCTACACATACGCCGTGTTACGCGACAAACAGCTCCCGATGGAGCGGCGGAAATGTACTTTGTGCCGATTACAGCGCCGTGACAGCAATCCTGTGTTGTGGACGATCCGGGAATAGGCGTTAAGTCATTGCCGCAAGCCATTGTGCCCTCCTGATGATTCAACGAGTCCATCATCCATGCCCGCCGCGTTTCCGTCCGCCTATCTCACGCCGGTCCTGCTGCTCATCGCATCCAACGTGTTCATGACACTCGCGTGGTATGGCCACCTGCGTTTCAAGGGGGTGCCGCTGGTGACGGTGATCTTCGCCGCCTGGGGCATCGCCTTCATCGAGTATTGCATGGCGGTGCCGGCGAACCGCTTCGGCAGTGCCGTCTATACCACTGCCCAGCTCAAGACCATTCAGGAGGTGATCACCCTGTTGGTGTTTGCCGGCTTCTCGGTGCTCTATCTCAAGGAGCCGATCACGATTAATTACGCGGTCGGCTTTGTGCTGATTGCGGTCGGCGCGTTCTTCGTGTTTCGCGGGCCGTTCTAGTGTCGCCACACGGCGACCGTGACTCGTTGATGCCGGTCGTTCGAACCTTGTTGTTGAACGGCGATCGTGCCGCGAGTCGCCCCTCCTCCCGCGATAGCGGCGGGGAGGGGTCGGGGGTGGGGGGTAGAGCGCAGTACTCACATGAAGACAGTGACCAGAAAGGTGCAGCAGTTCGATTGCTGACCACTGATCCGTTGATCTTGACCCCCCACCCCCAACCCCTCCCCGCCACTCGCAAAGGCTCATGGGGGGAGGGGAGCGGAGACACCGCTCATGCATCGGTGAGTGTTCGTTCGGGTGAGCCAGCTAGCGCGCACATGATCCTAAATCTGTCTGTCTATTCATGAAGTTATCCAAGATTTAAGTTGCTATTGCCCCACTCTCGACATCACCTAGGAGCATCAAATTGCGCATGGGAATGCGGCGGACTTGATCAGACGGTGAAGGTGGCCGATGGCACTTGATCCCAAGATTCATGATTCCAAGGCACAGGATCCGCAGACACAGGCGGCGCTCGCGCTGCACCGGTTCGGGCTTGGACCGCTCGCCGGATCGGTGAATGCCATCGCCTCCGACCCGCGCGGCGCGCTGATCGCCGAGCTCGATCGCGCCGGCGCCGGCCGGATCGCATCGCCGGACCTCATGAGCAGCGGCGAGGCCGCGCGTGCCGCGTTCGAATTCCGCCAGGCGCGACGCCAGATGCGCCGCGAGGCCGGCGGCCAGACCGACGGGCAACAAAAGAACGCAGGCGACAATCGCAAAGGGCGGCCGCGGCCGTCGGTCGGTATCGCACCGCAGGAGATTTACCTCACCGAAGCCAAGGCGCGTCTCGATGCCGCGCTCGCGGCCGACACCGGATTTGTCGAACGCCTGGTCTGGTTCTGGTCGAACCACTTCTGTGTCTCGGCGGATAAGGGACAGGTGCGACCGATCGCCGGCGCGTTCGAGCGCGAGGCGGTCCGCGCCCATGTGCTCGGCCGCTTCGGCGACATGCTGCTCGCGGTCGAGAGCCATCCGGCGATGCTGATGTATCTCGACAATGCGCGCTCGATCGGGCCGAACTCACCCGCCGGCCGGAACCGCCGCCGTGGCCTCAACGAAAACCTGGCGCGCGAGATCCTCGAGCTGCATACGCTCGGCGTGCGCAGCGTCTATTCGCAAGATGACGTCACCAGTTTCGCCAAGGTCATCACCGGCTGGACCGTCGTCCCGGCGCGGCGAGACCCGGAGCTTGGCGGCACGTTCAACTTCAATCCGCGCATGCACGAGGCGGGTCCGCAAACCGTGATCGGGAAACGCTATGATGCCGCCGGGGTCGAGCAGGGCCGCCGCGTGCTAGCCGACCTCGCGCGCCATCCCGCGACGGCCGAGCACATCGCGCGCAAGTTCGCGCGCCACTTCATTGCCGACGAGCCCGCGCCCGCGCTGGTGGAGCGGCTGCGCAAGCGCTTCCTCGACACCGGCGGCGACCTGAAAGAACTCGCCAGGACGCTGGTCACCTCGGATGAGGCTTGGCATGCGCCGCGCACCCGCATCAAACGTCCGGGCGAATGGATCGCAGCCACGCTGCGTGCGGTTGGTGCGAACCCGCCCAACGTGCGGCCACTGGTGCAAGCGCAGAATCTGCTCGGCGAGCCGCTGTGGCGACCGCCGGCGCCCAACGGATTTGCGGACGATAACGCGACCTGGCTCGACGGCCTGTCGCAGCGCCTCGACCTCGCCAATCAATTTGCACGTCGTCATGCAGGGACCGCAGATCCGATGGCGGTGTTCGAAGCGACGGTCGCGCCGATCGCGTCCGAGGACACGCGCCGCACCATCGCGCGTGCCGAGAGCCGCCCGCAGGCGCTGGCGCTGCTGTTCATGTCGCCCGAATTTCAGAGGAGATGACGATGAGTCTCCACGTACCCACCCGCCGTGAACTGTTGCTGGCGTCTGGCACGCTGTTCGCCTGGGCCTATATGCCGAAACTCGCGCAGGCCGAAGGCCGCGATCCGCGCTTGCTCGCGATCGTCCTGCGCGGGGCGCTCGATGGGTTAGCGGTGGTCGCGCCGGTCGGCGATCCGAACTGGGTCAAGCTGCGCGGCCACAAGGCGCCGACGCTCGGCGGCGACACGCCCGCGCTGGCGCTCGATAGCATGTTCGCGCTCAACCCGGCGATGCCCAACCTGCATCGTCTCTACAAGGCGGGCGCGGCGACCATCGTGCATGCGGCGGCGACGCCCTACCGCGAGCGCTCGCATTTCGACGGCCAGGATGTGCTCGAAAGCGGACTCGCGCGCCCCGGTGCGGTATCGAGCGGCTGGCTCAACCGGGCGCTCGCGACACTCGCGCCGGCCGAGCGCGCCAATCCGCGCGCGCGTAACGCGTTTGCGGTCGGTCCGATTGCGCCCTTGGTCGTGCGCGGCGCCGCGCCGGTGCTGTCATGGACGCCGCCGCGCCTTCCGTCCGCCGGCGACGACACCGCGATGCGCCTGCTCGATCTCTATCGCCACACCGATCCGGCGCTGGCCAAGGCGTTCGAAGAGCGCATGGGACTTACGGCGATCGCGCGCGCCGGCGGCATGAACCAGCGGACGCCGGGCAATGCGCAGCCGCGTGGCGCCGCCAAAGCGGTGCGCAACTATTTCGAGCAGTCGGCCGGCACGGCGGCGAAATTCCTGGCGCGTGCTGACGGCCCGCGCATTGGTGCGCTCGCCTTTGACGGCTGGGACACTCATGCCAATGAAGGTGCGCTCGACGGACGCTTGGCCGCGCTGCTCGGCGCGCTCGATGGCGCCATCGCCGCGATCGAGACCAATATGGGCGACGCATGGCGCGAAACCGTGGTCGCGATCATCACCGAGTTCGGACGCACCGCACGCATCAACGGCACCGAGGGCACCGACCACGGCACCGGCACGGTCGCGATCCTGGTCGGCGGCGCGCTCAAGGGCGGCCGCGTGGTCGCGGATTGGCCGGGACTGCGCGACGCCGATCTGCACGAGAACCGCGATCTCAAGCCGACGACGGATCTGCGCGCAGTGCTTAAGGGATTGCTGCACGATCACGTGCGCGTCAACGAAGCGGTGCTCGCTTCGCGCGTGTTCCCCGACAGCATGGCGGTGAAGCCGATGGCCGGTTTGTTGGCGTGATATGGCCCGGCGTCGTAGCCCGGGTTGAGCGCAGCGAAATCCGGGGCTGATTGTCCCGCATTTCGCTTTCACTCAATGCAGGCTACAAGATCGACCGTCATGCGTCACACCGCGGCACGCACTCTCGCGATCGCTGGAGCGCTGCTCGGCTGGGCGGCGCTCTTGCTTCAGCTGGTGCTGCTCATCGATTCGTTCCAAGCCCAGGGCGGGACGGTCTTGGGCGGCGTCTGGCGGTTCGTCGGATACTTCACGATTTTGACGAACATCCTGGCGGCGGTGGTGCTCACGCACGCGGGCGCGAGGCCCGGCACGACATCCGGCTTGGGGGACTCCCGCATCGAGCTTTCCGTCGCCACGGCCATGGCCCTGGTTGGCATTGTCTATTCGGTGCTGCTGCGTGCGCTGTGGGATCCGCAGGGATGGCAGAAAGTCGCCGACGTGACATTGCATGACGTGATTCCCGTCATCGTCGTTCTGTTCTTCCTGCTGCGCGGGCATGGCGCGTTGCACTGGCGTGATTCCGCTTTCGCCCTTATCTTCCCCTTGAGCTATTGTGCCTACGCGCTGGTCCGAGGCGCCGCCGACGGCTGGTACGCGTACCCGTTTCTCGACCCGAGCAAATTGAGTGCCGCACAGATGGCCGCGAACATGGCTGGCCTGATGCTCGGTGTCTGGATGGTGGCTGTAGCGTTGATTGCATTGGCGAAGCTCGTCGGGCGCAAGCGCGAAGCGTGATTGTCCACACCTCCAACAATAGTGTGGACGTGAATGAAATGTGAGGATGGTGCCTACGTCACTGGTCCGCGAACGGGTGCTCAAGCACCCAAGCGCCTGTCGGCGCTCCGCCCCCTCACGCGCGAGGGCAACAGCAAACCTCAGAGGAGCATTTGCCTCGCGAGAATATACGCGCTTGTGCCGAAACGGCATCTCGGGTTTGTCGCTGACATTGGCGCGGGCTATGCTCTTCGCAGCAAACCACCAATGATACCCAGATGAAGATTCAGAACACGCAATAACTGGGCCCTCATGCGCGTCGTCGACATCCGCGAGACCGCGATTCCTCTGAAATCACAGCTCGCCAATTCGAGCTTCGACTTCTCCGAGATGACGACTTCGGTCGTGGCCGTCATCACCGACGTCGTGCGCGAGGGGCGACCGGTCGCGGGCTTCGCGTTCAATTCGACCGGACGTTATGCCTGCGGCGCGCAGATGCGCGAGCGCTTCATCCCGCGCATCCGCGCGGCGAAGCCTGACACGCTGCTCGACGGCGAGGGCAATCTCGACCCTGAAAAAATCCTCGCCTGCATGATGCAGCGGGAAAAGGCAGGCGGCCATAGCGAGCGCTCAATCGCCATCGGCACCATCGAGGTGGCGGTTTGGGACGCGGTGGCGAAGATCGCCGGCAAGCCGCTGCATCGCCTGCTCGCCGAGCGCTTCAACGGCTCCCGAATCGCCGACGAGGTGTTCTGCTATGTCGGCGGTGGCTGGTATTGGCCGGGTCAGACCATCGGCGACCTGCAGGACGAGATGCGCCGTCATTTCGACTCCGGCTACACGATGGTGAAGATGAAGGTCGGCGGCCTGCCGCTCGCCGACGACGTGAAGCGCGTCGATGCCGTGAAGAGCATCCTGCCGTCGCATGCGCAGCTCGCGGTCGACGCGAATTGCAAGTTCGGTCACGACGAGGCGCTCGCTTATGCCAAAGCGCTCGCGCCGTTCGGGCTGCGCTGGTTCGAGGAGCCGTGCGATCCGCTCGACTTCGCGCTACTCGCCGAGATCGCGAGCGTCTACGGCGGCCCGCTGTCGACCGGCGAGAACCTGTTCTCGACCTCGGATGTCGTGAACCTCGTGCGCTTTGGTGGCCTCAGGCCGGAGCGCAATGACGATCCAGGTCGATCCGCCGCAAGCCTATGGCATCGTGCAATATGCGCGCACGCTCGACGCGCTGGCGCGCGATCGCTGGCCGCGTCGCCTGTTGTTTCCGCATGGCGGGAACCAGATGTCGCTTGCGATCGCGGCCGGCTTTGGTCTTGGCGGTGCGGAATCCTATCCCGGCGTGTTCGGCGATTTCGGCGGCTTCGCCGATGACGCGCGCATCGAGAACGGATTCATCGCGCTGTCGGATCGTCCCGGCATCGGCTTCGAAGGGCAGGCCGCGCTCTACCGCATCATGCGCGAGCTGGTGGCCTGATGCACAGCGCTCCGCTTCGCCTGTCAGCCGACGGTGTTGCGGGTGCGCTCGAACAAGCGCACGAGATCGTCGGCGTCGCGCGCGGTCAAGGCGAGCCGCGTGAACAAGGAGAGCGGACGCTCCGTGTCGGGGCGATCCGGAGCCTCGTTCTGGTGCTTGCCCTTGGCGCGCGGCAGCGGCGGCAGTTGCAGCGCCTCACGCGCGAGCACGCTCGTCATCTGCCTGGACGCAACGTCATTCGCGCCGAACACGCAGCCGCCGGGAATCATACCGAAGAGATGCAGCCGGTGCACCGCGAAGCCGGCCGGAACGATGGTCAAGAGCACGCGCTCGCCCGACTCCAGCGTAAGATTGGCGAGCGCGCGCTCACCGAAATCGAAGTACTTGTGCAGAACCGGCTCGGACATCGCGCCATATTACTCTGCCGCCTGCGGCGACGTCTCGCCGACGTCGATAAAGCCGCCTGACTGCCGCCGCCACAAAGCGGCATAATGTCCGTTGGCGCGCAGTAGCGCGTCATGCGTGCCCTGCTCGACGATGTGGCCGCGGTCGAGCACGACCAGCCGGTCCATGCGCGCGATGGTCGAGAGCCGGTGCGCGATCGCGATCACGGTCTTGCCGGCCATCAGCGTGCTCAGGCTTTCCTGGATCGCCGCCTCCACCTCGCTGTCGAGCGCCGACGTCGCCTCGTCGAGCACCAGCATCGGCGCATTCTTGAGGATCACGCGCGCGATCGCGATGCGCTGGCGCTGCCCGCCGGAAAGCTTCACGCCGCGCTCGCCGACCTGTGCCTCGTAACCGCTGCGGCCCTTCCAGTCCTCGAGCGTGCCGATGAACTCCTGGGCATGCGCAAGCTCAGCCGCGCGCGCGACCTCGGCATCGCTGGCGGACGGCCGGCCGTAACGGATGTTCTCGCGGATCGAGCGATGCAGCAGCGACGTATCCTGCGTGACGACCGAGATCTGCGCGCGCAGCGACTCCTGCATGACGCTCGCAATATCCTGGCCGTCGATCAGGATACGGCCTTCCTCGAGATCGAAGAAGCGCAGCAGTAGGTTCACCGCCGTCGACTTGCCGGCGCCGGAGCGGCCGACCAAGCCGATCTTTTCGCCAGGACGCACCGTCAGCGTGAAGCCGTTCAACACGCCGGTTTCCCGGCCGTAGCCGAAGCGCACGTCGTCGAACACGATCTCGCCGCGCGTGACCTTGAGTTCCGGCGCCTGCGGCGCATCGGTGAGGCCGATCGGCTTCGCGATCGTCATCATGCCTTCCTGCACGACGCCGATATTCTCGAAGATGTTGGTCACCTGCCAGGCAACCCATCCGGAGATGTTCACGATCTGCCAGGCCAGCGGCAGCGCCATCGCGACAGTGCCGACTTCAACCGCGCCGACGACCCACAGATAGATCGCAAGCGCAGCAGTGCTGGTCACCATCAGCGCATTGAGCGACGACAGCGTCAGGCCGAATAGCGTGTTGAGCCGCAACGACCGGTGGAACATGCCGGTGTGCTCGTCCACCGCCTCGCGCACATAGGCGTCTTCCTCGCGCGCGCGGGCAAACAGCTTCACCGTGAGAATGTTGGTGTAGCTGTCGACCACGCGGCCAGTCAGCATCGAGCGCGCTTCCGACATCTCCTTCGAGCGGTCGCGCATGCGCGGCACGAAGATGCGCAGCATCACCAGATAGGCGGCGAACCAGAGCAGGATCGGCAACGCAAGCCAGCGGTCGGCGGCCGTGAGCAGGATCACCGCGCTGGTGCCGTACACCAGGATGTACCAGACCGCCGTGATGAGCGCGACGAGGCTCTCGCGGATCGCCGGGCCGGTCTGCATGACGCGATTGGCGATGCGGCCGGCAAAATCGTTCTGGAAGAACGCCCAGTTCTGCCGCACCACATGCCAGTGGCTCTGCCAGCGGATCATGTTGGCGACGTTGGCGGCGATTGCCTGGTTGGCCATGATGTTCTGCGCGGTGAGCGCAAGCGGGCGCAGCACGAGCAGCACCAGCGCCATGCCGGCGAGCAGGTGCCAGTGGTCGGCAACAAGCTGTTGCGGATTGACCGAGGTGATCAGCGTGACGATGCGCCCGATGAACACAGGGATCATCGAATCGATCAGCGCAACGACGAAGCCCGCGGCGAACAGCCCGATCAGCAACCCCTTGGCCTGGCGCGCAAAGTGCCAATAAAACTCGACCAGCCCCGGCGGCGGTTCCGGGTGCTCGGGCGGTTTGGTCGGTTTCAACAGCCTTTCAAACAGGCCAAACATGACAGTCTCGCGAATCGCAACGGCGGCGCGCCACGGCCGGCACCCTGTCGAGCGCCGCGCGGTACGTCCCATCTGATGTGTGAAACGGTCGGAGCGGGTACAGGGTCTTCGTGACGGGAGTATGGCGATCTACGTAGGCGATCTATTTGGCCGCAATCACGCCATCAATCCAGGCGGCGAGCCGGTCGAGCAGCTCGCTGCGCACCTGCGCATCCTTGCGGCCCGTTTTCGCCGGCACGTGAAAGGAATGATCGGCGTCGGGAACGACAATCAAGGTCGCGCGCCGGCCGAGCGCTTTGCACAGCGGCTCGATCTGATCGAGCATCGCGAGCTGATCGCGCGATCCCTGCAGGAACAGCATCGGGATTTGCACGTCGAAGAGATGGTCGCCGCGCTCGTTCGATGGACGTCCGGCGGGGTGCAGTGGAAATCCGAGGAACACCAACCCGCGCACACCGGGGAGTGCGGCAGCCGCTTGCGCCTGCGAGGTCATGCGGCCGCCAAACGATTTTCCGCCCGCGATCAGCGGAAGCGTGGGCAAAAGCCTTGCGGCTTCGGCGACGGCCGCGCGCACCGCCGCGTGCGCGAGCTTCGGCGGATCGGGTCGTTTGCTACCTTTCTCCATGTAGGGGAACTGGTAGCGCAAGGTCGCGATCCCGTGCGCGACGAGCTCGGTCGAGACCGCCGCCATGAAAGCGTGGGTCATTCCGGCGCCGGCGCCGTGTGCGAGCACATAGCAGGCGCGTGCGTTCGTCGGCGCCTGCAAGAGGCCCGAGACGCGGACGTCGTCATTGACGGCGATGATGACAGGCTTTGCGTCGTTCACGGGTCGAAGTTCCTCGTTGTCTGCGGTAGGGCCACGACTACATTATCACCTCTGACACGCAGACGAGGACGCCAGGACGATGTGCCGGAACATCCGTACGCTGTTCAATTTCGAGCCGCCCGCGACCGACGACGAGGTCCGCGCAGCCGCCCTGCAGTTCGTGCGCAAGCTGAGCGGATACACGCGTCCTGCCAAGGTCAACGAGGCGGCGTTCGAGCGCGGCGTCGACGAGATCGCGGCCGCGGCGCGACGGCTGTTGGCATCGCTGGAGACGACCAGCCCGCCGCGCGACCGCGACGTCGAAGCCGAAAAGGCGAAGGCGCGGGCGAAATCGCGCTTCGCGCAGGCGGTCTCCGGTTGAGGTCCTACGCCAGCGTCACGATACCGGTCCAGAACTGCAAGAACTTGCCGGTGTCGACATCATACTTGCGCACGAATTCGAGCTTCCCGTCGCTGCCGATGCGATAGACCACGATGCCGGCGGTCAACGTGCG
>WHTP01000016.1 GCA_009377695.1 Hyphomicrobiales bacterium | reverse complement strand
ATCCGTTGCTTGATCTCTCGAAGCGACGACGCCCACAACGCAAGCGTCTCCTCAATCGACGCTGCCCGCGTCCACGATCTCCGAATCATGGTTGCCCATGGATTCAGACATCTCCTAAAAAGGCAACTGTAATGCTAGGGTGGCGGTTCAGAAGTCCGCATCATTCTCGCGGCGAGTCCGATGTGCGGACTTCTGAACCAAAGCCACACTAGATTCAAAGAGTTGCCAGTGTCCTTCGATTCCGAAGTTCGTATAAGAGGCCGCCGCGAAATGGTACGAACTTCGGAATCGGGACACTGGGTCGCCCGTTATCTGCTTGCGATATTGGAGTTGTCGGGCCGACCGCGCTTCAGGCGTTTAGCTCTGCCGCGTGACGTGCACGGGCACATGCTGCAATTTGCGGTTTGTGCGCGCGGTGAGCGCAACCATCAACCGCTTATTAACGAAAGGAAGTTACATCTGTAATCAGTTAGAACGCGGGCTAATTAGATCACCCGAGCATTTCATGTCACCGCGTTTCAACAGCTTCCTTGAAGGCACGCTTATTGCCGTTTTCGCGTTGCTGAGCGTCTTCGCCATCGCACGCATTGGTCTTGAGCCGCGCAACCCGTCCGGCGCGGTGGGCGTGGTCTTTGCGCCCTGGGTCGATGCCCGCGCGGCCTTCATCCGTGCGGTGGAAGCCGGGGGTCGCTTTGTCCGGTACGGCGGCCCGTCCTTTATCGTCGTTGTGCAGCCCGACGGCCCGGACTACGCGCGGAAGGTCAAGGACGCCGGAGCGCTGCTCCTCGTCGATCCTCAGGTCCTTGCCGCCTGCTTCCCGTGGACAACTAAACAAGACCGGACATGACCAGCCTCGAATCCTTCCAGCGCACGGTGGCGCAGGCGCTGACCAGCCTGGCCTTGGTGCATGTGCCGCTGCTCGCGATGATCTCCTGGGCGCTTGGGCGAGATGTTCGGAGCTTCACCGTGGCAGCGCTCGCCTTGGCGGCGGTGCCGGCCGTGTTGCAATGGCTGGGACGGCCGATCGCAATTGTCGCGCTCGCCATTACGGTGACGCTCGTCGGCCAGACATCGCTGCTGGTGTTCGTCTTCAACGGCCATCCGTGGCAAGTCGAAATGCATTTCTACTATTTCGCAGTGCTCGCGATGCTGTCGGGCTTCTGCGATTGGCGCATCCTGATAGCCGCGGCGACGCTCATCGCCGTGCACCATCTCGGACTCAACGTTATCTTTCCGGATGCCGTCTATCCGGGCGGGAGCGACTACTTCCGCGTAGCGGTGCATGCGGTTGCCGTGCTGATTGAGACCGCAATGCTCATTTTTATCGGCCACACGATCCGGAAGGCTTTCGCCGCTGTCGACGAGGGGCGGCGCATCGCCGAACTGTCTGCCGACGAACTCGAGCAGTTCGCCGAGCAGCAGACCGTAAGCCTGGAAGATACGACACGGCGCGCCAGCCGGGTTGACGATTTGCTTCAGCGCTTCAAGAGCGAGATGGCTGAGTCGGTGACTATCCTTCATGGCGCGGCCGCGATCTTGCAGCAGAACGCCTGCGCCCTTGGCACCGCGACGAATCGTGCCACCGCGCAGGCCGTGACCGTTTCCGTGACCTGCGAAGAGACGTCTGGGAAGGTGAGTTCGGCTGCACAGGCAGGCGAGGAGCTCGCCCGTACCATCGCGCATGTCGGAGAGAACGCCGCGCAGTCGTCCCGTCTTGCCGCCGAAGCGGTCTACGAGGCGGAGCGGACCAGCGCCACGATCGATGAAATGGCGGCCGTCGCACACGAAATCGGCAAGGTCACCGAGCTGATCACCGCGATCGCCGGGCAGACCAATCTGCTCGCGCTCAACGCCACGATCGAAGCGGCGCGCGCCGGCGAGGCCGGCCGCGGATTCGCGGTTGTCGCGCAGGAGGTGAAGGCGCTGGCCGCGCAAACCGCCAACGCGACCCAGGAGATCAGCTCCAAGATCGAGGCGATGCAGACCACCACCAGCCGCTCGGTCGCGGCCATTGGAGGGATCTCTGCGACAATCCGGGAGCTCGATCGTTTCTCAGCGCTGATCGCGTCGGCGGTGGAGCAGCAGGCCGGCGCTGCGCAACAGATCTCCTGCGACGTCAATGCTGCCGCGTCCGGCGCAACGCACGTCAGTCACACCGTTAGCGAGATCGAGGCGATCGCGCGGCAAACCTCGCTGGAGGTTTTGCAAATCGGATCGGCGGCGGCGCAGGTCTCTAACCAGATCCAAAGAGTTCGCGAGCGGGTGGGCGCGTTTACGGAGGAAATCCAGGCGATGCAGGCGTGACCTGCAGCCGCGCCCGCGCGTGGTCGTCCAGCCTGTAGCCCGGATTGAGCCATTGGCGCGTCTACGCGCATCTTCGACGCGCTATGGCGAAATCCGGGACGGACGGCGGCGCTTGTCCCGCATTTTCGCCACCGCTCGATGCGGGCTAAGGAGTGCCGCGCCGGGGCCTCAATAAATCACCACGCTCCTGATGCTCTTGCCTTCGTGCATCAGGTCGAAGCCTTTGTTGATGTCGGAGAGCGGCATCGTGTGGGTGATCATCGGGTCGATCTCGATCTTTCCGTCCATGTACCAGTCGACGATCTTGGGCACGTCGGTGCGGCCACGGGCGCCGCCGAATGCAGTGCCCTTCCAGACCCGGCCCGTAACGAGCTGAAACGGGCGGGTGGCGATCTCCTGGCCCGCGCCGGCGACGCCGATGATGATGCTCTCGCCCCAGCCGCGATGGCAGGCTTCCAGCGCCTGACGCATGACCGTGACATTGCCGGTGCAGTCAAAGGTGTAGTCGGCGCCGCCGATCTGGTCGGCGCCGCTCTTGGTCATGTTGACGAGGTGCGCGACGAGATCGTTGCCGACCTCCTTCGCGTTGACGAAATGCGTCATGCCGAAGCGTTCGCCCCAGGGCTTCTTGTCGTTGTTGATGTCGACGCCGATGATCATGTCGGCGCCGGCGAGGCGCAGCCCCTGGATGACATTGAGCCCGATGCCGCCGAGCCCGAACACGATTGCCTTCGCGCCGGGCGCGACCTTGGCGGTATTGACCACCGCGCCGATGCCGGTCGTGACGCCGCAGCCGATATAGCAGACCTTGTCGAACGGGGCGTCCTCGCGGATTTTGGCGACCGCGATCTCGGGGAGCACCGTGAAATTCGCAAAGGTCGAGCAGCCCATATAGTGGTGCAGCTTCTTGCCGGCGATCGAGAAGCGTGAGGTGCCGTCGGGCATCACGCCTTGCCCCTGGGTTGCGCGGATCGCGGTGCACAGATTGGTCTTGCGCGAGAGGCAGGACGGGCACTGCCGGCATTCCGGCGTATAGAGCGGGATGACGTGGTCGCCCTTCTTCACCGAGGTGACGCCGGGGCCGACCTCGACCACGACGCCGGCGCCCTCATGCCCCAGGATCGCAGGGAACAGCCCTTCCGGATCGGCGCCCGACAGTGTGAACTCGTCGGTGTGGCAGATGCCGGTCGCCTTGATCTCGACCATCACCTCGCCGGCCTTGGGGCCCTCGAGCTGGACGGTCGTGATCTCAAGCGGCTTGCCGGCCGCGACTGCGAGCGCCGCGCGTACGTCCATGTATGTCCTCCTACTCCGCCGTAGCAGCGATGTTGCGAAACTATAGTCTTCGATCCTCATGGTGAGGAGGGAGGCCGAAAGGCCGACCGTCTCGATCCGCAGACCCAGTTGGCGCCGCGAGCGTCGGGGCCGCCCTCGTCCTTCGAGACGCCTGCTGCGCAGGTTCTCAGGATGAGGCGGAGAGAGCGCGCCGCCCGCTCATCAATTGCTCTGCCTCTTCTTGCCGGGCAGCGCCCGCGCATCCTTCGGCTGGATCGCGGCCTTCACGCGCTCACGCAGGGCGGCGGGGGTTGCGATGATCTCGTGGACGGTCTGCGTGAGCTCCGTCCCGGTCATCGGCTGCATCTCGGCGCGCTGTGTCTGCGCCTCCTTGATGAATTCGGGGTCCTTGAGGGTTGCATCGAACGCCCGGCGCAGCGCGGCAAGGCGGTCCGCCGGTACGTTCGGCGTGGTCGCGATCGGGCGGCCGACCACGGTCGCCCTGGACATGAACTCCAGCACCGCCTGATCGTCGGGGTTGATCGCCTTCAGGTCCCGCATCAGCGGCACGTGGCGCAGCGCGGGGTCCTTCACCATGCCCACCTGGATGATCGGAATGATCAGCTTTTTTTCGATCAGGTGCGGCGTCACCGCCATGTAGCTGGCCCATGGGTTAGTGGCGCGACCTTCCACCTCTCCGCGCTCCATCGCGAGGTTGACGTCACGTCCGTCGGGGTAGCCGAAAATGATCTTGATCTTGGTGCCGACGACGTTGTTCAGCACTGCCGGCATTTGCACCGAGATCGACCCCGCCTGCGTCGATCCGATCGTCGTCTCGCGTTTCATCAGATCGGCGAGCGTCTTGGTGGGCGAGGTGTGCCACGTTACCAGCACCTGGTTCGACGAGCTCAGGTTGCCGACCCAGAGGAAGTCGCGCAGGTCGGCCTGGAAGCTCGGGTTGAGCCCGAGCGCCTGATCGACCGGCAGCCCCTGGCTCACGATGGTCAGGATAGTGCCGTCCTGCGGCGCGATTTTCGCGACGTAGTTCGCGGCGCGGATGCCGCCGCCGCCCGGCATGTTGATCGGAAGGACCGATGGCTGCCCGGGGATGTGTTTGCCAATATGCCTCCCCAGCAGCCGTGAATACTGGTCATAGCCGCCGCCGACGCCGGAGCGGATGATGAACCTGATCTGCTTGCCGGTATAGAATTCGGCGACCGGATCGGCATGGACGGGGATCGCAGCGAATGCCGACAGCGCCGTTAGCGTCAGCGCCGCCAGCATGAAGGGGGTCGATCGCCGCATCGTGCACCTCCGCAGGGTGGCCAGGCGCACAAGACTGCCGCCGGACGATCCCGACGTCTACGGTCAATTCGTCGCTGATGTGGCCGGCGATCCGCTCTTGGGCAGCACGATCTGGGTCTGAGTCACCATGGCGGCGAGCCGCCCGTCGCCGCGGGTGATGTTCGTTTGCAGCACGATGGTGGTGCGGCCGGAATGCAGTGGCGTGCAGACCGCGTGCACCTTGTCCCCCTTCGGGATCGGCGCAAGGAAATTGGTCTTGCTCTCGATGGTGGCGGTGGCCTGATTGGGGGAGAGGGAAGCGGAGGCCGTCATCCCGCCCATGATGTCGGCTAGCGCCATGATCGCGCCGCCATGCATGACGTCGCGCCGGTTGCACAGGTCCTCGCGATTGACGAGTTCGGCCTCGCTGCGCTTGGCCCCGCGACTGATAACGTTCACGCCCATGAACTTGATGAAGGGCGAAGCATCCCAAGTTTTCATATCAATCCTCGGTGCGGTCTGAAAGAAAGGAGTGAGGCGGGGGAGGAGGCGGGCGCGCGCAAGGCGATGCGCTCTTCCAAATTGCACCGGCGACTGTATTGTGTCCAGGACGGACAGGCGGTCCAATCAGCGCTCGTAGCTCAGCTGGATAGAGCATCAGACTTCGAATCTGAGGGTCGGGAGTTCGAATCTCTCCGAGCGCGCCATCGCACAATCGGCCACCTCTGCGTACGATCGGCGATCTGCGCGTGTGCTTGTCGGATTTCCGCTGCCAATACTGGATTACAATGAGAACCAGCCGCCATAGAGAGCGGCCTGATAAAGGAAGTAAGCAGCGGCAGCGAGCATGAAGGCGCCGCCAACGCGTTCGGCCCAAAGCACGAAACAACGCGTGCGCCGAAGATGGGCAAGAGCTCCAGCGGCGATGCCTGCCACCATGATCGGCACGCCGCGCGCGAGGCCGAAGGTCGCCATGAGAACACTGCCCATTAATGGATCGGCCGTTCCAGTGCCGCGGCCACTACCGGGAACAGGAGCGGGGTGCAGGCTGGGCATGTCGACAGGCCGAAGGGAAGGCCGAGCAGATAGCTGCCGATGAAGGTGCGGGTCGGCTTCGGCGATGGCGCAAGCGTGGGGATGACGATGTGAATGACGCGCAAGAGCGTCAACGCGACCACGATCAAAACGATGGCGAGCAGGAGATATGTGAGAGCAAGGTAGCTCGCCAGGACCCGCAGCACTGCGAAACCGACGAGCCCGAACGTGGCCCCGAGCATGGCATCGACGGTGACGATGCCGAGCACGAAGCCCGCCGAGAGCCGCAGTCCCTCAATGCGCCACGCGCCCGACGACGCGGCACCTTGCCCGGTTGCGAGGCCGGCCGCCACCGAAATGAGCGGAAACGAGCTCGGCGCGATCCCCACAAGGAGGCCAGCCAGCGCCACGAGTGCGACGGCGTATGGCGTGAGCGCCGTGATCTCCTGCATCAATGGCTCGAGTTCGATCACGGCCGTCGCTCCACCGGCTTGCCAACGCTCAGGATCGCCTGGAAGAACAGCGATGGTCGGCCCCACAGCGAGTTGAGGAAGATCGTGGTCACGCTCACCGCCATCGCCGCCATTGCCCAGACCGGATAGATGAGGCCGGTGGTCGCCAGCGGCACGCCGATGCCGTTGAACAGGAAGGCGAGCGAGACATTCTGCACCATCTTGCGGTAGCTGCGCCGGCTGATCTCGCGGGCGGTCACCACCGCGTCGAGGCGGTTGCTGAGAATGATGATGTCGGCGGAATCGATGGCGATGTCGGTGCCGCCGCCCATGGCGATGCCGACATCCGCTTGCATCAGGGCCGGGGCGTCATTGATGCCGTCGCCGACCATGGCGACCTGGCCGTCCTGCTGGAGCCGCCGGACAAGTTCCGCCTTCTCACCGGGCAGGATTCCGGCGTGAACCTCGTCGATCCCGACTTCGGCCGCGACCCGTTGAGCCGTGAGCTCGTTGTCGCCGGTCACCAGCACGGTTCTGAGGCCCGCATGCTTGAGCGCGACCACCGCTTGACCGGCCTCGCTCCTCACGGTGTCGCCAAGGGCGAGAAGGCCAAGAGGTTGCCCGTTGCGACAGACCGCGATGACGGTGCGCCCGGCGCTTTCGATCGCTTCGATGCGGCTCGCCAGCAGCGCCAAGTCGACGCCGCTCTCGGTCATGAAGCGTGGGCTGCCGGCCAGCACCGTTTCCGTGCCGATGCGCGCTCGGACGCCCTTGCCCGGAACAGCCTCGAAGTGCTCCACCTCAGGCGGCGTGATGCCTCGCTCGAAGGCGGCCGTTACAATCGCATCAGCGAGCGGATGCTCGGAGGAGGCCTCGGCTGCGGCGGCGACCCCGAGCAGAACCTCCTCGCCGATGCCTGTAGCTTCGATCTCGATAAGGCGCGGCCGCCCCTCGGTCAGCGTTCCGGTCTTGTCGAAGGCGACCTGGTTCACCAGGCGGTAGCCCTGGAACGCCTCGCCGGTGCGCATGAGGATTCCCCGCTCGGCCGCTTCACCAGCGCCGCGCACGATCGACAGCGGCGCCGAGATGCCGACGGCGCAGGGATAGCCCATGACGAGCACGCTCAGGCCGGCGAAGACCGCCCGCTGCAGGTCGGGCTCGCTACCGAGCAGCAAAGGAACAATGATCCAGCCGAGCGTTGCGAGCGCCGCGATCGTGAGTACTGTCGGTGTATAAACGACGAGCACGCGGTCGACGAGGTGCAGAAGGCCCGGCTTCAGCGCGCGGGCATCCTCGACCTCGCGCGCCACCCGTTGCAGAAAGCTCTCCTCGCCGACGGCGGTGACCCTAACCAACAGCGTGCCGATGCCGTTGATCGATCCACCGATGACGCCGTCGCCGACCGTGCGTTCGACTGGAATCGGCTCGCCGGTGACGAGCGCCTGGTCGACCGAGGAATGGCCCTCCACCACTTCGCCATCGACGGGCAAACGCTCACCCGGGCGGATGCGCACGAGGTCGCCGACGGTGACCGCATCGATCGGGATCTCCACCTCGCGGCCGTTCCGCACGACGCGTGCCATATCGGGCTGGAGGTCGAGCAGCCTCTTCACCGCCTGCGAGCTACGGGTCTTGACAATGAGCGACAGCCATTCGGAGAACAGGTGGTAGGTGGCGACCATGACCGCGACCGCGAAGAACGGCGCGGTCGGATAGCCGGATGGATTGAAGACGAGCCCGATCAGGCCGCCCGTGAGGCCGGCGAAAGCACCCGCTTCCAAGAGCACGTGCTGATTCAGTATCCCGCGGCGCAGCGCCTGGACCGCCATGTGCAGGATGTGACGGGCGACGCCAAAGACGAGGACAACGGCAAGCACACCGACCAGCCACGGCGTGGCCGGTGTCAAACCAAGTGTCTCGCGGAACAGGAGCAATGTGCCGGCGAGCACACCAAGCCCCGCGGCGCTCAAGGACGCGACCCATAGCCCTTGCGAGCGCAACACCAGGAACACGAAGCCGATGAGGCCAAGCGCCGCGACGAGCGGCAGCACGATCGTCCAGATGCCCGTCGGACTGGCGATAAGCGCGATGGCGACCAGGCTGAATGTGACGGCGACGAGGAAGCGCCGACCTTCGCGCACGAGGTCGCGCTCCTCCTCCTCGAAGGCGCGCAGCTTGCGCGGATCGTGCAGTGTATAGCCGATGTCGCGCAGCGTCTGCAGGAGTTCAGCTGGCGCGACCACGGCTGGGTCGTATTCAACGAGCGCCTGCTCGTGGGTGAGGCTCACCGCCACCTTGTCGACGCCGGGCTTGCGGCCGAGCGCCTTCTCGATGGTGCTGCTGCAGAGCGAACAGTGGAGCCCGCCGATGCGGGCGCGGAGGCGCGCCCGATCCGGGCGGCTCGCGGGCTCCTCGGTCCAGCGTGGAAGGGCGGTAGAAGCTGTCGTCGTCGCTGTCGCAATGGTCATGGTAGCCTCCCATGAGGCAATTGCCCGGACAAATCGTCTGGCTTCGATCCGAGCGCTCTCAAGGTAAGCCTGCACCCTGTACCAACATACGGAGTCAAGGGCAGCAGCGGCCAGGTAGAAGAGAGCTCGGCTAAGTCACGCGGGAACGGGAGGGGTAGTGATGGGGTGGAGCGTCGCCCTCGCCCGAGCACTACCAGCCTGAGCTGGTCACGACCGGGCGATGACCGAATATCCTGACTGGTGGATCGCTGCCGTGAGACGATCTTCGCTCACGACGAGCGGATCGAACAGGACGCGGGCTTCCTGCGTCTTGAACGACACGGTTGCCTTGCGCACGCCTGTCTCCGATGAAACCAGGGCCTCGATGGTGCGCGCGCAACCGTCACAATACATCCCGTCGATCTTGAACGTAGCCGTCCTCACCTTGCTTCCTTTCGCTGCAGGTGGCTGATCCGGTGAATCGCCGGGAGATCGCGGCGCCCGCGATGCGGATCGGGCGGCTGTCGTGCCTTTCCGCCCGTTCAAGGCATCGATGATCGTGCAAGCGCGCAAAGCACCGCCACCCGGGCAGGACGCGATCAGCTCGCTGAGTGCAGCCCGGATGTGCTGAAGCTGTGCGATCTTGCGGTCGACCTCTTCGCGTTTGATCACCGCCTGTGTTCGGACATCGCCGCAATCGGCCCCAGGATCGGCTCGCAGCGAGAGGAGCTCCGCAATCTCGCGCAGAGAGAAGCCGAGCTCCTGCGCTTGCCGGATGAAGCGAATGCGCTCGACGACCCCATCGTCATAGAAGCGGTAACTGCCGCTCCTTGGCCGGGCGGGTTGCTTAATCAGCCCGCGCCGCTCGTAGAAGCGGATGGTTTCGACGCCGACGCCCGCCTGCTCAGCGGCGCGGCTGATGGTCATTCCTGTCGCCATGGCGCGTCTCATCGATTACGATGCACTCTGTATCATAGTACGGAGTCAAGCGTCGCCCAACGCGCTTCGCAAGCGGCCACACCGAAAAGCCAGCCGAATGGTGCGTTCCGGTGATTGCAGACTTCTGCCCGCCCACTACGCAACGGTGCAATTCGCGCGCGGGCGGTCGTGGTGGCTTTGGCGAGCGCCGGATACTTCTGGCTGCTATCGCGCGCTTGCGGTCGCAATATCAGAGAGCGCCAGCGAAAACGTAGTTCTCACTTTCATCCAGAGCGGCGCGCCAAACCGACCTTAGGTCCGTTCCGGACACATGGGTTACGGTTTATTCCGGAGACATGGGTAACACTTTTGGTCCGAAGGGGTTGTCGAGGGGACACACTCACACACTTGAAATGGCGCGCGCCTTGCTCGATCACGGTGCCGATCCCAATGCGCGTTTCACGGACGGCTGGACGAACCTCTCGGCGAGGGCGAAGGCGACAAGCCGCCGCATCCACACGCGGCAGCATTCGCCACGCTGTTGATCGAACGCGGCGCTAGCCCTTACGATACGCAGGCGCTCTACAACACGTCGATCACACGCGACGACAGGGGCTGGCTTGAATTTCTCTAGACGCACTCCGAGCAGCGTGGACTGACGGAGGAATGGCGCGCCATTCCCGAGACGTCCAAGATCGGCGGACGCGTTCCGCTGAGCGCGCTCGACTATCTGCTCGGAAACGCCGTAGCGTATAATCACATCAAGCGTGCCGAATGGCTGCTCGTGCATGGCGCCGATCCCAACGGTGTGCACGCCTATTCGAAACGGTCCTTGCGCGAAGAGGCGCTCGTGTACGCCACATTGCCATGGCCGACTTGCAAACGCGCTCCACCCTCGTGCCGTCGTGATGCCGCTGTTCTGTCTGCCTGACGACGAGGACGAGGCCGTCGAGATGACGACGCTTCTGCTCGCGCATGGCGCCGATCCAAGTGTGACCAACAAGGACGGACTGACGGCCGAACAAGTCGCCCGCAAGCGCGGGCTGATTGATGCCGCTGATTTGATGTGCGGCAAGGACGAGCAGTCGTAGCGGATGGTGGGGCTTCGGATGCTCGCGGATGCCGATCGGCAGCCGCGACCGCAAGGGCTCCGGCGGAAACGGAGTTCTCTGTTTGTCGACCCGGAGGCGCCGTCATCCCGGCGATATCGCTTGGACCGGCGAGTTTAGCACTGCTTGCAGATCTTGAGCTTCCGGTCGAGGGCTCGCTCGTCCGGGGTCGCACGCCCTTGTGTTTCGTCACGCTGGATGCTTGGCGGCAAGTCCGAAGGCCGCGGCTGACGATGACCGATCGGCGCCTTCAGGCGCGGGTCGGACTCGGCCTGAGACTTGGGCTGCATGCTCGGCTGGGTGCCTGGGGGAGGGCTGGCTTGGGCCGACGCTGCCTGCGAAAAAGCGAAAGCCGACAGGACCAAAACAGCCAAGGCAGTGACAAGACGGCGGGTGCGATGGTTGCCTGTTGCATGGTAAATGAGACGTTTCTTCATTTGCATGCTCCTACATTCGTACGGTTGCTGACATAAGGCCGGCACCACGTTAATTCTACGTGCCGGTGCTTTGGACCGGCGTGGCGATGGAGGGCGGACTTCTCAATCGCATCGAAACATTGCTTCTCAAACGACAGTTTGCATGAGCTTGTTTGGATGGATTTGGCTCACGCCAGGGCTGCCTCCAGAGCCAAGCGATTGCGCATGAGCCAGGCGACGCTGCGTGCCTGCCAGGCGATCCCCCACACACGGGGCGCATATTCGGTCTCCGGTGTGATCCGCTGCTCAGCCACTTCATTGGCTGCGCTGTGCGCAGCAAATTCGATCATTCGATAGGTCAGATGCCGCCGGTCTTCGGCCGACAAGCCATATCCATCCGCGAAGACGCGAACTTGCTGGATCCGTGCCGAGGCCTCTTTCAGCCCGTTCATCTCGGCGACGTCGTCGTCATAAAGCTGCGCGTTGTTCCATGCCGTCATGGCGATTTCGGTCAGCCGGTCGACGGGACCGGCGACTTCCCAATCGATCAGGGCGACCGGCATGCCGTCGCGCGACACGATATTCCAAGGCGCCGCGTCGCAGTGTCCGATGATGTCGGGCCGGCCAACCTCCCGGCCGAACCACGGACGCCAGAGCGCATGCGGCGGCGGCTGGAACGAACTCGTCGCATCGTGCATCCGTCGGATCAGCACGGCGAGCTCGTGAATCGCCTCGTCAGACCAGAGCGCCGGATTGACGATCTCGCCTTCGATGTAGGTGAGAACTTCGCGCCCCTGGTCATCAAGCCACCATCAACGACTCGGGGCGCTGCCGCGAAGTCTTTCTGTTCAAGGTGGCGAAGCAGAGCGTGCACTGAAGGCGCCCAAGGACCCGTTTCGCGAAGAACGAAGCCGCCGCGGCGCGCCACCGCCGTCCTGCCTCCGCCTTGGAGCGGCGTTTCGCCGTTGTGCGTCATAGATTGGTGCTACCAGCCAAGGTTGCGCGACAGCGCTAGGTTCAGCGCTGGGTTCACAGTGATGACTACGTGATAGAGCGGCGAATTCTGGACTTTAAGCATATTCGGGACTCGCGATTGCAGTTCCTCCCTGTATGACTACGGTGCCCGGCAACGGCCCGGTGCGCGGAAGTGGCAAACGCGAGGGCGGGGCACCGCTCGTATCCTGGTTCAAGTCCAGGCTGGGCCTCCAAGTTTCGATCGCGCCGCCCGATCGGCTCGATCTCGGCATTCAAGCGACCACGAGACAGCCTCGCAAGATGCGCACGCGCGGTTTGCTCATGCTGCATTTCGCGATTGCGCGCGTCCGGGCACACGAAGCTCCCACGCGATCGGATTTTGTTCCCGCTCATTGCGTGTGTGTTGTTACCGCACGCGGATTTGCAGCCGGCCCGCTCGCGGCGTCGCAATGGCCGCAAAGACCGCCACGGTCCCAACAACCGTAGCCCGACCCGGGCCGAGGTCATTAGGAGTGGTAAATAGAATTTAAGATTTGTGACAAATTTGTTAATACCATTCGCTCGAGACTGGGGGAGAACCTCAGCGGCAGAAGTTCGGGTTGAGCTGACGGGCTGAGTGCCTCTGCACAACGCGCGGAGAGTGCTGATCGCGAAATTCTCTGCATCTAATTATATCTATTATATCGCCACTCATCTCGTGGCTCAGCCTCGCACGGCCTGCCTGCTTTGGGCTTCCGACATGGCTGCGAGGCGGTCGGCGAGCTGGTTGAGCTGCCAAGTGCGCGCGAGCGCAGATGCTTTCGACCAGCTTGGCGTCTCATCGGGGAGGGGCGGCAGCGGCGCCTTGCGGTCCATCGTGGCGATCGAACGGTAGAGCCGCAGCTCTTTGGCCTGGGCCGCGAAGCGGCCGGCGGCGAGCGCGCCTTCCAGCGATCCATGCCGGCGCAGGACATCGGCCGCACCCTGCGCCCCGACATTTTTCGCGCCCGGCAGCCGGTCCGAAGGGTCGCCGCGCAGCGCGATGAAATCCGGCACCTGTGCAGGGTCAACACCGTAGCGCGTCCGCACATCGGCCGGCGTGATGCGCGCGATCTCGCCGGCGCGGACCGGATAGAGGATCGTCGTAGCGTCCGACGCAAGCTGGAACGTGTCGCGGTCGCCGCTTGCGACGAGCGTGATGCCGCCGCGCCGTTCCTCTCGCGCCGCCGCTGCGGCGAGGAAATCGTCGGCTTCGTAACCCGCCTTCTTGGCGTTCGCGAAGCCGCAGGCGGCGACCAGTGTCGGCAGGATGTCGAGCTGTTCGATGAGTGCGTCGTCAAATTCCCGTCCGCCCTGGTAATCCGGGAAACTTTCGTGCCGATAAGTTTCGGCAGTCAGCGTGTCCCAGCCCACCAGGACAGCGCGCGGCTGTTCAGTCTGGTAGAAGCGTAAAAGGTAGTTGGCAAAGCCGAGGATCGCGCCGGCGGACTTGCGGCCAGCCCTCATGATGTTTTTCGGCAGGGCGTGATACGCGCGGTGTGCGAATGAGTCCCCGTCGATCACCAGCAGTGGCCGGCGTTCTTTTGCTGTCGCGGCGGGCTTGCTTCGCTGAACTCGTGGTGCAGGCTTAGGCGGTTGCGGCGCAGTGCTAGCTCCGCGCGTCGGTTTCGCACGCTGCCTGGCAGCGTCGCGCAACACCACCCAGACCGGCACGTGATCGCTGGCGTTCGCCTCGCCGCGTTCGGTCCGATCAACCCCGGCGTCGACCAATCGCGCATGCAGGTCGGGGGTCAGAAGGACCTGGTCCAGGCGCATGCCGGCGTCGCGCTCCCAGCGTTTGCGCTTGTAATCCCAGAACGTATACATCGGCGCGTCCGGGTGCAGCACGCGGATGGCGTCGATCCAGCCTTGCGCCAAAAGGCGCTTGTAGGCAGCGCGGCTCTGCGGCTGCAGCAGCGCGTCGTCGTCGTAGGACGTTGTCGGGTAGATATCCTGCGCGGTCGGCACGACGTTGTAGTCACCCGCCAGCACGACCGGAATGCTCGCCTTGTTGAGCGTGGCTGCGTGACGGGTGAGGCGCCGGAACCAGGCGAGCTTGTAGTCGAATTTTGGTCCCGGCTGCGGGTTGCCGTTGGGCGCGTAGAGCGACGCGATCAGTATGCCGTTGACGGCAGCCTCGATGTAGCGGCTTTGCCGGTCATCCGGATCACCCGGCAATTCGGTGCGGGTGACCACCGGCATGACCCCGCGCGCGAGGATCGCAACACCGTTCCAGGTCTTCTCGCCGCGCCAGATCGCCTCGTAGCCGATCTGCCGCAGCGCGTCGGCCGGGAATTCGGCGTCCGCGGACTTCAGCTCCTGCAGGCACGCGACGTCAGGCTTCGCGCGATTGAGCCAATCAAGGAGGTTCGGCAGGCGGCGCCGCACATTGTTGATGTTGAAGCTCGCGATCTTCATCGCAATGCTCATACCCTCGCGCCGCACCGGCCGCCACCGGCCAAAACAAATCTCCGCACAGTGAGGCAGCTCACATGTCGCCGCCCGGCGGCCCGCCTAGGGTCACGCCTCGCTGGGCGTCAGTCTGGTAGCGGAGAAGATGGATGCAAGGGTTCCACAGGGGCGATGGAGCGGTCGGACTTTATCGGTTTCGCGGTTTCGGGATGTCACAACGCGCCGGCATTGCCGCGGCCGCGTTTTGCATGCAGCTCGCGCTCGGCGCAGTGTATGGCTGGAGCGTGTTTCTCAATCCGCTGCAGGACAAGTTCGGTGCGAGCAGGCCCGCGGTCAACCTGACCTTCACGATCACACTTGCCGTGCTTGGCCTGACGGCGGGGTTCGGCGGCAGCCTGCAGCGCCGCATCGGCTCGCGTGCCACCGCGACTCTCGCCGGTCTGCTCTACGGCTTCGGCACCATGCTCGCCGGCCTCGCGCCTAATCTCTCGATGCTCTATTTCGCGCATGGCGTGATCGGTGGGATGGGGCTTGGTCTCGGCTACATCGTGCCGCTTGCCGTGTTGATCGCATGGTTTCCCGACCGACGCGGCTTTATCAGCGGGTTGGCGGTGACCGGGTTTGGACTCGGCGCCTTGATTACGAGCCCGCTTGCGACCGAACTGATCAAGATGCATGGCGTCGAGAACACGCTGATAATTCTGGGTGCGAGCTATTTTGTCGTGGTCGTGTCGGCGGCGCAGGTCTTGCAGCCCGCGCCAGACAACTATGCGCCACCCGGTTGGACGCCTGCGCAGCAGGGGAGCGTGCGCGCCGGCACGCCGATGACGCTCGCGCAGGCGCTGCGAACTCCGCATTGGCATCTGCTCTGGTGGATGCTGGCGCTCAACATCGCCGCCGGGGCGGCGCTGATCTCCGTCGCCGCACCGCTGGCAGAAGAGTTGACGCAGGTTGGTCCGGCGCTGGGCGCGGTGGCGGTGGGCGTGATTGCGTTGTTTAACGGTCTCGGCCGCCTGCTCTGGGGAACGCTGTCGGATGCGATCGGCCGTGCCCGTACCTTCTTCGCCCTGTTCCTGATCCAGGCCATCACCTTTGCGCTGATGCCGGCGATCGACGGCTTCAACATGCTGCTCGTTCCGTTCGCCGTCGTAGCGCTCTGCTATGGCGGAGGCTTCGGCACGATGCCGGCGTTCACCTCCGATGTGTTCGGCGCGCGCAATGCCGGAACGATCTATGGTGCGATGCTGTCGGCCTGGGCCGCGGGCGCTATCGCTGGTCCGATGCTGATCGCTATCGTTCCTTATCGCGCGGCGTTATCGCTGATCGCCGTGCTCCTCGCCGTCGCTGCGGCGTTGCCGCTGGCGTTTGCCAAAACAGCGCGATTTCCAGCGCGCAACGTGATGGAGCCGAACCAGGCAAAGTTGGCGAAGAGCGTCGGCTTTAGACCGTCGTCGCAGCCATCATCGCACGGAGGACGATGACGCTCAGCAGCAACCGGGCGAACGGGATGACGAGCAGGGTCACCGGGTCCAAGCTCTCAAGCTCGGGTCGATATTCGGAAATGTCTCACGCCGTATCTCGAACAGACATTTCCTCGCGGAAGACCCATGCTTTATGCCGCTTCTTCCTGCGCCTTCAGGAGCGTGTAAACGACGGATGGCTCGATCGCGAGCATGCCATAGGGCGTCGCGACGCCGACGATCATGATCTCCGTCACATTGTATGATCCGTCCTTGTTCGTCACGCGCTCCATCTGCCGGCCGGAGATATAGGCGATGCCGGCGACCAGGCAGGATGCGGAAGCACCGGTTGCCTTTTCATCGGCCATTGCGGCCTGAATGTCTTGATTCTCCGCCGCGAAGAGCTGCGCCTTTTCGGCTGAACCGCAGATCACAAGCCGTGCCGCCTGCACGTCCTGGGACGATGCGTTCTCAGCCTTTGCGCCTAGGGCAGCAAACAGCGACAGGACAATCCACATAATCACTTTGGCGACGAGGTTCATGGCGCTTTCCTTCGACCGTCTCCCGGCGCCAATTCAACGCAGGCCGGGCTCACGCGGTTCCAGAGGGCCCCGGAACCCGTTGAGCAGCCTACCGGAACCTCCTCACGGGAGGCTTTGCAGCAATTGTCAAGTTTGATCCGAATTTGCGGAACAGAAGGGCCGTTCTGACTGATGCCGCGCGTCCCGCGCCGCGCGGCAGACGACACGAGCTTCGGAACCGGGAGACTAGTTTAGCACCACAACGCCGGTTCCGATGGTGACACGCTTCTCGAGATCGACCACGTCATCATTGATGAGTCGGAAGCAACCGAGTGTCGGTGCCTGGCCAATTGATCTCGGCGCGTTGGTGCCGTGGATTCCCGGAAGGCTGCTCTCGAAATACAGTGCGTAAGCGCCCAGCGGGTTCCCGGGTCCGCCGGGGACACGCGCCGGGTAGCTGCGACGCTTGAGCAGTTCCGGCGAGGGTGACCATGCCGGCCACTGCTGCGATTTGCTTTTGATCCGGTAGAGGCCAGGGCTGATGTTACACTCCCCGCCGACGCCAATGCCGTAACGCAAGGCTCTGGCCTGCGCCTGCACGAGATAGAGAAACCGTTGCGAGCGGTCGACGACGACCATTCCGGGAGAATAGACGGTTCGGTAATAGACCGCTTGGCGTCGCAGGTAGTAGGGCAGGCCGGCATCCGTGGAGCCGCCGTCGACCCCGGGCTCAAGATCATCGCCATCGGGGGACGGGCGGGACGAAACGGTTGTGTTCGCCTCCGGTGCCTTCGCTACGACACCGGCGGCTGGCGCCTTGGTCTGCGGAGAGGTCGTCTGCCCGCCACGGAAGGCATACACGGCGATGCCGACCCCCAGAAGAAGTGCGAGCACGCCCGCTCCACCTAACACCGCAACGCGACCAAGGCCGCGCTTCGGTTCATCGGGAGCAACATCCGCCGGCGCGGACGGTCTTATATCAGCCGGTTGATGTTGCCGGTGGCGGCCGATCGAGTCGCTTGTCATGCGCCTGGCGACGTCGGCTTCGATGCGATCGGTTGCGGCGTCGAAGTTGGCGACCTCCGCCAACGCCGCCTTGTCGGTCCAGCGCTCGCGATCACTCTCGATTTGGTCAACAAGAATCCTGCGCGCGCGCTCAAACAGCGCGGCGCGCGCTTGCGCCGTGTTGCGGTCGAGCTGAGCGACGGCACGCGAGAGAATGGAATAGTAATCCGTCAACAGGATGCTCCTTTCGAGCACCGCATCCGGCAATCTGAAAAAACGAGGGCAGCCGGCTGCAGCATGCCCGCGTCAGCGGATCGGTGGCGCGTACTGGATGCCACCATTGGTCCAGAGACTGTTGATGCCGCGAGGAATGGCGAGCTTGGTGCCGGTCCCGACATTGCGTTCGAACACCTCACCGTAATTTCCGACATGCCGGATGATGCGGACCGCCCAATCGTTGGTCAGGCCCATTTGCTCGCCGTAGTTCCCGTCGATGCCGACGAGGCGCTTCACGTCCGGCTTGTTCGACTTGAGCGCCTCGTCGATCGTCTTCGAGCTTACGCCAAGCTCTTCAGCGTTCACCATCGCGAAGTGCGTCCACTTGACGATCCCAAGCCACTGGTCGTCGCCGAAACGCACGAACGGCCCGAGCGGCTCCTTGGAGATGATATCCGGCAGCACGACGTGATCGTCGGGCGCGTCGAGCCGAAGCCTGGCGGCGAAAAGCTGCGACGTGTCACTGGTCAGGACCGTGCATTTCCCCTGATCGTAAACCTTCAGCAGTTCGTCCAGGCCATCGAGCGCGACGACCTGATACTTCAGATTGTTGGTCCGGAAAAAGTCCGCGAAATTGAGTTCGCTGGTGGTGCCCTTCTGGACGCAGACCGAGGCGTTGTCGAGCTCGAGCGCGGACGTGGCGTTGGCGCTGCGGCGCGTAAGGAAGCCCTGGCCATCATAATAGGTCACGGCTGCGAAGTTCAGCTTGAGCGACGCTTCTCGCGCGAATGTCCAGGTGGTGTTGCGAGATAGCACGTCGATCTTGTCGGATTGCAACGCCTGCAAGCGATCGGTCGTGCCGAGCGGCACGTACTGTACCTTGCCCGGATTGTTGAAGATCGCAGCGGCCAACGCCCGGCAGAAGTCGACGTCGAACCCGCTCCAGCTTCCTTGGGCGTCGTGCATGGAAAAACCCTGGAGGTCAGGGTTCACCCCGCACACGACGTTTCCGCGCGCCTTCACCTTTTCCAGCGTTTGGGCGGACGCCGTACCGGACAGGAGCAATCCAGCTCCGAGCATGGCCAGCACGGAGAGGATGGTGCGGGCGTGGCGGGGATGTCGATCTGCAATCATGATTTGATCTCGCTGTGCGGAAAGGGAAGCGGAGGTCGCACGAAACGACCCTGGTCGCGCCAAACTTGGGTCTGTAGACGGCATGTCGAATCTCACAGGGTCGGCCGGTGCCGGACGACGACTTTGGTCCCCACGGGGACGCGCCCGTAGAGATCGACCACGTCGTCATTCACGAGCCGAAAGCATCCCGAGGAGACGGCACTTCCGATCGTCTGGGGCTGATTGGTCCCGTGGATCCGGTAGATCGTTGCGCCCAGATAGAGAGCGCGCGCGCCCATAGGATTGCCAGGACCGCCGGCCATGAAGCGCGGCAGGTACGGCTGGCGCTGGATCATTTCCGGCGGCGGGGTCCAATCGGGCCATTCGGCCTTCCGGCTGATCTTGAGCAAGCCCTGCCACTGAAAGCCTTCGCGGCCGACACCGATCCCGTAGCGGATCGCCCGGTTGTTTCCCTGGATGAGGTAGAGGAAGCGATCGGCCGTATCGACGATGATGGTGCCCGGCGGCTCGTTGGTCCGGTAGAAGACCGCTTGCCGCTGATACGCGGCGGGCAGTTGTTCGTCGCGCGCATCAGGGACGAATCCGGGCTGATCCTCGATCGCCATGGTGCGGCCGGGCTGCGCCCAAGTCGATCCGGACGAGATTGTCAGCACCGCACAAGCAACGGCAGTGATCATGCAAGCAAAAGGAAGAACGCGCGTGCTCCACATTCTTATTGTCCCTGGGTCGTTGATTCGCTGAACGTAAACAGACTGGGTCGGGTTGCCCCCTCAGACCACACTAATCTTATATCCCGTAAAGCTGGACGCAATCCACACGCGGTGCGGCCATGGGACCGTCATCTATCATTGCGACTTGCATCGCGTGAGCAGAAATATCAAGATTCAGGGGCAAATTGCGGCGGTGGACCTCTTCCATCAGCACTGTTCGAGCGCGTGAAGTCGGTCTACAACTGGGCGGCGCGACGGGCCCATCAGAATGACATTGAGATTTCCACCGCTTGCCACCACCCATGTCGGCAGCATGCCGCGGCCGCGCTGGATGGGCGAGACCGAGCGCAATCGCGTGACCTTCCGGCTTGAGGGTAGGGCGTTGGACGAGGCGCAGGACGACGCCACCATCGTGACGCTGCGCGAGCAAGAGGCCCTTGGCATCGATATCGTGACCGATGGCGAGCAGCGGCGCGAAGGCTTCATCTTCCACATGTGCCGGACCTGGGACGGCATCGATCTCGTCAACCAGGTGCAAAAGGAGGTCTACCGCCGCCGCAACAATCCGCGGATGGTCCCGCGCGTGACCGGCAAGCTCAAGCGCCGTTCGCCCGCAACCGTCGACGACGTCAAATTCGCGAAAGCCTACACAAATCGTCCGGTGAAGATGGCGCTCGCCGGCCCGATGACGGTCATCGACTCATCGCTCAACGACGCCTATGCCGACGAAGGCGAGATGGCGATGGATATCGCGGCCGCGGTGAATGCCGAGCTCATCGATCTGCAGGCGGCGGGCTGCGACCTGCTGCAACTCGACGAGCCGGCCATGACCCGTTACCACGAGAAGGTTTTCGATTACGGCGCCGCTGCGCTTGACCGCTGCCTCGACGGCGTGATGGTGCCGGTGATCGTGCATCTCTGCTACGGCTATCCCGGTGGCGCCGCGCTGCAGCACCAGTACACGTATCCTGAGCTGCTCGACCGGCTCATGCAGACGCGCATCGCAGGCTTCACCGTCGAGTTTGGACGCAGCACATACGATCCGTCGATCTTGAAGCCCTACCGGGAGCGGCTGTTCATGTTCGGCTGCATCGACCCCGGCAACACGCCGGCACCGACGGTCGATGAGGTGAAACGGCGCGTCGCCAGTGCGCTCGACTATCTCGATCCGGCGCGGGTGATGCTGTCGCCCGACTGCGGACTCATGACGATTAGCCGCGATCTCGCGCGCGAGAAGCTCAAGGTGATGGTCGCAGTCGCGCAGGATCTGCGGAAGGGGATGTAAGCCCGGGGCGCTTTCCGGAGGAGTGGACACCGGTCTTCCGCAGAAAACGCGGCCACCAAAAGCTAAAACTCATCGGGGCAGGGGTCGATTATGGCCCACAGTTCGGGACCGTTGCGCAACCGCTTCATTTCCGGCGTGAGGCCGCCCTTGCGCGCGATCCACTGTTTCACCGTCGAGGGGTAATAGGACATCAGGTCGGCGGTGCCGGCGTAGCTCGTTACCTTGACGCCGAAGGTATAGGCCTTGTCGAAATAGGCGGCGTGGAAGCCGAGGCTTGCCTTGGGCGTCACGCAGATCTTGTTGGCCGGCACGATCCCGAGCACCAGGGTACAGGCGGAATTGCAGATGCCGTCGATAATGACGCGCTCGCCGCGGTCGCGGATTTTCGTGTATTTGGCTTTGTATTGCTCGACCAGCCCGCCGAAATCGCGCGTGATGCGGTAATCCGCATGGGCGGGCACGCTCGCCAGCACGAGCAGGGCCGACACAAGAAACCGCACGGACCGATTCCCCCCGATAATCCCGACCGACAGCTGATAATTCGTGCCGTAATCAAGCGGCGAAAATTTGTCTTCGTTTTCTCAGCCGTTCCTTGGCATTTCGTTAAGGCTCGCACGTTTCGGCCACAGTTCCTGTGGGTTCCCAAATCCGGCTTCTAACCTGCTGTTTGATCAGCGCTTTCGAGTTTCTTTCCCCGGCGCAGGTCATCCAACCACGAACTGTTGATTGGAAACGCCACCTTCGCGACACGCTCGGGGGGTGAGGTTCCAGTCGATCGAACACGAAGAGGGAACCATGGGTGTGATCATGATCCAGTGCCCTTCGACCGGGCGGGAGGTCTCGACCGGCATCGAAATGCTCGATGTCGAGCAGCTTCCGGCGGTGACGGCGACGACGGTCTGCCCGGCATGCGGATGCGTCCATCAGTGGACCAAATACGAGGCCCGGCTTGCCGACGGCGGCAGTCAGTATCGCGTATTCATGGCGCACTGACGCCGCATAACAAAAGGCCGCGCGATGATGCGCGGCCTTGGTCCTTACCGCGGCGACGGCGCGCTGCCTACTTGCCCGGCTGCGGGACGATACGGATGTACGGCTTCGGCGATTTCCAGCCTTGCGGGTAGGCCTTCTTGGCGTCGTCGTCCGACACCGAGCCTGCGATGATCACGTCATCGCCGTTCTTCCAGTTCACCGGCGTTGCGACCTTATGTTTGGCGGTGAGCTGCAGCGAGTCGATCACGCGCAGCACCTCGTCGAAATTGCGGCCCGTGGTCATCGGGTAGACGAGCACGAGCTTGATCTTCTTATCGGGGCCGATCACGAAGACGTTGCGCACCGTCTGATTGTCCATCGCGGTGCGCTTCGTGGCATCGCCATTGACGCTTGCGGGCAGCATGCCCCACGCTTTCGCGATCGACAGATCAGTGTCGCCGATCATCGGGTAGTTCGGTGCGAAGCCCTGCGTCTCCTGGATGTCGTTCGCCCATTTCGAATGGTTCTCGACCGGATCGACCGAGAGGCCGATGATCTTGACGCCGCGCTTGTCGAATTCCGGCTTGATCCTGGCCATATAGCCGAGCTCGGTGGTGCACACCGGCGTGAAATCCTTCGGATGAGAGAACAGGACGGCCCAGGAATCGCCGACCCAGTCGTGAAACCGGATTTTGCCTTCCGTCGTTTGCGCCTCGAAATCCGGGGCCGTGTCGCCAATCTGCAATGTCATGGCATATCCTCCGCGTGTTTGCCGGCTTTGGGGGATGGGGAAAGCCAGTCGATGACCCGTCTATTGTACCGCATATAAGAGACAGCATAGGACCGCGCCAAGCTGAACCGATCCGAAAGTACCGATCTTCTCGTGGTCAGGAACTTCGGAGTATGACAGGCGCCGTCGACCGGTCCCCCGTGGAATCCTGTACTGCCATTCGGAGCGGCAACGGATGCTACCATTTGGGAGGCGCAACGGACGACGTCTGCGGCGAAGATCTGTATGCCGGTAATCCAGGATAGCCTCAATTCGCAGGATTTCAACGTAATTCCAGCGACTTCTGCACATGCCTTAACTTTGCCTCGCGGCCGCCGTCGGCCGGTCCAGCTCTGTCGGCAAACTGGTCTTGAACTGTTGAACCGAAACCGCAGATCCCGCGACCAACTCCTATCCGGAAACCCCGGCGCGCCGGGCGCATCGGAAGTCGCCGGGCAGGGACGGGAGCCAACAATTAAATGACGGAATTCAACGACAACGCTGACCTCCAGTCGTTGCTGGCCGCCATAGCCGCGTCGCCGATCATCGTGCGCGCGCCCGAGTTTGCCGCGTCAAACCCGCGCGATTTCGCGGGGTGGTGCAAGCTGCAAGAGCCTGCCGATATCGACACCGTCATTCTCGATTGGCTCGGCTCGCACGTGCCGCGACCAGCCACGCTTTCCTGAAGTCCACGACGCGCTCGAAGAACGGCTCGGTGGCTCCTGGCCCTATCCGTGGTCATCTATCCCATCTGCCCATTGATGGCCTAGAATTGGTTCCGATCATCTGGAGCCGAGCCGGCCAGGCATGCACACTGAAGAGCTGTTGTCGCGGTTTGCCGTCGCGCTCGGCATCGGGCTTTTGATCGGACTGGAACGCGGTTGGCGTGCACGGGACGAAAAGCCCGGCAGCCGCACCGCCGGATTCCGAACCTTTGCGATTTCGGCGCTGCTCGGCGGCGTCGTGGGCATGCTCGCGCTTGCGGTCGGCGGTGCCACGAGTGCGGGCAGCGGCGTGCTGATCGGCGTCGCGTTTGCGGCATTCGCCACCGTGATCACGGTGTTCTGTCTGGAAGAAAATCGCGCCGACAATATTTATTCGGCGACGACGGCGATTGCCGCCATTCTCACGTTTGCACTTGGCATTTATGCGGTGATCGGCGAGATGGGCATCGCCGCGGCGGTTGCAGTGGCGGCCGCCGGGCTTCTGGCGCTGCGCGAAAGTCTCCACGGCTGGGTCAAATCGCTGACCTGGCCGGAGCTGCGGTCCGGACTCGTCCTGCTGACGATGACGTTCATCGCGTTGCCGGTCGTGCCCAACGATCCGGTCGGGCCGTTCGGCGGCGTCAACCCTCGCGAAATCTGGCTGATCGCGATCGTCCTCGCTGGCGTATCGTTCCTCGGCTATGCGGCGGTGAAGTACTTCGGCGAACGGCACGGAGTTCTTCTGGCCGCCGCGGCCGGCGGGCTCGTTTCGTCGACGGCGGTCACGCTTGCCAACGCGCGGCGGGCGGCGGCCGGCGAAGGCGTGCCCCAATTGCTGGCGGCCGGCGTGGCGCTCGCCATGGCAGTGTCGTTCGGGCGCGTGCTCGCCATCGTTACCGTGCTGAGGCCGAGCCTGCTGGTGTTGCTCGCCCCGCCGCTTTTGGCGGCGACGATCGTCGCTCTTGGTCTTGCATTCTTCCGGGTCTACTGGCGCGCCGACAAGGATGGCATTCAGGCGGCCGTGAAACTCCGCAATCCCTTCGGCTTCTGGTCAGTGATCGGTTTGGCGCTCAGCATGGGTGTCATCGTCCTCACGGGCCGCTTCCTCAACGAGTTCTTCGGGTCGTCTGGCGCCATCGTCGGCGCGGCAACGCTCGGACTGTTCGATGTCGATGCAGTGACGGTATCGATGACGCGACTGGTGCCGCAGCCGCTGAGCCCCCGCGACGGGACCTTTGCAATCCTGGCGGCAGTCGCGAGCAATACGTTGAGCAAGCTCGTCATCGGTGCGGGGCTCGGCCCTGGCCGTTTCGCGCGCGACCTCGTCCTGATGTCGGCGGCGGCGACGGTGGCCGGTCTAGCCGGGTTATGGTCGGCATTGCTGGTCGCGCCCGCCGGCTGACTGAAGCGTCAACCGCCTCTCATCACCGCACGCGGAACCCCGCCGTGCCATTGACACTGTCGCCCCTGATGCTGGTGTTCTGACACCTCGCCACAGAGCGCCTGGGGTTGTTCGGCCAGTTATAGGGGGCCGCGAGACCGCCGCTGACCCTTGGCTTGTAAGCGCGTGCCATGTCCAAAGAGCGATTTTCGCGCCGAACCAGTGCTTTGAGGTGCCGTTATACCGATTTCATCGGTCCGCATCTAAAAAAGGCGGGAACCTACCAACAATCCCGGCGTTAGCGATCACACGGGATGGGCGACGTCATCAACATTTGCATGGCCCACAAGACAGCCGGCCGGTCGCTGCATGGGATAGAGCAGCGCCTTAGCCGGCAGCACGGCCGCCCAAAAGGCGGATCGTCGTCTTGAGGCCGCGCGCGACGCGAAAATCCCGTTACGAGACCGGGTCTATACGGGAGATGAGCGAATGAAATCACCAGTCATTAAACGCTCGATTGTTATCGCTGGCCACAAGACCAGCGTCAGCCTTGAAGATGCGTTCTGGAAGGGATTGAAGGACATCGCGGGGGGCCGTGACATGACCTTGTCGGAAGTTGTCGCCGCGATCGATGGCGAACGGCAGCACGGCAATTTGTCGTCAGCCATTCGCTTGTTCGTCCTCGACTATTATCGCCATCAAAACAGTGAAGAGCTGGGCGCGCGCATCCTGAATGGCGAGATGATCGCTTCGCGATCGGCGGTTGCCGTGCCGGCCGAGTAGGGTCTCCGCGAACGAGTTGCCCGGAGTTGCCGCCAGCGTTTGCGCGGCCGTGGGCGCGGAGCAGGAGGCATTCGCGAGTTCGCGCGTATCGAGCGCACTCAGATAGAGCTGCGGTCACACGTGCTCGCGGCACATTGTTGCTGCGCCCGTCAGTTGACAATCGGCCGGCGCACCGCGACCTTGCGCGCGCAACAAGACGCCCCGGGCTCAATGTTCAAGCGCATTCTGATTGCCAATCGCGGCGAAATCGCCTGCCGGATCATCAAGACCGCGCGCCGGCTCGGCATCGCGGCGGTGGCCGTCTATTCCGATGCGGACAAGGACGCGCTGCATGTGGAAATGGCCGATCAGGCGGTGCGGATCGGTCCGCCGCCCGCGGCCGAGAGCTACCTGTCGATCGAGGCGATCGTTGAGGCTTGCCGCTCAAGTCATGTTGAGGCGGTACATCCGGGTTATGGCTTCCTCTCGGAACAGGCGGCGTTTCCGCGCGCGCTCGCCAAGGCCGGCGTCGTGTTCATTGGTCCCCATCCCGATGCCATCGATGCCATGGGCGACAAGATCGCGGCCAAGCAGGCCGCGGCCAAGGCCAAGGTCTCGACCGTGCCGGGTTATCAGGGCGAGATCGCCGACGAGGCGCAGGCCCAGAAGGTCGCCGCCGAAATCGGCTATCCGGTGATGATCAAGGCGGCCGCCGGCGGCGGCGGCAAGGGGCTGCGCATCGCGCGCGACAAGGCCGAGGTCGCGGAGGGCTTTTTGCGCGCGCGTTCGGAGGCGAAGAGCTCGTTCGGCGATGATCGCGTGTTCGTCGAAAAGTACATCGAGAACCCACGCCACATCGAGATCCAGGTGCTGGGTGACAAGTACGGCAACGTCATCCATCTCGGCGAACGCGAATGCTCGATCCAGCGCCGCAACCAGAAGATCGTGGAGGAGGCGCCGTCGCCGCTGCTCGATGAAACCACGCGCAAAAAGATGGGCGCGCAGGCGGTCGCGCTGGCGAAGGCAGTCGGTTACGACTCCGCCGGGACGGTCGAATTCGTCGCCGCGCAGGACAAGTCGTTCTACTTTTTGGAGATGAATACGCGGCTGCAGGTTGAGCATCCGGTGACGGAATTGGTCACCGGTTTCGACCTGGTGGAGCAGATGATCCGGGTCGCAGCGGGGGAAAAGCTCTCGATCCGCCAGAGCGACGTCAAGCTCAAGGGCTCGGCGGTGGAGACGCGCATCTATGCGGAGGATCCATACCGTAACTTCCTGCCATCGACCGGGCGGCTCACACGCTACTGGCCGCCAGCGGAAACGGTCAAGGGCGGCGTCACCGTCCGCGTCGACACCGGCGTGACTGAGGGCTCAGAGATTTCGCTGTTCTACGATCCGATGATCGCAAAGCTCGTCACCCATGCGCCGACGCGCGCGGGCGCGATCACAGCGCAGGCCGATGCGCTTGATAGCTTTGTGATTGATGGCATCCGTCACAACATTCCGTTCCTGGCCGCGCTGATGCAGTTGGAGCGTTGGAAAGCTGGACAGCTGTCGACCGGATTCATTACCGAGGAATTCCCGAAGGGCTTTCACCCGGCCGCTCCGGCAGGCGAGGCGGGGCAGACCCTCGCTGCGGTCGCGGCGGCGATCGATCATGTGCTCGGCGAGCGCAAGCGCCGGATCTCGGGGCAGCGCCTGGATGCGGCGGTGACGCGCGAGCGCCGGCGCGTCGTGCGGCTCGGCGACAGCGAGTTCGTGCTCGACATCAACCGTGAAGATGATGGACTAGCGGTGCGCTTCGACGGCGACGCAAAGCGCCACGTGGTCTCGTCGGATTGGAAGCCGGGCGGGGCGCTCTGGACCGGCACAGTCGATAATGATCCGCTCACCGTGCAGGTGCGGCCGGTGCTCAACGGTTTCGAGTTGATGCATTGCGGCACCGACGTCCGCGCCTATGTCTTCACCGAGCGCGAGGCGGAGGTTGCCCGCGTGGTGCCGCCACGGATCGCCGCCGACGGCGGCAAGGCGGTGCGTTGCCCGATGCCGGGCCAAGTTGTGTCGATCGCCGTCACGGAAGGGCAGGAGGTCAAGGCCGGCGAAGCATTAGCCGTGGTCGAGGCCATGAAGATGGAAAACGTGCTGCGTGCCGAGCGCGACGGCGTCGTCAGGCGCATTCATGCCCGGCCCGGCGAGAGCCTCGCTGTCGATGCCGTGATCCTCGAATTTGCGTGAGCCAAAGGACGTTAGACGGAACCGCCCCATCCATCGCAGCGTTCATAACCGGGGAGGCCAATGGAGCCCCGGCATGAACAGGCGGCTGCAACCCGCACAAAAACAGCATCGCCAGCCCGGCCGCGAGAGCGAGATGCGTCCGCTGCCGGAATACCTGCCGAAATTTCCCGGTTCCGGACGGCTCAAGGACAAGGTCGCGCTGATCACCGGCGGCGACAGCGGTGTCGGCCGCGCGGTCGCAGTCGCGATGGCGCGCGAAGGGGCCAAGGTCGCAATCGTCTATCTCGAAGAGCACAAGGACGCCGAAGAGACCGTCCGCCTCGTGGCCGACGAAGGCACGGAGGCCATCAAGTTCGCCGGCGATATCGCAGACGAGAGCTTTTGCGAACAGGTCGCCGACGACACCGTGAAAACCTTCGGGCGCCTCGATGTGCTGGTCAACAATGCCGCCGAGCAGCACGAGGTCGACGACCCGCTGAATCTGACCGCCGAGCAGATCGAACGCACCTTCCGCACCAATGTGTTCAGCTTCTTCCTTCTCACCAAGGCCGCGTTGCGCCACATGAAGGAGGGCGCGAGCATCCTCAACACCACCTCGATCACGGCGTTCCAAGGCCACCGGACGCTGCTCGACTATTCCGCGACCAAAGGCGCTATCGTCTCGATGACGCGGTCGCTCTCGGAGATACTGCTTGAGAAGGGTATTCGCGTAAACGCGGTGGCGCCCGGTCCGATCTGGACACCGTTGATCCCGGCCTCGTTCAGCCCGGAGAAGACGGCAAAGCATGGCGCGAGCGCACCGATGCAACGCGCCGGCCAGCCGAACGAGGTCGCTCCCTGCTACGTGTTCCTGGCGAGTGAGGACGCGTCCTACATCAGCGGCCAGATTATGCATCCCAATGGTGGGAACGTGGTGGCATGATTGTGGCGCCCCAAGCGGGGTTCCTGGTGAATTCCGGGCGATGCCATGTCACCATGCCGGTGAAATGGACAAGCTCTTCTCCGCATCCGGTCGCATTGCGCCCAAGCCGTTCGCGCTGGCGGCGATCGCGGTCTATCTCGCCAGCTTCCTCTCGCAATTCCTTCTGGCTGCGCCGATCACCGTGCGCGCGAGCGTCGTGCCGTTTCTGCTGGTGCAGATCGCGATCGCCTGGACCTGGTACGCCCTCCATGTCCGGCGCTTGCGCGACGCCGGTCGACCCACTGGCTCCGCCATCGCGCTGACGGTGCTCTATTCGCTTGCGATCGTGCTGCTGCTGTTGGTGATGCTCGCAATCGACCCGTCGGCGCGGCCGACTGGACCGGAAGCGAGTCCTTTCGCCGGCGCATTCCAGATATTCCTGGTCCTGTTCCTGATCGGCACGATCGCAGGCGATCCGAACCTCGGAATGTTCGGCTATGTCCTGCTCGGCGTGATCGCGTTGGTGATGCTGCCGATCGTGATCGCCATCATCTTCACAGTCTGGGTCGGCACCCGACCGAGCGCGACCCCGTGACCGTGCATTTCGCATACGGCTCGAACATGAGCCGCCCGCACATGCAGGCGCGCTGCCCCGGCGCGACTGCGCTCGGCACCGCAACGCTGGCCGGATGGCGGTTCGTCATCAATCCGGACGGATACGGCTCGATCGCGCCGCAACCCGGCGGTCTCGTTCACGGCGTGCTCTGGAAGCTTGGCGCGCGCGACCTTGCCGCGATCAATGCCTACGAGAACGTCGCGGGCGGTCTCTATGTGCGGCGGATGTTGCCGGTCTTGCATGAGGGCAAGCGTCAAACGTCGTTGGTCTACATTGCCGTGCGGCAAGGCGAGGGGACGCCGCGCCCCGGCTATATGGCGCTCGTGGTCGAAGCCGCGCGCGACTGGGCGCTGCCGGAGCCTTATATTCGCACGCTGATGCGCTGGTCGCCATCCGCCTGGGCGGGCGCCCGAACGAAGGACTCCGGAGAGATCGGATGAATACCATCATCCGCCGCGTCGTGGTGCGTGGCCGCGTGCAGGGCGTCGGCTATCGCGCCTGGACCGAGGACACCGCGATCCTGAGCAGCCTCGACGGCTGGGTGCGCAACCGGTGCGACGGTACGGTCGAGGCGGTGTTCGCTGGTTCGGCCGAGGCCGTAGACACCATGATTGAGGCCTGCCGCATCGGGCCCGACAGCGCCCGGGTCGATGCCGTCGACGTCCACAACGCCGGGCCGGCGGAGCTTGCCATGCGTAGAGGCGCGGATGGTTTCTCGGTGTTGCCGACGGTGTGACGTCAGCCAGCAATTTCCGTCCTTCCGAACAGCTCCCCAAACTCGCGCCGCAGCGCCGTATCCACCTCCGCCAAGGTCGCGCTGACGCCGAGATCAGCCAGGCTGGTCACACCATAGCGGGCGTCGGAGACGCCGCACGGCACGATGCCGGAAAAATGCGCAAGCTCCGGCGCGATGTTCATCGCGATGCCGTGCAGCGTGATCCATCGCTGCACCCGGATGCCGACGGCTGCGATCTTGTCCTCATGACCTGCGCCTTTGTCGGACCGCGGCACCCAGACGCCGATGCGCTCGTCACGCCGCCCGCCATCAACGCCGAACGACGCGAGCGTGCGGATGATCCATTCCTCCAGCGTCACGACGAAGCGCCGCACGTCGGGGCCGCGCCGTTTGAGATCGAGCATCACATAGGCGATGCGCTGGCCGGGGCCATGATAGGTGAACTGGCCGCCGCGGCCCGTCGCGTGCACAGGGAAGCGCGCGTCGATCAACTCTTCGGGCTTGGCACTGGTGCCGGCCGTATAGAGCGGCGGGTGCTCGATCAGCCACACCAATTCCGGGGCGCGCCCATCGGCGATCGCCGCCGCGCGAGCAGCCATGGTCGAAACGGCCTCCTCGTAGGGGACCAGATGCGCAGCCACGCGCCATTCCACCGGCGGCAATTCTGCCGCCGGATCAAGCGTTTCCAAGCGCCCATTCCAGAGCTCGCTGCGTATGTTAACCACCTCGTAACCATACCGTGGTGACGTGGAGTCGTCACTTTTCGTTCAAGGATAAGCCAGTGCCCAAGCTCGACAATGTCTCGCTCGATATCCAGGTGGTGCTCGGCACCACGACCATGCCAATCCATCAGGTCTTGCGGCTCGGCCGCGGCGCCATCATCGAGCTCGAGTCATCGGAAGACGACGAGGTGCATATCCTCGCCAACAATTTCCGAGTGGCCACGGGCAGTGTGATCGTGAGCGGAAACCGCATTGCGGTCGAAGTCAAGGATATGGCCCCGAAGTCGTCCGACGTTCGCTGATCTCCGACGTTCCTGACCTCGGAAATCACCGGCCTTTTCGGCCTTGTTCCCAGCGGACCGATTTGTTACATGGGCGCCATCTCTCGACGCGACGCCACTGGGATGGTGCGCGTTTCACCTCATCTGCGGCCGTGGCGGAATTGGTAGACGCACTAGCTTGAGGTGCTAGCGGGGCAACCCGTGGAGGTTCGAGTCCTCTCGGCCGCACCACCCCTGATCTGACGAAAAAGACGCCTTAACGGCTCAGCGGCGGGTCAGGCTCGCCTGCGGCCGCGTGATCTGGATCTGGTGTCCGGTCAGCGGCACCGTGGAACCGGGGCGGTCGTTGCTGCGAGGTTTGGCGGACTTGTGGTTCTTGCTGGACTTGTGGTTCTTGCCGGACTTGTGGTTCTTGCCGGACTTGGCCGCCCTAGGCTCCCGGCTGCCGTTCTCGGTGATTGAGCCGGTGATGTCCGAATTGATCGAACGGGTGATCTCGCGGTTCGGCCTGCGTTTGCCTTTCTTGGCGCGTTTGCGAGCTTTGCGATTGTAGCGGAAATTTTCCGCGGCCGGCGCTGGGAGGAGGTTTACCTCGGGCAGTGCCGCGATGGCGATGACTTGCTCCGGCCACGGGGTCGGCAACTTGAGCTCGCCGGTATCGCTGCGCAGCGTTCCCGGCGGTGACACCAGTGTTACCGGCACATCGTGATCCGGCGTCTCCGCACCGAAGCTCGTGACGCTCGGCACCTGCAGGGCCGCGACGAATGTCCGGAACCGGTGGGGCAGGACGCGCGGCCAGACGCTCGGCTCGTGGCTCGCCACGGCTGGCGGATGTCGCACCAGCCATTGCTTGGCGGTCGTGATGGTGCGCGGGCGCTCGGCGCTCGCCGGAACGACGTGCACGACCCGATAGCCGCGCGCCTTCAACTCGCTCAGCAGTTCTGGAAGACCCAGCGCGGTCGCGGGCTGGATATCATGCAGCAGCAGGATGCCTTTGCCCTTGGCTTCGAGCCGGCTGAGCGCGCGGCGGACGATCTCGCGCGAATTGATGCGCGTCCAATCGTCGGCCATGAAGTCGACGCTCCAGCTCATGATGTTCTTTGACACCAGGTAGCGCTCGACCGAGTCCTGCCGGCGCAGGCCGGGGAAGCGGAAGAACGGCGCAACTTTGGCAGGATCGCCGACCGCCACCGCAATCGACTCGAAGCCGCCATCGATCTCGCGCACGGCATCGAGCACCGGCATTGTGTGGAAGTTGAGCGGATGGCTCTCGCTGTGATTGGCGAGCGTGTGGCCTTCTTCGTAGGTGCGGCGGACGATCCGCGGGAACGAACGCGCCATCTTGCCGACCATGAAAAAGGTCGCCTTCACGCACTCACGGGCCAGGATGTCGAGGATGCGCGTTGAGTAGGGGGGTAGCGGGCCGTCATCGAAGGTGATGACGACTTCCTTATCTTTGAGCGGCAGCGATTCCCGATACTGGTGGCCGCCGAGGAGACTGTGCTCGGATGGATCGACGACGATGGTGCGGCTGGTCCCCAATGCATCGGGATTGCCAAGGCACTCGACCGCCGAGGCCGGTGCGGCAACGATCAGCGATGCCAGCAGGCCGTAAAGCGCGGCAGCAGTTCGCATGCGTCCGGTAATCCCCATCCCCAGTTCGGCAGCCCGGAGAGGCACCCGGACGACAGTGGTTCCGCACTGTACTGGGACAGTAGGTGCGGGCAACTTAATGGGCACTTAATCCGGTGGACTGGTACAGATTCGCGAGATGCTGTGCCTCGATTGCCACGGTGGTGTCCTGAATCCGAAGTTCGCACACCCGTGCTGCGAACTTCGGATTCCCAGCCGCCAGGGATGGCGAACTTCTGAACCGCCACACCGGCCAGCGTTTCGACTCGAATTGCCACTGTGAAGGCAGCGGCGTACAAGCACGAAAAAGTCCTCGCATATCGACGTCGACCTGAAGGCCCGGCATGATCGACGGCAAAGACATGACCGCGACGCTACCCGCCGTTGCGCCGCGCGACGCGGATGGAACGTTGCGCGCCGACTATGTCGCGGAAGTCGTCAAGGCGCTCGACGCCGGCAATGCGGCTGCATTGGGCGAGCTCGTCGGCGAACTTCATGAGGCCGACGCCGGTGCCGTTCTCGAGGCGCTCGACCCGGAGTTGCGCCCGCGCCTGATCGCGCTGATGGGGTCGGCTTTCGATTTCACGGCGCTGACCCACGTCGACCACACGACACGCGAGGAAATCCTCGACGAGCTTCCGCCCGAGACCGTTGCTGAGGGCGTGCGCGAGCTCGATTCCGACGATGCTGTCGCCATTCTCGAGGACCTGCCGAAGGAGGATCAGGCCGAGATCCTCGAACAGTTGCCGCCGATCGAGCGTATCGCGCTCAAGCGCAGCTTGGACTACCCGGAATATTCCGCCGGCCGGCGGATGCAAGACGAGTTCATCGCGGTCGGGCCGGATTGGACGGTTGGTCAGACCATCGACTATATGCGCGAGACGCCCGATCTGCCCGAGCGGTTTTGGGAGATTTACGTGGTCGATGGCGAGCGCCGGCTGACCGGCGTGGTCGCCCTCGATCGGCTGCTGCGGACCAAGCGGCCGGTCCCGATCCGCGATCTGTTCGAAGAAGACATGCGTCCCGTGAAAGCCACCGACGACCAGGAAGAGGTGGCGCGCCTGTTCGAACGCTACGATCTGGTATCGGCGCCGGTCGTGAACGACGACAACCGCCTGGTGGGGGTCATCACCTTCGATGACATCGTGGATGTGATCGAGGAGGAGGCCGAGGAAGACATCAAGGCGCTCGGCGGCGTAAGCGGCGAAGAAGAACTTTCGGATTCGGTCTGGACCATCACCAAGAGCCGTTTCCCGTGGCTGCTCGCCAATCTCTTCACCGCACTGGTTTCAGCCTGGGTGATCAGCAACTTCGAGGGCTCGATCGCCAAGATGGTCTCGCTCGCCGTGCTGATGCCGATCGTGGCCAGCATGGGCGGCAATGCCGGCACCCAGACCATGACCGTCACCGTGCGCGCGCTCGCGACGCGAGAATTGTCGAGCGCCAATGCCACGCGGATCATCCGGCGCGAGCTTATGGTCGGGATATTCAACGGGCTGGCGTTCGCCACCATCCTGGGGGTGGTCGCCGCGCTCTGGTTCCATGTCACGGACCTCGGTCTCGTGATCGGGCTGGCCATGGTGACCGTGCTGACGGCGGCTGCGCTCGGCGGAATCCTGATACCGCTCGTCCTGACCAAGCTTGGGGTCGATCCGGCGGTGTCGTCCGGGCCGTTCGTGACGACCATCACCGACGTCGTCGGGTTCCTGTCGTTCCTTGGTATCGCGACGATCTGGTTCGGCCTGCGGTAGCTGGCACGATCTCGTGTCCCGGGCGCACGGCGGCACTTCCTGCCGCCATAGTGTGTCTACGACGCGCATGGACGCGCTTATTACGCCCGCGACGCGGGCTCAAAATTCACCGCTTCTTCACCATCTCCGCGTAATGCTCAGAGGCGGGAAAAGTCGTTGTAACGCGTGGCTTTAACCGGAGCATCCGGTGGAATTGAGTAACGAGACCGCGAACCGGGCTTCGGCGCGGCGGTCGCGTGATGCGTCATTGGGCAGCCGGCTACGGGGCACGGGGCGTGGTCGGCGTGATGAAGCACCGCTCGTGAAGCTGATGTCGTCGCTGGTAATGGTCGTCATCGCCGCGACCGTGCTGGGCGGCGTGTTCGCCTTTGTGCTGGCGAAGCAAGCCGACGACCAGCGTGAGAACGCTCATCGTCAGGCGCTGGTCGGCGCGGTCGAGGCGCTGCAGGCGGTTTCGCCCGATCTCGTCCAAATCGACCCGGCTCACGTCGATCCGAACGTGATCCGCATTCTCGAAGGGGCCTCGGGTCTCACGGGCTTGCGGCTCGCGGAAGCACCGCCGGCGGAGACGCACGAGGTCCAATCGCTGATCGATTCCAAGGGGCGGATCGTTGGTTGGCTCACCTGGGAGCCAGATCGTCCTGCGACCGAGATGGTTGCGCGGCTGTTGCCGTTCGGTGCCCTGATTGCGCTTGGGCTGCTCGGTTTGGCGATCCTGGCGATGAGACGGCTGCGCCGTCTTGACGCCTTGCTTGGGCAGAGCACGCGCGAGGTGCAACGGCTGGCCTACGAGGATGCGGTCACCGGCCTGCCGAACTTGCATCGGATGCGGGAGGCGATCGATCAGGCGCTCAGTAAGCGCCGCTCGAACGAGCTGGTGGTGGTTGCGCTGGTTGACCTTGGCGGCTTCGACGAGATGAAGGATGCGATCGGCGATGTCGGCGAGGACGAGGTGCTGACCGAGATCGCCAAGCGGCTGCGCAGCGATGTGCCTGCCGGCGCGCTGGTCGCGCGGCTGCGCGGCGACACGTTTGGCCTTGTGATGCGGACCGGCAACGCCGACGAGGCGCTTGCCGCGGTGCAGGTCACGCGCGACGCGATCTCCCGCGCCATCTGGATCGACCAAGTGGTCCAGGTCAGCGCCAATGCCGGACTTGCGATGGCGCCGCGCGACGGTACCAATCGCGAAGACCTCATGCGGCGTGCCGATCTTGCTCTGCGCGCCGCCAAGCGGCGTGGTCGCGGACTTGTCATGCCATTCGCCGATGGCATGGAGGGTGATTTCGACGAGCGGCGCTTCATCAAGCGCGAGCTGTCGCGTGCGATCGCAGCGCGATCGTTCGTGATCCACTACCAGCCAATCGTGCGGGCAGACAGCGGCGCGATCGTCGGCGTCGAGTCCCTGCTGCGCTGGAACCATCCGAGCCGCGGCTACATCGCTCCTGGCTTGTTCGTGCAGGTTGCCGAGGACGCCGGACTGATGGATCAGATTGGTGAGTTCGTACTGCGCCAGGCGCTCGCGGATGCCGCGCGGTGGCCCGGTCTTTACGTCGCGGTCAACCTCTCGCCGGTGCAGGTGCGCGACCGTCGGTTTGTGGATCTGGTCGGGAAGGTCCTCGCCGAGACCGGGACCGATCCGTCACGTGTCGTGCTGGAGATCACGGAAGGGGTGCTGATCGACGATCCCTTGACCGCGAAGGCGCGGCTTGAGGATTTGCGTCGTCTCGGCGTGCAGCTTGCGCTCGACGACTTCGGCTCCGGCTATTCGAGCCTGGCCTATCTGCAGCAGCTTCCCTTCGACAAGCTCAAGATCGATCGCGGTTTTGTCGCCGCACTCGACCAGTCGGCGAACACCGGCGTGATCATCCAGGCGATTGTGACGCTTGGGCGGGCGCTCGGCATGAGCGTGCTGATCGAGGGCGTCGAGACCGAGGAGCAGCGCGTGCTGCTGCGGCTCGCCGGCTGCAACGAGATGCAGGGCTTCCTGTTCGCGAAACCGGGAACCGCCGAGGAGATCGATCGGATTGTGGCCGCCGGCCAAGCATTGCCGGTGGCGACGATGCGGGCGGCGGGATGAGCATGATCCCGAACGGACGGCGACAGCCATCAAGTCCTTGGCGTTTTTGAGGGAATCACGTAGGCCATGACCACCATGATGCGCGTTCGACTGAAAGCCGACGGCCGGATCGTGGAAATCCTGCCAGACGGCACGGAGCGAGAGCTTACGAGCCCGGCTGGCCATCGTGCCGGTGCGGGTGGCGACGGCAGTGGCCCCGGCGCCGCCGCCTATGCGCGCGGCGTGCGTGCGCAGACCAAGCTCACCCAGGCCGAATTTGCATCCCGCATCGGCGTGCCGATCGAGACCGTGCGCAACTGGGAGCAGGGCAAGCGTTCGCCACGCGGACCGGCTCGCGCGCTGCTGAAGCTGATCGAGAAGGCGCCGCAGGTCGCGTTCGCGGTGCTGGGAACGGCCAAGACGACGCACTGAGCGGACATGCTACGACACCAGCCGGCCCCATTGCCCCCGCCCATCGGTCGCCGGTAGACTCCGTCGCGATTGCATCTTCCCGTGCCCCAATCGGTTCGCGTGTAGTCGAGCCCGAGGGCGCTCATCGACATCAGCGAGAGTGATCAAGCCATGACCGTCATTGAAGCCAACGGCGCGCGCATTCCGGCTATCGGGCTCGGCACCATGACCCTGAAGGAGCAGGTGTGCATCGATGCCGTGAAGACCGCGCTCAAGTTAGGCTATCGCCATCTCGACACCGCCGAGCGCTACGGCAATGAGGAATGGGTGGGCGAGGGGCTGCATCAGGGCCTCGCCGAAACCGGCCTCAAGCGCGAGGACGTGTTCGTCACCACCAAGGTCTATTGGGACAAGCTCGCGCCCGGCGATTTCGAGCAATCAGTCGAGGACAGCCTCAAGAAGCTCAAACTGCCCTGGGTCGACCTTTTGCTAATCCACTGGAACAACCCGAAGGTGCCGCTGTCGGACAGCATCAAGTCGCTGTGCAGCGCCAAGAAGAACGGCCAGGCCAAACACGTGGGCGTGGCGAACTTCACCACCGCCATGCTCGACGAAGCAGCCAAGCTGGCGACCGAGCCGCTGGTGACCAACCAGATCGAGGTGCATCCCTTCCTCGACCAGACCAAGGTGGTCGCGGCTTGCAAGAAGCACGGGATGTCGATCACCGCTTATTGCCCGATCGCGCGCGGCAAGGTGCCCGGCAACGAGACGCTGGAGCGTATCGCGAAAGCGCACGACAAGAGCGCGTCGCAGGTCGCGCTGCGCTATCTCGTGCAGCAGGGCATCGTCCCGATTCCGCGCACGGCGACACCGGCGCATCTCGCGGCCAACCTCGCGGTGTTCGACTTCGCGCTGACGGAGGCTGAGATGGCCGAGATCGCCAAGCTCGCGAAGCCTGACGGCCGCGTCGTCAATCCCGCGCATTCACCCAAGTGGGACGCGTGACAGGGGATGCGTGAAGGTGGGACGCGCAATGTGCGCGTTGACGCCGCTAGGCGACGATCGCATCGTGCTTGCGTGATCCAAAACTGAACTGGTATTGACGATGAACCGCAGCACCGATCGCGTCTTGACAACACACACTGGAAGCCTTCCGCGTCCTCGTTCTGTGCTTGCTCCGCTGCACGCGAAAGATTCCGGCGAAGCGTTCGATCGCGATGCTTTGACCAATGATATTCGGGCATCGATTGCCGATGTCGTTCGCCGGCAGGTCGACCTTGGAATCGATGTCGTTGACGACGGCGAGCAAAGCAAGTCGAGCTTTTCCAATTATGCAGCGTCGCGGATCGGCGGCCTTGAGAGGATGCGCGCGCCCCCGGCGCATACCGCGAGGCCGACGCGGGACGCGCTGCAGTTTCCGAAGGTCTACGAGGAACTGAAGGTCATGTTCGCAGCGAAGATGAAGCATGCGGGTCGGCTGCCGGACACGACGTCCATGGTTTGCACGGGACCGATCACCTACATCGGTCATGATGAAGTGCGCGAAGATATCGAGACATTGAAGGCCGCGCTGGCCGGCCTCGATGTGAAGGAAGCCTTCATCACCGCGATATCTCCCACCAATCTCGAGATGTACTTCAAGAACGAGTACTACGCGACCGGCGAGGAATATCTCGCTGCGCTGGCTGAAGCGATGAACAAGGAATACCGCGCGATCGTAGACGCCGGCTTCCTGCTGCAGATCGACGATCCTCGCCTGATCACTCACTACAATCGCGAGCCAGACCTGAGTGTGGAGGACAATCGGAAGTTCATCGCCGCGCGCGTGGAGGCGGTGAATTATTCGCTGAAGGGTATTCCTGAGGATCGCGTTCGTTTTCACACCTGTTACAGCATCAATGTCGCGCCGCGGGTCCATGATCTCGAGCTCAAGCACTACGTCGACTTGATGCTGCAGGTTCGCGCACAGGCCTACTCAATCGAAGCGGCCAATCCGCGCCATGAACACGAGTGGCGCGTGTGGCAGGAGGTGAAGTTGCCGCCCGGCAAGATTCTCATTCCGGGCGTGGTGTCGCACTGCGTCTATCAGGTTGAACATCCGGAGCTTGTCGCGGACCGCATCGAACGCTTTGCCAGTGTGGTCGGTCGAGAGAATGTCATCGCCGGCACAGATTGCGGCTTTGCCACTGCGAGAGCCGGTGATGAGATGCATCCGGACGTGGCGTGGGCGAAGCTCAAGGCCTTGAGCGAGGGGACAGAGATTGCGACGCGAAGGCTATGGAACTGAAGCAGTGAAAAATTGCGCTTCGCCCGGATGACGTCCGCGCGAGGCGCTTTCGTCTTGCGGCGTCGGTTAGGGTTTGACCTTGGAGATGCCGAGCTGCTCCCCTGCAGCAATCCAGCGCGCAATATTCGCCTTGAGGAAAGCCGTGAATGCCTCGGGGCCTTCGTCCGCCGGCTCCATTCCGCGCGCGACCAGGGTATGTTGGGGTTGCTTGCCGTAATAGTGATCCTTGAAGGCCGTGTAGAGCTTGTCGACAATGGGTTTCGGGAGGTTCTTCGGACCAATCAGACCGAACCAGCCATCACCGTAGGCCGGGTAGCCTAGCTCTTCCAGCGTCGGAATATCGGGGAATGCCAGTGCGCGGGTTTTTCCGGCCGTCGCCAGTGCCCGGAGTTTGCCGGCATCGACCAGGGGCTTGGCCTGCTCGCCCGTCATGACGGTGTAGGTCAGCCTGCCGGCAAGCATTTCCGTCGTCACCCGGGCGGACGCAGTAAACGGGACGGCGACCGGCTGGAAGCCCGCAAGCTTTGCGAATAGCGCACAAGCAATCTGGATCGGGCCGCCCTGGTATCCGTACGATACCTTGTCGGGATTTTTCTTGGCATAGTCGACCAGATCTTTGACCGACTTCACCGGCAGTTCAGGGTTGACGACCAGGATCACCGACGCAACCGTTAGACGCGCGATCGGCGTGATGTCGTTAACCGGGTCGTAAGGTAGTTGATAGAGTGCAGGCAGCACCGCCTGGCTGCTTGCCAGCATGAACAGGCTGTAGCCATCGGTGCGCTCCTTCACGAAGGAACTGAGCGCCACAAGCCCCTGGGCGCCGGGTCGGTTCTCGACCACGAAGTTCTGGCCGAGTGCGTCCGAGAGGACCTTCGCCGCGACGCGCGCGGTGGTATCGGCAGCACCCCCGGCGCCGGTACCAACGGTGATTTTCACTGTTCGCGATGGATAGTTGGCTTCCTGGCTAAATGCCTCGGTTCGGCGCAGCACTAATCCTCCAGCCAGGCCAGTCAGCGCCGCACGTCGATTGATGGTCACGTGCAATTTCCTCCCGATTATGGATCGCAACCGCTGTAAGTAACTATAGCCAATTTGCATGGCGCTAAGGCCTTTTTTTCTTCTGCGTTATTGTGCCGCCGATATTCCCGACTGGTATAACTTGTCATCGAAAAGTTCGACGGCGTTGTCAGCCTCGCTGTCGGCAATTCAAGGGCGATATGGCGGGCGATATGGTGTAAGTGTTTTTTGGTTCTGCGAAGGAGTTGACCGCAACCATGGTCCCCACCGTCGAAGCGAAAGGCGCCCGCATCCCGTTCGTTGGTCTCGGCACCTGGGACCTGCGCGGACGCACCTGCGCCCGCATCGTCGAGCAGGCGCTGCGGCTCGGCTATCGGCACATCGATACCGCGGAGATGTATGATAACGAGCGCGAAGTAGGCGAGGGCTTGCGCGCCTCCGGCGTGCCGCGCACCGACGTTTTCGTCACCACCAAGGTGTGGCCGTCGCATTTCGCCCCGCGTGAGCTGGAGCGCACTGCCAAGGACAGTCTCGTCAAATTGCGGATGTCGGAGGTCGACCTGCTGCTGCTGCACTGGCCGAACCCGCAGATCCCGCTGGCGGAGACACTTGGCGCGCTCTGCAAGGTCAAGCAGGACGGTATGGCGCGGTATATCGGCGTATCGAATTTCAACATCGCGCTGCTTGACGAGGCGGTCTCGCTCTCGCGTGAACCCTTGGTCTGCAACCAGTTCGAGATGCATCCGTTCCTCGAACAGTCGAAGCTGGTTGCTGCGTGCCGTGCCAAAGGCATGGCGGTCGTGGCCTACAGCCCGATCGCGCGCGGTAATGCCAAGAACGATGCGATACTCGTTCGCATCGGCAAGGCGCATGGCAAGACCGGGGCACAGGTCTCGTTGCGCTATCTCGTGCAGCAGGACGTCGTGGTGATCCCGCGCACCAGCAAGATCGAGCGGCTGGAAGAGAACCTCACGATCTTCGATTTCGCGCTGACCGACGCCGAGATGTCCGAGGTCGCCGGCCTCGCGCACCGCGACGGCCGCATCGTTGACTGGTCATTCTCCGGGCGCCCAAAGTGGGATTGATGGCGGAGAACGTCTCCATGTGGCGGTCCGATGACGACCATCGGGGAGTGATGTTGCCGCCCGACGGAGAAACCGGCCTCGTGCGTGAATTCTTTCAATCGCATCGCGGGTATTTCGTCGACGTCGGTGCCAACGATCCAACCCATTGGTCGCAAACGTTCCATCTCGAGCAGGTGGGTTGGAACGGCGTGCTGATCGAACCGCAGCCGCAGCTTGCGGAAGCACTCCGTGCGCGTAGCAAGGCCCGCGTCTATGCGGTGGCCTGTTCGTCGCCGGAGAATTCCGGCCGAACAATGCCCCTCAAGCTTGCCGGCCCTTACTCGACCCTGAATCGGCTGCCGCGCGTCGCGGGCGCGACCATCGCGGGGTCAATCGACGTGCCGATCAAGACACTTGACGAGGTGCTCGCCAATGCCGGCGCGCCGTCGCCCATCGATTTCATCTCAATCGATGTCGAGGGGCACGAGCGCGAGGTTCTGCGTGGCCTTGACCTTGACCGTTGGCGCCCACGCCTGATCTTGATCGAAGACCACGTGCTGCATCGACACCTGCACAACGATCTTGTCTCGCGTGGATACATATGGACGCGCAGAACCGGGCTGAACTCATGGTATGTATCAGCGGGATCAAAGCCGGCGCTGAACTTCGGCGGTCGCCTGCGGTTCTTCCGGAAGTATTATCTCGGCGTGCCGTTCCGCCGGCTGCGAGACGTCGTGCGACGTTGCCGGCAATGAATGTGACGTGGAGTTGTGGAGTGACGGGTGCCTGAGGGTAATGACCAGAACGCGCTGGTGTTGTTCTCCGGCGGGCAGGACTCCACCGTCTGCCTGGCTTGGGCGCTCGAGCATTTTGCGTCGGTCGAGACCGTCGGCTTCGACTACGGCCAGCGGCACCGGACGGAGCTCGATGTGCGTCCGCACATCCGCGAGCGGATCAAGGCATTGCGGACGGATTGGGCGTCGCGGCTCGGCGACGACCACATGATCAAGCTCGATGCGCTCGCCGCGATCTCGGAGACCGCGCTCACACGCGACGTCGCCATCGAGATTGCCCAGAGCGGCCTGCCGACCACGTTCGTACCCGGCCGCAATCTCGCGTTCTTGGCTTTCGCCGGTGCGCTCGCCTATCGCCGCGGCATCAAACATCTCGTCGCCGGCATGTGCGAGACCGATTTCTCCGGCTATCCCGACTGCCGCGACGACACGATCAAGGCGATGCAGGTTGCGCTTACGCTCGGCATGGACCGGCGCGTCGTCATCCATACGCCGCTGATGTGGATCGACAAGGCCGCGACCTTTGCGATGGCTCAGGAGATCGGCAGCGACCCGTTCGTCGACCTGCTGGTCGAGGAGACCCACACCTGCTATCTCGGCGACCGCTCGCGCCGCCATCGCTGGGGTTATGGCTGCGGCACATGCCCCGCCTGCCGGTTGCGGGCTGACGGGTTTGCGAAATGGAAGGCCGAATGCTGACGACAGACAATCTCGATACCCGGCGCCGGTGGGAGGGGATCGCGTTCCTGATCCTGTTTGCGCTGACCATCCCTGCCGCCAACTGGCTGATCGGCAATGCCGGCACTAAATGCGTGCCCAACGGGCCATGCCTGATCCCGGTGGCGCCAGGCCTGATGGCGCCATCGGGCGTTACCATGATCGGCATCGCGCTCGTGCTGCGCGATCTGGCGCAACGCCGTCTCGGCGTCGGCGTCGCGGCGGGCGCGATCCTCGCCGGCGCCGCGCTCTCCGCTTTGGTCGCGCCGCCCGCGCTGGTGGTCGCATCGGCGGCCGCATTCCTCCTGTCGGAGCTCGCTGATTTCGCGGTCTACACACCGCTGGCCCGCCGCCGCCTGATCATGGCGGTGGTCGCTTCGAGCCTGGTCGGGCTCGTGGTCGACTCCATCGTGTTTCTCTGGCTTGCGTTCGGCTCGCTCGATTTCCTGGCCGGGCAGGTGGTCGGCAAATCCTGGATGGTGTTGCTGTCGATTCCGTTCGTCGCCTGGCTTCGCCGCCGCGATGAAAGAACCGGCATGGCGAGCGCGTGAAAGTGCAGCGAACTCGGAGCCGACCGAGCCGGCCGTACCAACACGACTCACATCAACAATCGATGATACAAAGTTCAAACGAGGTTGGCGATGAGTGCCGCGCTCTACGACAGGCTGAAGGACGTCACCACCGGCACCATCACCACAATGCTGCTTAAGAAGGGCATCCGCCGCTGCTGGATGCAGGGCCCGATGCCGCTCGACGGGTCCGGCCGGCGCATCATCGGGCCCGCCTTCACCATGCGCTTCATCCCGGTGCGCGAGGACCTCGCGACGCCGGAAAGCTGGGCCAAGCCGATCTCGACCCGCGGCGCGATCGAGGCGATGCCGGAAGGCTGCGTTGCGGTCGCCGACGCCATGGGCGTCACCACCGCCGGCATCTTCGGCGACATCCTCACGATGCGGATGATGAAGCGCAACGTCGCGGCGCTGGTCACCGATGGCGTCATCCGCGACAAGGCCGGGGTGCTGGCCTCGAAGCTGCCCATCTGGTGCGCCGGCGTCGCTGCGCCGGCGTCGGTCAATGGCTTGACCTTCGTCGGCTGGGACGAGCCGATCGCCTGCGGCGGCTGCGCGATCTTTCCCGGCGACACGATCGTCTGCGACGACGACGGCGCGGTAGTCATTCCGCAGAACCTGCTCGCATTCGTGGCCGAGGAAGGGCCCGAGCACGAGCTGATGGAGACCTACATCGTCAACGAGGTTGAGAAGGGCGCGAAGCTCCCCGGCCTCTATCCGATGAACGATGAGACCAAGGCGCGCTACGAGGCCTGGAAGAAGAGCCGCCGCTAACCGCCTACGACGCGCAGGGGACGAGTGCCCCGTTTCCGAAGTTCGTGATACGCTTGCAGCATACTCTGACACGAACTTCGGAAACGATGGGGCACTAGCACTCTATAGTTCCAGTGCCGCTTTTGATTTGAAGTTCCCGGCCGAGTTCGCTGCAACTGCTGTAGGAACTTCAAATCGGCGGCACTAGCCATGTTCTTCTACGCGTCCAAGATCGTTGGCTTCTTCACGATCCCGTCTAATTTCATCATCCTCGTGGGCATCGTCGGCGCGCTGCTGCTGCGCACGCGGTTTTCCCGCGCCGGCTGGCCGATAATCATCGGCAGCCTGATCCTCCTTGCCGTCGTCGGGCTTTCCCCGGTCGGCAACGCGCTGATCGTCCCGTTGGAAGGTCGCTTCCCGGCCTGGGACGATAGCCGGGGCGCTCCGCATGGCATCGTGGTGCTGGGCGGCGCGATCAGCCCCGATGTTTCGCACGCCCGCAACACGGTTGCGCTCAATGAGGCCGGCGAGCGGCTGACCGAGGTCGCCCAGCTCGCGAAGCGTTACCCCGACGCGCGCATTATCTTCTCAGGCGGCTCGGCCGCACTGGTATTTGACGAGCGGCCGGAGGCGGAATTCGCGCTGCGGCTGCTCGAGGACCTCGGCGTCGCGCGGGATCGGGTCGTTGCCGAGGATCGGTCTCGCAACACGGTTGAAAATGCACTGTTTTCGCGGGAGCTCGCACAGCCGAAGCCGGGTGAGCGCTGGCTGCTCGTCACCTCGTCCTACCATCTTCCACGTGCCATAGGCGTCTTCCGCAAGGCCGGCTTTCCGGTCGAGGCCTATCCGGTCGACTGGCGGACCCGGGGCGCCGGCGACGCGTTGCGCCCGTTTCCGACTCTGGGCGACGGCCTGCGGCGAACGGACACGGCGGTTCGGGAATGGATTGGCCTCGTTGCCTATTGGTTGAGCGGGCGAACATCGGAGCTCTTTCCCGGCCCGCTCCAGCGCGGAGAATGCGATCGCGCTGGCCAAAATGCCGCCCAAGACAATTGCCGGCCATAGCCCGGGGATCTCGCGCGGCCGGGCGTCGTCACCCGCACGGCAACCATTCTGGCGACAATGGTGGTGGTCGCGCTCGCATCCGTTTGTCGCGGCGGCGCTGAGCCTGACCTGACGGCTAAGAATGCCGGTAGCTTGTCACCGCATATGGACGGTGTGCGACTGTTGCCCACGGCGATGATGCATCCACAAGATTGATCGCGATCGCCGATCGCTTCGTCATCAAATTGCCAATCCACGCGAGTACGTGCATCGAGCTATCGCGCTCAACCGCCGATCTGGAACAGGGGCTGGGTTGGTGGAAGGCGGGCGCGATGGGTGTCAGACAGTAGTCAGTTGCGTCGTGTTGCGTAGCGGGGTCTGCGTATGCGTGCGATTCGCGCTGCCGTGCTTACGGTACGGCTTTCGATCGACTATTCACAAATCGCCGAACGGCTCCTGATCGCGGCCAATCTTACGGCGGGCGCGGCGGCGGTGCTGCTCGCGGGCTTCGTGGCGGTGGCGATGGGCCTGAACTGACGGCGTCTCAACGCCGGGACGATGAGCTGATTTCGCTGTCCGCGACGGCGCGCAGCGAGTCGGACTTGTATTGTCGCCACCACATCACCACCACGATGACCACCGTCGTGATCATCAGCACCAGTGGTCCGGCGAACCAGCCGAGATAGCCGAGCGCAAAGAAGAAGGCACGTTGGCCGCGGTTGAAATGGCGGCCGGCCGTCGTGAACAGCCGCGCGGTGCGCACCACATGGGCCTCGGCTTCCGGCGTGTCCTTGGCCTCCGGCATCGGCGTCGCGCCGAGCAGGATCGCGACGTAGTTGTAGAGCCGGTACGCCCAGGCGAACTTGAAGAAGGCATAGACGAAGATCACCGTGAGGCCGATCGCCTTGGCTTCCCACAACCCGCGCGAGGTTTCGATGCCGACCGGGAGGTCTGCGGCGATCGCAGCCATCTCGCCGCTCGAACGCAGGATGGTCAGCGCGCCGCCGATCGCGAACAAGGAGGTCGTGGCGAAGAACGCCGTGCCGTTCTGGCGGGACGCCATGATCTGCATGTCGACCATCCGCTGCTCGCGCGCCAGCATGCGGCGCATCCAGACCTCGCGGTAGCCGTCCATGATCGCATTGAGACCGCCGCGGCTGGCCCGGCTGCGCTCGTTGAGATAGGCATAACCGCCCCAGGCGACGATGAAGGCGCCGAGCGCGACGACGTCGAGGATCGAAAACAGCGGCATGTCATGATTCCGGCTCGCCGTGATGCTGCCACTCGAACCAGGTCCGGGCAATGTGGTAGCTTTCTCTTCGCCGGATAAGGGAACATGGCTCTTTCGCTCATCATCGGAAACAAGAACTACTCGTCCTGGTCGATGCGGCCATGGATCGCCATGAAGGCGGCCGGCATCGCCTTCACCGAAGAAGTGATTTCGCTTAACGCGACCGACTTCAAGGAGCGCGTCTCGAAGGTGTCGGGTACCGGCAAGGTGCCGGTGCTGTCCGACGGCGACGTCCATGTGTGGGAGTCGCTTGCGATCCTCGAGCACCTCGCCGAGAGATTTCCCGATGCTGGCCTGTGGCCCTCCGACCTGAAAGCGCGCGGCTACGCCCGGGCGGCTGCCTCGGAGATGCATGCCGGCTTCGTGCCGATGCGCCGCCATCTGCCGATGAACATGTGGCGACCGCCGATGCCGCGGGAACTGCCGGACGACGTCCTCGCCAATGTGCGGCGCGTCGAGCAAATTTGGACAGATTGTCGCACGCGCTTCGGGCAGGGCGGGCGGTTCCTGTTCGGCCGCTTCGGCGCAGCGGACGCGATGTATGCTCCGGTCGTCTCCCGATTTCAGACCTACGTCGTCAAGGTTGGTGCGGTGGCGCAGGATTATATGAAGGCTATGACGGCTTTGCCGGCATGGGCCGAATGGCGCGCCGCGGCGATCAAGGAGACGTGGGTGCTGCCGGAAGACGAGGTCGACTGGCCAACTGTGCTGCGCAACTCGCTTTAAGCATCGCGGCAACTGGCCCAAAAAATGTCGCCGATTTGTATTGAAAGCACCGCGGGGACGAAGAATAGTCGCACCCGCTGCGGCACCCGTGATATTGCGGTGCTGCGGCGGGGGTCTTAAAAGCGGGACCAACCTTACCTTTATCGTCCGGGAGCCAATACTATGCGATATCGTCTTATCGCCCTGATTTTGCTCGCCTTCTCCGCGTTGACCGTCGGCAGTCCGGCGGTATCGCAGGAGACCTCGAAGCCTGATGTCAAAGGGCTCTTCCTGCTGACCGACTATCCGGCCATCAGCGTTCGCCCGGGCACGACGGCGACGATCAATCTACGCCTGCAGAACTACGCGATGCCGCCCGAACGGCTGCAGATCTCGGTGGATGGCGTGCCAAAGGGCTGGACCTCGACCGTAGTCGGCGGCGGCCAGCCGATCGAGGCCGTGCTGCCAGCGACCAACTCCAGCGTGTCGTTCGATCTTCGTCTCGACGTCCCCAAGGACGCGACGCTGGGCACGACCAATCTCACGGTCAACGCCAAGGGCGCCAACTCCATCTCGCTGCCGGTGGCCGTCACCCTGGTGAAGGACCTGCCCGCCAAGCTGACGTTGACACCGGCGCTGCCGGAACTGCGCGGCAACTCGCGCTCGACCTTCGAGTATCAACTCGCGATCAAGAATGAGAGCGGCAAGCGGATCGTCGCGAGCTTGGCCGCGACTGCACCGCCGAACTTTGAAGTCTCGTTCACCGAGCAATACGGCAGCCAGGAACTCAACGCCGTCCCGCTCGACGCCGGCCAGTCCAAGGACGTCAAGCTGAAGGTCCGCCCGCCGAACACCATCGGTGTTGGCCCGCAGAAGGTGACCGCGCGCGCGACTGCCGAGGACGCGACGGCGACCGCCGAACTGGGGCTTGAGATCACCGGCACGCCGAAGATCGAGATTTCCGGCCGCGATGGCCGCCTCAACGCGGCAGCCACGGCGGGACAGGAGACCACCATTCCCGTCACGGTCACTAACACCGGCACGTCGACGGCGGAGGCGGTTGAGATGTCGGGCTCGGCACCGAGCGGCTGGAAGATCGAGGCCGACCCAAAGACGGTCGACCGCATCCCGCCGAACGAGAACAAAGAAGTTGTCTTCAAGGTCACGCCGAGCGGCAAAGCGGTGGCGGGCGACTATGTCTTGACGACGCGCGCCGCGGCACGCGGTGAATCCGCCTCGCAAACCTTCCGGGTGGCGGTGGCAACCTCCACACAGTGGGGTCTCGTCGGCATGGGCATCATCGGCGTCGCACTGCTGGTGTTGTTCGGCGCCGTGATGAGGTTCGGTCGCCGATGAGCGCGCAAGTCATCGAGGCGCAAGACCTTACCAAGCGCTATAACGGGGTGCCCGTGGTCAAGGGCATCACGTTCTCGGTGGCGCAGGGCGAGATCTTTGGTCTGCTGGGCCCGAACGGTGCCGGCAAGACAACCACCATCTTGATGATGCTCGGCCTGACCGAGATTTCGGACGGTCAGGTGAGAGTGCTCGGCTACGATCCGGTGCGCGAGCCGCTTCAGGTGAAGCGACGGGTCGGCTACCTGCCGGACGCGGTCGGCTTCTACGACAGCCTGACAGCGGCTGAGAACCTGCGCTACACCGGCCGCCTCATCGGTCTAGACGCCGGCGAGTGCGACGAGAAAATCAGGTCGGCCCTCGATCATGTCGGCCTGCACGACGTCACCGACAGGCGTGTGGCAACCTTCTCCCGTGGCATGCGGCAACGGCTCGGAATTGCGGAAATTCTGTTGAAGGATGCGCAGATCGCGATCCTCGACGAGCCGACCTCGGGGCTCGATCCGCAGGCCACGATCGAGTTGTTGGAGATCATCCGCAATCTGAAGCAGCGCGACGTGACAGTTCTGTTGTCGTCGCACCTCTTGGATCGTGTCCAGAGCGTCTGCGATCGGGTCGCTCTATTCAGCCAAGGCAACATCGTGCTGCTTGGCAGCGTCGACGAGTTGGGCCGTCAGGTCCTCGGTGGCACCTTCAATCTTGACGTCGAGGCCGAGGGCTCCGGTCTCGATGCAAGGCTCAAAGCTATTCCCGGCGTAACCGATGTCGAGACATTTGGACCGAACCGATGGCGGTTGAAGACGGACCGCGACGTCCGGTCGGAAACAGCAGCCACCGTGATGGGAGCGGGCGGCAAGCTTTTGCGACTGGCGGTCGAAGTGCCTAGCCTGGAAATGATCTACACGCGCTATTTCCGTGATGAGGAGTTGGGAGGACGCGATGCAGCGTGAAGGCTCTCCCTGGCGCGGACTTGGCGTCGTGACCGGGAAGGAACTGGCGGATCATCTCAGCAGCGTTCGCATACTGGTGATCGAATTGCTGGTCGTGATCACCGGCTTCGTCATCGTGCTGGTGTCGCTGCAGCAGATCCGCAACGTGACCGCCGAAGACCCGTTCCTGTTGCTGCGCGTATTTACGAGGTCCGGCGAGCAGCTTTCGTTCGTGTTCGTGCTGACCTTATTGGTGCCGCTGGTGGCGATCGGGCTGGGCTTCGACCTCGTGAACAGCGAGCACAATCAGCGCACCCTGAGCCGGATATTGTCGCAGCCGATCTATCGCGATGCCCTGCTGTTCGGCAAGTTCCTCGCTGGCCTGGCGACGATCGCCATCAGCCTCACGGCAATGTGGATGGTGGTACTGGGACTGGCGCTTTATCAACTCGGCGTGCCACCGAGCGGCGAAGAGATCGCACGCGCGGCGTTGATGCTGGTGGTCACCATTGCCTATGCCGGGGTCTGGCTTGCGCTCGCGATGCTGTGCTCGGTGGTATTCCGCTCGGCTGCAACGGCTGCACTGACCGCGCTCGGGGTGTGGCTCTTCATTTCGATCTTGTGGCCGCTGCTGTCGGGCCACCTAGTCAACGTCTTCGTGCCGCTGCAAGCGGGCTCCCCGGACGAGTTGCTTAGCGGCCTTGCGACGCGCCAGGCGGTCATGCGGCTGTCGCCGGGGGCGTTGTTCGGGGAGATCGTGTCGGTGCTGCTCGATCCGTCTGTTCGCTCCACTCAGCAATCACAGCTCGCGGCGATGGGGCTCGCTCTGGTCGAGCCGGGCTCGATCCCTGGTGCACCGCTGCCGTTGCTGCAGAGTGTGCTGATCGTGTGGCCGCAGATCGTCACGCTCATCGCCAGCACCATCGTTCTGTTCGTGATCGGCTACGTGGTCTTCCAACGCCAGGAGGTTCGCGCCTAGCACCCGCCTGCGCGCGCGGCATTCGTGCGACATTCGTAATGAGCAACCCGGAGAAAACTCCGGGTTGTTTTTTGTCCTTTGCAGCCGGCAACATCTCATTCCTGCGCACAATTTATCGGTCGGCTGGGCAGAAATAAGTAGGGCAGGGCCGCGAGTCCAATTGCGGGGCGAACATGCGAAAGGGCGGCTGCAAGGCCGCCCTCCGCGTTTGTTTGGAACAATTGTCGCGTTACACGACCAGCACGGCCACGATCCTGTGGGTGTCCGGTTCGACGACGATGATGCGCTCACCGACGACGAAGTACAGGTGATTGCGCCACGCCGGATGGATCTCGATGAGCGGCGGCGGCACGGCCACCAGCCTGACACCGGTGCGCGGCACGACGGTCCCGACCCTGATCGAGAAGTTCACGTTGGAGACGCGCGGGGCGTTGCCGCCCTGAAGCACCGTTTTGCGGATGGTGGTGCGCTGCTGGGCGTTCAATGTCACACCGCCTGACTGCGCGCCGCCGCCTTTTCCTTCGGCGCCTTTCTGGTTGTCACGCTGACCCCGCTGGTTTTCGCGTTGACCTTGCTGTGTGTCCCGCTGGCCCTGTTGCGGCTGCCTATCACGCTGGCCCTGTTCGCGCTGACCTTGCGTGCGCGGCTCTTTGGACTGGACCTTGCCTTTGTCTTGGCCCTCGGGTCTGGCCTGACCTTGGCCCTTCTGACCCTGACCTTGCTGGCCTTGGCCCTGGACTTGGTTGCTGCCGCCTTGGCCTTGGGTGCGTGGCCGCTGCTCGGACTGGCCTTTGCTCTGGCCTTCCTGCGGCGCCGTCTGCATGCCGCGGTTGCCGCCGCCTTGTGCACCGCCTTGCATACCAGGTTCGGCACCGCCAGCACCGCCGCCGGCTCCACCGGGCCGCTGCACGCCTTGCGCAGCGGCGAACACCGTTCCGACTAGGAGAGCGGCAGCCGCTGTCGTGATCGACAGGTTGCGTTTCATTCGAACGTTCCTCCAGAAGGTTGGCCCGTGCCGCCGATTATTGGCCCAACGTGAAACGGCTGCGTGCGGAAGCAGGTTCCTGCTCCTGCAGTGCCGTACGTTGAAAATAGGTGTGTATCGGGAACCGCAATGGAGGAACTCTGACCATCCGTTCACGAAACTCTTCACGCCACGTTCTGGTTCTGGTGTGCAGAGTTTCATTCGCTGCTAAATGCGCAAGGGCGGCTCCAGGCCGCCCTTGCGTTTCGTCGGTGGCGAATGTGGCGGCGCTCCGAGGGGTGCATCAGCCGCTGATGCGGCGCCAACCGTCGCGCGCCATTGCGGTCAACTGGTCGACGTTCTTGGCCACGACATCCCAATTGACCATCGTACGGGCGTCCGCGCGTGTGCTGGTCTGGTCAGCCAAATAGACGCCGCCCACGGTGAGCGCGAAGCCGAGGATGATACCGAACAACAGGCGCATGATGCTGTCTTTCTTTGATCCGTGGACCGTCAGGTAGGCGAGGAACGCGGCGCCAATGTGATAGGTTCCATCACGGTCCCATACCGACCGAAGGCATGGTTTAGCAGAGCTTTGTAAGCCCATGGTTTGATTGGTGATTATCACTGATTATCCCGGGACCCGTAGCCCCGTCCGGCCAGCAACCATGCCATGCATGACGCCAATTTTTTGCCCGGTTTCCTGAAATCACTGCTATATTTGGCGTTATAGCGGCGGTTTAGGGAAGTATTCGGGTGGTGTTGAGTAGAGTTCAGGAGAACAGCGTTGGACACACACAAGTTTCGGCTCGGCCAGACGGTATATTTTACGGCGAAGCCTCTCGGGCACATGACTGCCAATGGCGCGTATCAGATCGTAAAATTACTGCCGTCGGATGGTGACGAGCACCAATACCGCATCAAGAGCACCAACGAAGCCTTTGAGCGGGTCGCCAAAGAAAGTCAGCTCGACCGCTCGCGTTGAGCGCTTCGCAGGCCTCGACATCGCAGCACGCCCTGGGGGTGTGGCTTGCAGGCATCAGTCCACAGCGTAATTCGGCTTGTGCGCCGCCGGAGGTGGACAATGTCTTGCCGTGATCCATATGCTTTTCCCGCTCACTTATGTTTGGCGTCTGGATAGTTGGTCATGTCCGATCCACTCGGAGGCTGGATTCCCGGTCTCGATCCTTTGACGGGAACCTTGACCCTGCCACTTTGGGCCGCTGGCGCGGTCACGGCATTGTTCGTGGTGTTCGGCGTGCTGGCGCTCAGCCGTGCCGGCCGCGAAGGCATTGCCGGTGGACTTGGGCGCATCGTGCTCGTGGGCGCGGTCTTGGCGTGGTTCTTCCTCGAAGGCACCAGCAAGCAGGATACGGCCGCAGAACAACGCGCGCTTGAAGCGCGCGCCGGCGTGCTTGCGACACGGGCGACGATGCCAGGTTCGCCACTCGCCTGCCTGGATGCTCTCGCCGGAGACGCCGTCGAACGCTCATGCGAACGCACCTTGTTCGCCACACCGGACGCGATGGCATCGGCGGTGTCCTACGTCGCGGCGCAGCTCAATCTGTTCGTGGATGTCAGCGATTTCGTCAATCGCGGCGGTTCCGAAATGGAACCGCTGCTCGCAAGCTTGCGACGCGCTGTCGAGAGCGATCGTTATGGCCTGATCGCTCATGTGCTGGCAACGCGCGACGACTGCACGAGCGATCAATGTCCGCCTTTGGCGATGATGCGCGACGCCGCGCGCGTGAGCGCCAATCTCTCCCAGCGCACCTATGATTTCTATGTGGGCCGATATTCCACGGCGTGGCCGGCTCCGGGCCCCGGGCCGACCGCGAACGGCGCTCCGTCTGCGCCGCAGGCCGAGAGCGGCGCGCAGCCGCTTCCGCCGGGAGCGTCGGCCTTCGCCTCGCCGGCGGCGCCGACGCGGGATGGACCCGAACTGTTCTTCCCGTCGTCGGATTCAATTCCGCCGGTCAACATTATGACAGCGGAACCGGCTGGCCGGCCAGAGACCACGGGTTCCGCACCGGCGCGCACGCCGCCCCGTCGTCCGGCACAAGCGCCGCAGCCGAAGAAGAAGCAGCAGCAGCAGCACGGCCCGATCGACCTCAACGCCGCGCGCAGCGGCGCGCCTGCCGCACAGTAAGGCCATTCGGTTGAGGATAATCGCGGCGGTTGCTGGCGACGGCCGCCGGTCGCGCTAACATGCCGCCAAACTGGGAAATGGCTTCGCGTGACACTGCATCTCATCAAGCTCTGCGTCGGTTGCGATTCGATCCAGGATCTTGAGGACTGGATCAAGGAGAAGCGTAAGCGCACGCGCAGCAAGAAGACCGAGCACATCCACACGACCCGCATGGTGCCCAAGCGCGCCGACGAGATCGTCGGCTCCGGCTCCCTGTTTTGGGTCATCCGCGGTCAGGTGATGTGCCGGGAGCGGGTCCTGGCGGTACGTCCCTTTGTCGATAAGGAAGGCGTCGGGCGCTGCCGGATCGTGCTGGAGCCCAAGGTGATACCGGTCGAGCCGAGGCCGTGGCGCGCATTCCAGGGCTGGCGCTATCTCGAGGCCAAGGACGCGCCGCGCGACCTGACGCGGATCGCGCCGGGATTGCGGGCCATGCCAGAGGAGATGCGCCGCGAGCTGCGGGATCTGGGCCTGATCTGAGAAGCCGGCCCCTGACGTGTCCGGCATGCGTGGGAGCCTTGCCGCGACATTGCTCACGCGGACTGCGCTCTGCTATAGCCCCCGCCACGGCCCGAGAATTGGCCACAAGGAACGGCTCATGTCCGTTGACGCCGCAACCGTCCGCCGTATCGCGCATTTGGCGCGCATCGCCGTTGCCGACGATGAGATCGCGCATCTCCAGGGCGAGCTCAATGCCATTCTCGCCTTTGTTGAACAGTTGTCCGAGGTGATCACCGACGGCATCGAGCCGATGACGTCGGTGATCCCGATGGAGATGAAGAAGCGCGAGGACAAGGTCACCGACGGCGGCATCTCCGAAGACGTGCTGCGCAACGCGCCGGCACGCGAGGGCAACTATTTCCTCGTCCCCAAGGTGGTGGAGTAGCGCGGATGTGCTGGGCCTGCGAGGAAGAGGCGCTCTGGCGGCGCTACCAGCTCGAAATCGCGGTCGAGCGCGGCGAGATTCCGCCCGGCTTCGAGCCGGAGGATTTTGAAGCGGCGGGATTGCCGGTTCCGCCCAAGCGGGCCATCGAAACGCCGAACCCCTTTGCTTGCGACGCTCCGGACAAGGCATGACGGAACTCACCGCACTCACGCTCGCTGAAGCGCGCGACGGACTCCGCAAGCGCGCGTTCTCCGCTGCCGAGCTTGCCGACGCGCATATCGTTGCGATCGAGCAGGCGAGGGCGCTCAATGCCTATGTGCTCGAGACGCCCGACACGGCCCGCGCGATGGCAAAGAACGCGGACGCGCGGCTCAAGGCCGGCGATGCGCGACCGCTCGAAGGCCTTCCCCTTGGCATCAAGGATCTGTTCGCGACCAAGGACGTGCGGACCACCGCCTGCTCGCGCATTCTCGACAACTTTGTGCCGACCTATGAATCGACCGTCACCACGCAGCTCTGGCGCGACGGCGCCGTGATGCTCGGCAAGCTCAACAACGACGAGTTCGCGATGGGCTCATCGAACGAGACCTCGTGCTTCGGTCCGGTCGTCAATCCGTGGCGGCGCACCCGAACTCGGGTAAACCCGAGTTCGGCACTTCAAGAGGGCGCAAGTCGGGTAGACCCGACTTGCGATGGGTCGAACACGCCACTGGTGCCGGGGGGGTCGTCGGGCGGATCGGCGGTCGCGGTCGCGGCGTTGCTCTGTCTCGGCGCAACCGCGACCGATACCGGCGGTTCGATCCGCCAGCCGGCCACATTCACCGGCACGGTCGGAATCAAGCCGACCTATGGGCGCTGCTCGCGCTGGGGCATCGTTGCCTTCGCCTCGTCGCTTGACCAGGCCGGACCTATTACACGTACCGTTCGTGATGCTGCGATCCTGCTGCGTTCAATGGCGGGGCACGATCCGAAGGACTCGACCTCGGTCGATCGCGCCGTGCCGGACTACGAGGCGGCACTCGGCAAACCGGTCAAGGGCATGACCATCGGCATCCCGAACGAGTACCGCCTCGACGGCATGGCGCCAGAGATCGATGCGCTGTGGAAGCAAGGTGTTGCGTGGCTCAAGGACGCCGGCGCGAATATCGTCGACGTGTCACTCCCGCATACCAAATACGCGCTGCCGGCCTATTACATCGTCGCGCCCGCAGAGGCGTCGTCGAACCTCGCGCGCTATGACGGCGTGCGCTATGGCTTGCGCAGTCCGGGCCGCGATGTCATCGGCATGTATGAGAAGACCCGCGCCGAAGGGTTCGGCGCGGAAGTGCGCCGCCGCGTCATGATCGGCACCTATGTGCTCTCCGCCGGCTACTACGATGCCTACTATCTGCGGGCGCAGAAGGTGCGCACGCTGATCAAGCGCGACTTCGAGGAATGCTTTGCGAAAGGTGTTGACGCGATCCTGACGCCGGCGACGCCGACGGATGCGTTTGGCATCGGCGAGAAGGCCGGGGCCAGTCCGATCGAAATGTATCTCAACGACGTGTTCACCGTGACCGTGAATATGGCTGGGCTGCCGGGCATCGCGGTTCCGGCCGGGCTGTCGGCCGACGGTCTGCCGCTCGGTCTGCAGCTGATCGGCCGGCCGTTCGATGAGGAGACACTGTTTACGCTCGGCGCGGCGCTCGAGCAGGCGGCCGGACGGTTCAAAGCAGAGCGGTGGTGGTGAGGTTGCCGCCTCTCTCCTGGAAAGGTCGAGGCAGGAGAGCAGCCAAATGCATGCGACGCGCGGACATGCCTGCCGGTTGCGGAAGTCCCTGTCTGCCCCATTGAAGCGGTAGTGGCGCCTGGGGCCGAGGCCAACCTCGGTGTTTCGCGCGTCGTTCAGTCGTGGACGCTGAAACGGAAGTGCCGCGCATCCGCCATCAGCCGGGCAAACTCCGCCTGAGTCAGGTGAATCAGCGTCATGTGATCGCCACCTTCAAGATAGACGTCAGCCGGCTGCTGAATGCTGTCGTCGATAATGACGTCCAGATCGTAGCACTGGCCGACCGCAGGAACGGCACCAGGCACGCAGTCTGGAAACAGCCGCTTAAGCTCCTTCTCGTCAGCCAGATCGACGTCATCGCCGAGTTGCGACTTCAAGTCGGTCACGCGGATATGATGCGAGGCCGGCACCACGGCGAGAAGATAGTTCCCGTTGCGGCGCAATACGATCGCCTTGGCGAGTTGGTCACCCGAGACATGGCAGGCCTGGGCGGTGCGTCCGGACGTCACTGTCGGTTCGTGCGTGATCACGTCGTACACGACGTTCCGGTCGAGATATTTCTGCAGGGTCGGGGCGATGGCCATGACCTTACCTCCATGCGATGAGCAGGCGCGCACGGCCGGCGACAGGCCGTCGCCTGATGATGCGCGGCCGTTTGGGTCTTGGATAACCTATGCCTGATTTCGACGGACCTCAATGCCCACGCTCTCCCCGCGAAATCAACGGAGCGGCTGCGGGACAATCCGGGGCATAGGTGGTCGACAAACTTTCAAGCTAATGACGTCATTTCAGCGCGGCAACGGCACGAGCAGGGGTAGCGTCTCGACTCCGAAGTTCGTATTATCTTGCGGCGCGTTCGTGGATGCGGACTTCTGAACCGCCACACCAGTCCTTGATGACGTTCGCGGAATTCAAACGCAGCCTATCGAAGCGAACGCCGCCGGCGAAGCTGTCGCCGGCGCTCGCCGCACTGTGGTGGGCCGGCAAGGACCGGTGGGACACCGCACATGCGCTGGTGATGGACGAGGGCGGCAAGAATTGCGCGCGCGTGCACGCTTACCTGCACCGGCTCGAAAAGGACGAGGAAAACGCCCGCTATTGGTACCGGCGCGCCGGTATCCCGGCGGCAACCGGCCCATTCAGTGCCGAATGGGCCGCGATTGCCCGTGATTTGCTGGGTTAGCGGCCTCCAAACCATAAGTTCGCCTTTAAGTGACTGTTGACCATGCCGCAACGCACCGCTGATAGGGTGACGTCTGGGCAGGGGTTCCGTGTCGATGCATGCGTGGGGGCGGCTGGTCGCTGCAATAGGTGTTGTCGCACTCAGCGGCTGCACCAGCGTTTACAACGTGCCGCAGAATCAACCGCTGACCGGGCCGGTGCAGGCGGCATCGCTTGGCAGTGAACTGCCGCTCAACTCCGACGACGTCATGTTGAGCCTCGCCTTCTCCGGCGGCGGCACCCGCGCAGCGGCCTTCTCCTTCGGCGTGCTCAAAGAGCTCGACACCATGCGCATCCGCGATCGCGGCAAGGCCGTGTCGCTGCTCGACCGCGTCGATTTCGTGTCTGGCGTGTCCGGCGGGTCGGTGCTTGCGGCCTATTACGGCCTGCGCCGGCGCGACGCGCTCGCCGACTTCCGCGAACGCTTCCTGCTGCGCAACGCCGAGGAGTCTCTCAACACTCGGGTCTCCCTGATCAATCTCGGCCGCGCGCTCGGCGGCGGCTTGAACGACGCCACGCATCTGCCGCGCTGGCTCGACGAGAACCTGTTCGGCGGCGCGACCTTCCGCGAATTCCGGCGCGATCAGCGGCCGCGCATTTGGATCAATGCGTCGGACATCTATAACCGCACACCGTTCGTGTTCGGGAGCGTCGCCTTCGACGCGATGTGCAGCGACCTGCTGAGCTATCCGATCTCGGAAGCGGTTGCAGCCTCGGCCGCGGTACCGGTGGTGTTCGCGCCGATCGTCCTCGAAACCTTTCCAGGCCGGTGCCAGACCAAGCTGCCGGACTGGATCGTGCGCGCACGCGCCAACCGTAATGCGCAACCTTTGTTGCGCGACTTCGCACAGGCGATCGAAAGCTACCACACCGGCTCAATGCGCTACGTAAAGCTGCTGGACGGTGGCCTGGTCGATAATTTCGGGCTTTCAGGCTTCAGTATCGCGTTGCTCTCAGCGACGCGGCCGTATGAGCCCATGACGCCGCGACAGGCCGTGCGCATTCGGCGGATGTTCTTTTTGATCGTGGATTCCGGCCGCGCTCCATCCGGCAATTGGGCGCAGCAGCTCCCAGGACCGACCGGTGTCGAACTCGTGATGGCAACAGCCGATACGGCTACCGAGGCGAACACGCGCGCAAGCTATGCCGCGTTCGGCGCGCTCATGAACGAGTGGGTGGGAAAAGTTCGACGCTGGCGCTGCGGCTTGTCCGCCGCCGAACGGCAGCGCCTGGGCGTGGGTCCCAACTGGCGCTGTGACGATGTCAACGTTTTTGTCGAGCGCGTCGGCTTCGACCAGTTTGACCGAACCCGCGCCGAGGCGCTCGATGCGATCCCGACCCGTTTCTATCTTCCTCAGCAGTCCGTCGACTTTCTGATCGAGGCGGGCAGGGAGGCGGTCCGCAACAATTCGATCTACCGGGCCTTCCGCCGCGGGCTTTGATCGCTTCGCGGCAGAAGCGGGGAGCGCGGCCGTCGTCAGCTCACGACGCGCCTTGTTCCATGCCGGTCTTCTTGATGAAGGGCAGGGCAGCGGGCGACGCGATGAACTTGATGTACTCGCGTGCCGCATCGGCCTGGCTGGCGTGGCTGTGGACGCCGCCGGCAAAGACGCTGACGGTGTCCATCTCCTGCGGCACCGGGCCGACGTACTGGATGCCGGGATAGAGCAGCAACTCGCTCACCTGCTGGAATCCGATGTCGACGTCGCCGCGCGCGAGGATCGAGCCGACCGGCGTTCCCGGCGGCGTCTGCTTGATCTTCGACCCGACCTGATCCCAGATCCCCCAGCGATTGAAGAGGCCTTCGAGGAACACACCGCTCGGGCCGGACGAGTAGCCGATGCCCTTGGCTGCGAGCAGCACCCGCTTGACTGCGTCGACGGTGCTGATGTCGGGCTTGGGCGCGCCTATCGGGACGGCAATGGCGATGCCTGAACGGACGAGATCGACGCGGCTGTCGGCAATGACCTTGCCTTCCTTGATCATCTCCTCCATCGCAGGCGTCACCAGGATCACCATGTCGAAGGCTTCGCCGGCGCGGAGCTTCCTGAGAATGTCGTTGGTCCCGTTCCAGGTGGTGACGACCTTGTGTCCGCTTGTGCGCTCGAATTCCGGCGCGAACGCGAGATAGGCCTCCTTGATCGCTTGCGAGGAGATGACCTTGATTGCAGTTGCCATTGCGCACTCCAAAGACGCCGCCGATCAGGGCGGCCAGAACCGGGATGAAATGTTTCTTGTGATATCGGCTTACGACAGGGGCTTATTACGATAACGAGCTTGCTGCGTTCAATCGCTGACCTTGATGTTGGCGGCTTTGATCACCGGACCCCATTTCGCCATCTCCTCCTTGAGGTGGGCGCCGAGCGCCTCTGGCGTTGAACCAGCGGCGCTGACGCCGAGCTTGTCAAACCGCGCCTTGACCACTGCTTCGCCGAGCACGGTATTGGTATCGGCGTTCACCTTGCGGATGATCTCCGACGGCGTCTTGGCCGGCATGACGAAGGCAAACCAGGACGACATGTCATAGCCGGGCAAGCCGCTTTCGGCGACGGTTGGCACCTCCGGCGCGGCGTTGTGGCGTTTCGTGGTGGTGACCGCGAGCGCGCGCAATTGCCCGGCCTGGACCAGCGGCAGCCCGGACGCCATCACCGCAAAGTACAGGTCGACGCGGCCGGCGATCAGGTCGGTGTAACCAGGCGCGGCGCCGCGATAGGGCACGTGGGTAATGTCGACCTTGGCCATGTTTTTGAACAGCTCCGCGCTCATGTGCGGCGAGCTGCCGTGTCCCGGGGAGGCGTAGGTCAGCTTGCCCGGGTTGGCTTTCGCATAGGCGATGACGTCGGCAACGGTGCGGAATTTCGAGTCCTTCGGAACGACGACAAGATTGGGAAACAGGCAGAGCAGCGAGACCGGAGCGAAGTCGGCGACCGGATCGTAGTTGATCGAGGGAAACAGGAATTGATTGACCACAAGCCCGCCGGCGGTGATCAGCATGGTGTAGCCGTCCGGCGCCGCGCGTGCCACGAACTCGATCCCGATGTTGGCGCCCGCGCCCGGCTTGTTCTCGACCACGACCTGCTGGCCCCAGAGTTCCGACAGCCGCCCGCCGACGATACGCCCGATTGCATCGATGCCGCCGCCGGGCGTGAACGGCACCACCAGCCGCACGACATGGTTCGGGTAGGTCTGCGCGGTGGCGCTGCCGCCGAGGGCGGGCGCCAAAGCAGACGCTGCGGCAAGGCCAGTGAAGTGTCGGCGGCTCAGCATGATGGGGTCGTTCATTGGAGGGCTCCCTGGCGGCGGCATACGCTTATGTGTGGGTGGGTGTGATGCCGTTTCCTTGCCAGCAAAGCCTACTGCGGCGGACGGTGTGCGACAACGGGCCGGCGGTGAGGGATGCGGCCAGCCTTGAATTGACGCGGGCGAACGGGTTTGCGATGACCTCCGCCATGAGCGAGCCTGCACGCCATCGAAAACTCTTGAAAGGCGCCACCGGCGACTGGGAGGTCGTGATCGGCCTTGAAGTCCATGCCCAGGTCACGTCGGAGGCTAAGTTGTTCTCCGGCGCGTCGACCGCCTTCGGCGGCGAGCCGAACTCGCACGTGTCGCTGGTCGACGCCGCGATGCCCGGCATGCTGCCGGTGATCAACGAGGAGTGTATCCGCCAGGCAGTGCGCACCGGCCTCGGGCTCAACGCCAGGATCAATCTCAGGTCGGTGTTCGACCGGAAGAACTATTTCTATCCGGACCTGCCGCAGGGCTACCAGATCAGCCAATACAAATCGCCGATCGTGGGTGAGGGCGAGGTCGTTCTCGACATGACCGACGGCGAGACCATCACCGTCGGGATCGAACGCGTCCATCTCGAGCAGGACGCCGGCAAGCTCCTGCATGAGCAGCATCCGACCATGTCGTTCATCGACCTCAACCGGTCAGGCGTTGCGTTGATGGAGATCGTGTCGAAGCCCGACCTGCGTTCGGCCGATGAGGCCAAGGCCTATGTATCCAAGCTGCGCACGATCCTGCGCTATCTCGGGACCTGCGACGGCGACATGGAAAAGGGCAGCCTGCGCGCCGATGTGAATGTCTCGGTGCGGCGCACCGGCGAACCGTTTGGTACCCGCTGCGAGATCAAGAACGTCAATTCGATCCGCTTCATCGGCCAGGCCGTCGACTACGAGGCGCGCCGGCAGATCGATCTGATCGAAGACGGTGGCACGGTCGTACAGGAGACCCGGCTGTTCGATCCGAACAAGGGCGAGACGCGGTCGATGCGCAACAAGGAAGAGGCGCATGACTATCGCTACTTCCCGGATCCCGATCTTTTGCCACTTGAAGTGTCGCCGGCGCTGGTCGCCGATCTGAAGTCGCATCTGCCCGAATTGCCGGACCAGAAGAAGGTGCGTTTCATGCGCGACTACGCACTTACCGCTTACGATGCCAACGTACTCACGGCAGAGCGCGAAGCGGCGGACTATTTCGAGGACGTGGCCCGCGGCCGCGATGCCAAGGCGGCAGCCAACTGGGTGATCAACGAGCTCGCCGGGCGGCTCAACAAGGAGGGGAAGGACATCCTTGCCTCGCCGATGTCGTCATCGCAACTCGGCGCAATCCTCGATCTGATTGCGGCTGGAACGATCTCCGGCAAGATCGCCAAGGACTTGTTCGAAATTGTCTGGAGCGAAGGCGGCGACCCGCGTCAGATCGTCAAGGATCGTGGGATGGAGCAGGTGACCGACCTCTCGGCGATCGAGAAGGTGGTCGACGAGATCGTCGCGGCGAACCCGGACAAGGTCGAGCAAGCGAAGGCCAATCCGAAACTCGCTGGCTGGTTTGTCGGTCAGGTGATGAAAGCATCGGGCGGCAAGGCCAACCCGCAGGCCGTGAACGATCTGCTCAAGCGCAAGCTCGGCGTCTAACAAGCTCGGCGTCTAAGACGGCTCTCTCTGTCGACAATCTCCTGCTCACGCGACGTTCGTGTCCGTCACGGCGGACGCATTCGACCGCTCACATGTTGGTCGGCGTGTCCTCGCGAGGACAAGATCGACCTGTTCGCATGTCCGCGCCGCGAATCAGTTCCTGGCCGATTCGCTCGATTCGTGTCGGATTCGGTCCCGCGCGGCACCGTTTGGAGCTCGTCGCCGAAAATTTTTTTCACAGGTTGGTTGACGCGCTTCAGGCGGCATTTCTGCCTGTCGATGGTCGATCGATGAAGCGACCAACACCGTCGCTGACGTTGTCGCCACGCGAATATTGAATCATCAGAAAGCCTTGTAAATTCGGCACTTGTCGCACATCGATACCTTTTTGCAGATCGAACCGCGATGCTGTTGCTCATTGCATCGCGAGCGGTGATCGCGTGATCGCGTGCAGCCACAAGATCGAGTGTCGTAAACACTCCGTACACCCTTCATTAAGCGGAAACGCTGATTTTTTCGCTGCTCTGTAGTAATCGGAGTCCAGTGCCCGCGATTCGCGCGTGCACTGTTACGACATCGCCACTCACTCATGGCTAGGAGGGCAGCATGGCGAAGAAGAGAAAGTCGAAGACGAAGTCAGCGGCAAAAAAGGGCGCGAAGAAGACCAAGCGCCGGAAGAAGAAGTAAGCTACCGCTACTTCACGGTCTTCGGCTTCGCATGATGTCGATGACCGCGTCAAACGGGCCGGCGATTGTTGACCTGCGGTGAGCGCTAAGCAGCCGCTGTCGACAACGCCGGCTTCGGTCGACGACAGAGGGCGTCGGCGAGACAGGGGTACGAGATTCACGCGGATCGAACCGAGAGGTGAGGTACGCGGAATGCGAGGGACGGCAAGTCCGGCCCTCGCCGGCGGTAACAGCCGCCAGCTCGGACTTCTCGAATCTCGCCGACGCCCTCAGTATTTGTATTTGCGCGCCGAGCCTGATCTCAGGCACTCGGGCCGGATCAGGTGGCTTTGCCCTTGAGCCGCGTGTTGCAAGCGCTCCAGTACTTCGGCCAAGTCATTCCTTTTTGGACCTTGCCGCCCTGCTTGGCTTCGCGCCATTCTTCCCCGCACTGCCGTTGACGCTCGCGCGCGGCCTTTTGGCCCGCGGTCAGTTCCCGCTTCCTTGTCGTTGCAGCCTTGCTCTTGGCTGCTCTTTTCTTCTTTGTGGCTTTCCCCGGTTCCGCCTTTTCGGCAGCCTGGTCAGTCGCCTGGGCAAGCGCCTGATTCGAGACGTGGGTGGACATTGCAACGGGAATAAGAAGTGCACCTGCGACAAGCGCCGAACACACAAACCGGATCATGAGTGGCTCCCTTTCCTTGAGCAAACATAAAACAGCGCAGCCGCTCATTCTAACGACTGCGCGCAACGTCGAAGCCTAACCTTGAAGCCTATGGCACGTCCATAGGTTGTGTTGATCATAATGGCCTCCGCATAATCGCGGCGGCGCAGGGTCAGAGTGGGGATGGATCGCTCCAATGGCACGATAGCGATCAGCAAAGGGCGGGTAGGGCACTCGAACAGGCCCAAGTTTCAATCCCCAGTAGATCGATCGACGGAGATCGATCGACCGGGAATTCCTTTCGGGCACTTACTCGGATCGCCGACATGCCGTGCATGGGCTGGGTACGCTGCTTGGCACCGGCAGGGACAAAGCCACCAACGAATTTCCGCACCGCAAGCGCTGGCTCGATCGCATGCTCGCGCGGCCGGCGGTGCCATGAATATCTCGGGTGGGGAAGGCATCGAGGACGACGCCGCGAGAGGCACACAACTGAGTTGGTCAGCGCGCACCGCAGGACGGTTGCGGGTACCACGGTCCGCCGCGATGATGGTTATTGTTTCACCAAAGGTTCGGGAGTCGCTGGAAAATCTCGTCCGCGAATATCAAGGAATTCCAAGCAATTCGCTGCCTAATCAAAAGTATATACGGCAATTGCGTCGTTCGTATTCAGATTTGGTTCACGTCGATCCTTAAAACGTCATTCAAATCTTATCGGCCATAGTCGCGTTGCTCGGCCGGGGGGTCGAGTGAACTCGCGCGAAGCCCGCGACCTGATGGACGCGCGCGAACAGGGGAGGCCGATATGGCTCGATTTGAACTTAGCGAATGCAATCATGCCGTCCTCGGCGAGGGGCCGGTCAACGCCAGCACGTTATTCGATCTGGGTATGATGTATTCAGTCGGGCGCAGCGTTCCGATCGACTATGTCACCGCGCACAAGTGGTTCAACCTGGCAGCGGTGCAGGGCAATGAGGATGCCGCTCGCCTGCGCCAAGAGGTTGCCGCGCAAATGTCGGACGCGGAAATCGCCGCGGCGCAACGTGCGGCACGAGCGTGGTACAACACCCACTGAACTGCAGGCATTGATGATGCGGCGCCGGACGCCGCAGATCACCACGTCGTAGGGTAATTGTGCCTTGCCGTCTCGGGCGAGTCGCAAGACCCACCACACTCCGAGCCGATCAGGAATGACGACGCGGTTCTTCCGGTGCCGGCGATGCCGGTAAAAAAAAAGCCGATCGTCGAGTGCCGCGCCGGGAATGGGATGCTCACCGAGTCCCCCCATCTCTTGTGACCACTTTTGTGACTACTGCCGACCGCGCGATCGCGCTGACGGCGACGCCGGCGAGCAGGTTTTGTCGGTGCTCGCTTGTGGCTTCGCGCGGTGCCTCAATGCGTTCTGCAAAGTGCCGTTGTGACCACTTTGTGGACTCGCAGAACGCCACCCGAGTCGCAGGAATCGCCGGAGTTGCGGGCCCGTGTTTGACCGCAACGACGGGGTTTTGTAGTGGTGACGGCCTGCGGAGAGGTGGCCGAGTGGCTGAAGGCGGCGGTTTGCTAAACCGTTATACGGTCTAAAGCCGTATCAAGGGTTCGAATCCCTTCCTCTCCGCCATCTATACTTGCGAACGTCGGGTATGGCGCCTGACGCGCCGTGATTTCAGCAGAATTGGCGATTCGCAACGTCGTGCGCTTTTGAGCTGCTCGCGCCCCCCGATGCCTTCACTGGCTTTGGGGCGTGGGTGAGCCTGAGTCGGTGTCTGCCATCAACAACTGGTCTGCGTGCAAGTGCGAGAAAGCTGGAACCGCAGCAGGGGACACGCCGTGCATGTAAACTTATCATAAAGAAACAGTCAAAAGACGTAAACGATACGTAAACAACAGAAGAGTTGTTGCCGTATGTATTTTCCGTAAATATCAACAAAGCTTCTGTAGATCAACTATAAATACCTGAAGGGACAAACGATCATCGAAGATTGCCGTGGAGACCGCACGATCCGAAATCGCGAGTGTTTTTCAAGCAACACTTACCGGAAAACTGTATCGGCGCCTGTTCAGATCGATGCTTATTCATTGCCAGTAGTCGGCTCTGAGCTAATGTGAGCGTGCGACGGCGGGGGGCATCCCAAGGTCGCCCAGTCTGGTTTGGGGAATGGGTTTTGTATCGGAACCAGATGGTCACGGGGACTGAAGGGGACCTTCCAGGGTGCGGAGCACCCGGCGGAGACGGAACCCTCCCACGAACGACAACTTGGAGGTTCATATGAAGATGGTGAAAAGTCTTCTCCTCGGCTCTGCGGCCGGCATGGTCGCAGTGGTCGGGGCGCAGGCTGCCGATCTTCCCGTCAAGGCCGCGCCGGTCCAGTACGTGAAGATCTGCACGCTCTACGGAGACGGGTTCTATTACATCCCTGGTTCCGACACCTGTATCCGGTTCACGGGCTATATTCGGGCCGACTGTAGCGCGACAATCTGGGAGAGAGGCGCGCGACAATCTGGATGAGAATCTTGTGTCGCGGCGGTGGTGATGATCGCGGCATTGATTGTCGCGCGCAAGAGGTTTTGTCGGTTT
>WHTP01000113.1 GCA_009377695.1 Hyphomicrobiales bacterium | reverse complement strand
GGGCATCGGTGAGGCCGACCGTGGTCGTGGTCTTGCCCTCGCCCGCCGGCGTCGGCGTGATCGCAGTGACCAGGATCAGCTTGCCGTTCGGCTTCGACTGCAGCGACTTGATGTAGTCCATCGATACCTTGGCCTTGTAGTAGCCATAGGGATTGAGATTCTCCGGCGCAATGCCGAGCTTCTCGCGGGCGATATCCATGATCGGCCGCATCTTGGCGGCCTGAGCGATTTCAATGTCGGAAAGGGGCTTCTGATGCTGCGAGGCAGGCATGAGGGATTGTCCATCAAATGAAAGAAGACAGGGGCGAGATTCTTGAGTTCGTCGTGCCCGGCCTTGCGTCGGGCATCCACGTCTTGCCGGCAAAGAAAGTCCTGGATGGCCGGGACAAGCCCGGCCATGACTTTGAGCAAGTCACGAGAACCTCGTCCCAGTGGCGAGATTGGCGGCCTTGGCCCATTCGCCGGCGCCGATCTTGGGACCGTCGGCCTGCACGCGCGTGACCTTGAAGCGTCCGTCGGCGCAGACGACAGTGAAACCGTCGGCCTCGATCGCGACGATCTCGCCCAGCTTGCCGCCGATGCCTTTCGGGTCCTTCGCCGGCAATGGCGTGGCATCAAAGATCTTCACCGTCTTGCCGTCGAGCGTCGTCCATGCACCGGGCGCAGGATTGCAGCCGCGGATTAAGGGATCGATCTGCCGCCAGGATTTGCCCCAGTCGATCTTGGCGACATCGGCGGTCGCGCGGCCTTCGTAGGTGGCCTTGCTCTCGTCCTGCTTGATGCGCGGCGCCTTGCCGGCCTTCACGAGGTCGACCGATTCCAGCATCGCCTCGACGCCCATCGGGAACAGGCGGTCGAAATAGACCGTGCCGAGCGTGTCTTTGGGACCGATCGGCGTGGTCTTCTGCAAAAGAACATCGCCGGTATCGAGGCCGTTATCCGGCCAGAAGATCGACAGCCCGGTTTCCTTCTCCCCGAGGATGATCGGCCAGTTGATCGCGCTCGCGCCGCGATAGGCCGGCAGCAGCGACGGGTGGTACTGGATCGAGCCGTGGGTCGGGATGTTCAAAAAATCTTCCGGCACGAACAGCGTGACGAAGGCCATCACCTGCAGGTCGGGCTTGAGCGCCTTGAACTCCGCCCACACCTCCGGCTTGCGATAGGACTCGGGCTGATAGACCGGCAGATTGGCCGCGAGCGCCGCGTCCTTCAGCGGGTCGGCTTTCTGGCCAGGCTTCTCCGGCGCGACATAGACGGCGACGACATTCTCACCGCGCTTGAGCAACGCTTCCAGCACGGCCTTGCCGAACGCCTGCTGGCCGTGAACTACGATGCGCATTTAATTCTCTCCCCACACTCCGCACGCGTATCCCGGGCGCAGTGCAGCGCGAAGCGATGCGCCGCAAAACCGGGACCCAGCTTGCTTTCCTTATCAGCGATGCGTCCCTTCGCGACGCCCCGCGTCCGGGACACGAGACCCATGACGCCGCTTAGGCCTCACGCCGCCTCAGCCTTGGCCGGCTTCTCCGGCGCCGTGATCGCGCCCGATGCCTTGATCTCCTCGAGTTCCTTCGCGGAATAGCCGAGCACCTTGGTGAGGATTTCCTCAGTGTGCTCGCCGAGCACCGGCGACCGCTTCACCTCGGTGATCGAGTCCGACATCTTCACTGGATTGCCAACGGTGAGATATTTGCCGCGACCCGGGTGATCGACTTCGACCACGGTGCCGGTGTCGCGCAATGACGGCTCCTCGGCGATCTCCTTCATCGACAGGATCGGACCGACCGGGATGTCGACGGCGTTGCATTTTTCCATGACCTCGAACTTGGTCATGGTCTTGGTCCACTCTTCGATCGTATCGAAGATGTGGCGCAGCCGCGGCAGCCGTGCCGGCGGCGTGGCGTAGTCGGGATCGGTCTTCCACTCGGGCTTGCCGATCAGGTCGCAGATCGGGCCCCAGACCGGCGCCTGAGTGATGAAATAGATGTAGGCGTCGGGATCAGTCTCCCAGCCCTTGCACTTGAGGATCCAACCGGGTTGCCCGCCGCCGGAATCGTTGCCGGCGCGCGGCACCGCCTTGCCGAACGGGATGCCTTCGCCGTACTGGCTGTATTCAGTGAGCGGGCCGTGCGCGAGCCGCTGCTGGTCGCGCAGTTTCACGCGCGCGAGATTGAGCACGCCGTCCTGCATCGCGCACAAGACCTTCTGGCCGCGGCCGGTGCGCTGGCGCTGATGCAGCGCGCACACGATGCCGAAGGCGAGATGCAGGCCGGTGCCGCTGTCGCCGATCTGCGCGCCCGTCACCAGCGGCGGACCATCGCGGAAACCGGTGGTCGAAGCGGTACCACCCGCGCATTGCGCGACGTTCTCGTAGACCTTGCAGTCCTCGTACGGGCCGGGGCCAAAACCCTTCACCGATGCGACGATCATGCGCGGGTTGGTCTTGTGGATGTAGTCCCAAGTCAAGCCCATGCGATCGAGCGCGCCGGGCGCAAAATTCTCGACCAGCACGTCGCAATGCTTGATCAGGCGCTCGAGGATCTCCTTGCCTTTGGGATTCTTGGAGTCGATGGTGATCGAACGCTTGTTGCCATTGAGCATCGTGAAGTAGAGGCTGTCCTGCCCCTTCACGTCACGCAGTTGCCCGCGCGTGATGTCGCCGACGCCCGGCCGTTCGACCTTGATGCAGTCCGCGCCCATGTAGCCGAGGAGCTGCGTGCAGGTCGGACCCGATTGCACGTGGGTGAAGTCCAGCACCTTCACGCCGTCGAGCGCCTTGCCGTCCTGGCCCCAGGGCCTCGCCGAAGGCTTCGGCAGGCCGTTCGCCGGCACGGCTTTCGCAACGGCTTTCCTCGCCCGCGCCTTGGACTTCAGCTTCACGACCTTCTTGGCGGTTTTTTTCGCCGCCGCTTTCGTCGTGGCTTTGGCCTTGGCCTTGGCTGCCTTGGTCTTGGATTTCGCCTTCTTGGCTTTACGGGTTGCCATTGTCGTCCCCTTATATCTTCCTATTTCTTGCGAAGCACGCTTTGCGGGTTGAGATTGCCGATGCGGCCGCTCTCGCTGCCGGCAGCAGGATCGATCACGGCGTTGATGAGGGTCGGCTTGCCGGAATCCATGGCCGCGTCGACGGCGCGCTTCAGCTCATCGGGCGTTGTCGCCTGAACGCCCGTGCCTCCGAATGCTTCCATCATCTTGTCGTAGCGCGAGCCCTTGACGAAGACCGTCGTCGCAGGGTCCGAACCGCCGGTGGGATTGGTGTCGGTGCCGCGATAGATACCGTCGTTGTTGAACACAACGATGCAGACCGGCAGCTTGTACCGGCAGATTGTTTCGACTTCCATGCCGGAGAAGCCGAAGGCGCTATCGCCCTCGACCGCGAGAACGGGTTTGCCGGTCTCCACGGCGGCTGCGATAGCAAAGCCCATGCCGATGCCCATGACGCCCCAGGTGCCGACGTCCAGGCGTTTGCGCGGCTTGTACATATCGATGACGCCGCGTGCGAGATCGAGCGTGTTGGCGCCTTCGTTGACGAGAATGGCATCCGGCCGCTCTTTGATGACGGTGCGCAGCGCACCGAGCGCGCCGTGAAAGTCCATCGGCGATGAGTTGTTCATCAGCCTCGGCGCCATCTTGGCGATGTTGTCTTCCTTCTTCGATTTGACGGCGTTGATCCAGTCAGCCGGCGGGGCCGGCCACTTGCCGTCGATGCCATCAAGAAGAGCCGACACGCAGGAACCAATATCGCCCACCAATGGAGCGGCGATCTCGACATTGCTGTCCATTTCCTTGGGCTCGATGTCGATCTGGATGAACTTCTTCGAATGCGGCTCGCCCCAGGTCTTGCCTTTGCCGTGCGACAGCAGCCAATTGAGACGGGCCCCGATCAGCACCACGACGTCGGAATCCTTCAGCACCGTCGAGCGCGCCGCCCCCGCGCACTGCGGGTGCGTGTCGGGCAGCAGACCCTTGCCCATGCTCATCGGCAGGAAAGGTGCGCCGCTCTTTTCGACCAGCGCGCGGATCGCGTCATCGGCCTGCGCGTAGGCCGCGCCTTTACCGAGGATGATCAGTGGCCGCTTGGCACTCTTCAAGACGTCGAGCGCGCGTTTGACGGCCGCGTGAGCCGGAATCTGGGCCGGTGCCGGGTCGATGACCTTGACCAGCGACTTCTGTCCAGCCGCCGCGTCCATCACCTGAGAGAACAGCTTGGCCGGCAGATCGAGATAGACGCCGCCCGGGCGCCCCGAGACGGCCGCGCGGATCGCACGCGCCACGCCGATGCCGATGCCGGCGGCATGCAGCACGCGGAACGCCGCCTTGCAGAGCGGCTTGGCGATGGCGAGCTGGTCCATCTCTTCATAGTCGCCCTGTTGCAGATCGACGATCTCGCGCTCGGATGAGCCACTGATCAGGATCATCGGGAAGCAGTTGGTCGTGGCATTGGCCAGCGCCGTCAGGCCGTTGAGGAAACCGGGAGCCGATACCGTGAGACAGATGCCGGGTTTCTTGGTCAGGAACCCGGCGATTGCCGCTGCATTGCCGGCGTTCTGCTCATGCCGGAACGAGACGACGCGAATGCCCTCGGCCTGGCACATACGACCGAGATCCGTGATCGGGATGCCGGGCACACCGTAGATCGTGTTGATGCCGTTGAGCTTGAGTGCATCGATGACGAGGTGAAAGCCATCCGTCAGGTCCTGCGGTGCCTCGGTTGTCGTCTCCGGCGCCTTCGCCTTTACCGCTGCGTCGGCCATGCGAGCCTCCCGTTTATTCGTTCAATCGAGGTAGTCGGCATATTTCGCGACGTGCTCGGCAAGACCGAGCGCGTGATCGCGTACGAGAGCTTCGGCACGCGCGGTGTCGCGCGCCTCAAGCGCCTCGATGATGTGCATGTGATCGCGGATCGAGCGATCGACGCGATCTTTCTCGCCGATCGTCTTGCGCCGGATCATGCGCATATGCGTGAACAGGTTCTCCGCCAGATCGATGAGCACGCGGTTGGCGCTCATGCGGATGATAGTCTGATGGAATTCAATGTTGGCTTCTGAATATTCGTCGAGATGAGCGCGCAGCTCGCCATTCTCGAAGTTCACGAACATGCGCCGCAGGGCGGCAATCTCGTCGTTGATTGCATTTTCGGTGATCAACCGCGCCGCCATGCTTTCGAGCGCGGCCCAGGCGGTGATCATCTCGATCACCTCGGTCTTGGTCTTGCGCACCACGTAGATGCCGCGGCGTGGGACCGCGCGAACGAACCCTTCGCGCTCAAGCTGCGCCATCGCTTCACGCACCGGCGTACGGCTGATGCCGAAGTCGCGTGCCAGCCGCCGCTCGTCGAGCCTGATGTCAGCGCGACTGTGGTACACATCCATCGATACGATGACGCCCTTGAGCGCCGCGTAGGCCTTGTTCTTGAAGCTTGCAGGCGCATCGATTGGCGCAACCGCGATGCGCATGGCTTCATCCGTGGCCTCATCGCGCTCGCCCTGCGTATGGGCAGCACTGGGGCTATCACTGGTACTCATGTGAACACCATCAATGGCTATGTGGTATACGGTATTCCAGTCTTATAGTCGGCCGCAATCCCTAAAATCGGCCGAGCCGTCGTTTCTGTGCCCGTCCTCAACAATCGCGGCGATGAGATCCGGCGCAGGTCAGACAGCCGGGCGCGGACGAAGCCGTGCCACACTGTTTTGAATGATCGGCCAGAACAGCGCAATCAGCCCGAGCAACATAATCGAGCCGACCAGGCCATTCGACCAGAACACCGCCAGGCTTCCCTGCGACCCGAGCAGCGCCTGCCGGAACGCCTCCTCGGCCTTGTCGCCGAGCACCAAGGCCAATACGAGCGGCGCGAGCGGGTAGTCGCACTTCTTGAGCACATAACCGAGCACGCCGAACACCATGATCATCACGACATCGAGCGGATTATTGTGCACGGTATAGGCGCCGATCGCGCACAGCACGAGAATGATCGGCGCAATCACCGGGAATGGGATCCGCAGCATGGCGGCAAGGAGCGGCACGCAGGTCAAGACCAGGATGAGGCCGACAATATTGCCGAGATACATCGAGGCAATCAGGCCCCAAACGAATTCCTTCTGCTCCACGAACAGCAGCGGACCGGGCTGGAGGCCCCAGATCAGCAAGCCGCCGAGCAGCACCGCCGCGGTCGGCGAGCCGGGCACGCCGAGCGAGAGCATTGGCAGCAGCGCCGACGTTCCGGCTGCGTGCGCCGCGGTTTCGGGCGCCACCACACCTTCGATTTCGCCCTTGCCGAAATTCTTGCCGCGCGGCGACATGCGCTTGGCGATGCCGTAGCTCATGAACGACGCCGGCGTGGCGCCCGCGGGCGTGATGCCCATCCAGCAACCGATGATGCAGGAGCGGATCGACGTCGCCCAGTAGCGCGGGAGCTCGAGCCAGGTCTGGAACACCACGCGTGGGTTGATGGTCGCCCGCTTGCCTCTGAACTGGAGGCCCTCCTCCATGGTCAGCAGGATCTCGCCGATGCCGAACAGGCCGATCACCGCGATCAGGAAGTCGAACCCGGCGAGCAATTCGGTAAAACCAAATGTCAGTCGGAGCTGCCCGGTCATGTGATCGAGCCCGACCGCGGCGAGTGCAAAGCCGATCATCATGGAGACGACGGTCTTTGCTGGCGGCTCCTTGCTCAGGCCGACGAAGCTGCAGAACGCCAGGAAATAGACGCCGAATTTTTCGGCAGCGCCGAACTGCAAGGCGAAGCGCGCAACCAGCGGCGCCACCAGCGTGATGACGATGACCGCAAACAATGCGCCGACGAAGGAGGATGTGAACGCGGCCGTGAGCGCCTCGCCGGCGCGGCCATTTTGGGCCATCGGGTGGCCGTCGAAGGTGGTCGCTACCGACCACGGCTCGCCCGGGATGTTGAACAGCACCGACGTGATCGCACCACCGAACAGTGCGCCCCAGTAGATGCATGACAGCATGATGATCGCGGAGGTCGGCGACATCGAGAATGTCAGCGGCAGGAGGATCGCGACGCCGTTGGCGCCGCCGAGACCGGGCAACACGCCGATGATCACCCCAAGCAGGATGCCAACGATCATCACTCCGATGTTGAACGGCTCCAGGACAGTGGCAAAGCCATGCATCAAGTTGGCAACTTCTTCCATCTCACTTCCGTCCCTGAACGCGCGCTCACACGCCTTGTTTATTATTTAGCCCGTTGATTATTTTGCTCGCCCCCGCGAACGACCGCTACAAGTCAAGCCAGTATTCGATCGGCCCCTTCGGAAGCGGGATCTGGAAGTAGCGCTCGAATATGATGTAGGCGAGCACTGGCACGCCGACTGCGATCGGAAGCGTCTTCACGAGGCTGTAGCGTCCGAGCCACGTCATAAAGACCCCAATCAGCAACATCGACGAGACATATATGCCAAGGAGCGGTACGAGGGCCACATAGGCGGTCGCCGGCACCACCACCGACATCACGCGCCGCAACTGCTCCCAGCTCGAGAACAGGCCTTCCTTGATGCCGCCCAGCGTCATGGCTTGCATGAGGTTGTAAAGACTGGCGACGATGATGAAGAGCGAAATATAGAAGGGGAAGAATCCGGGTTTCGGACCTTCAACACCCCAATCGATGCCGACTTGCAAGCTGCCGAGCAGGACGAGCAGCCCAAAGGCCAAGGTGAGCAGCGCGACGGCGGTTTCCACGATCCGTTGCGACGGCCCGGACTCGGTCAAGTGCGATTCGTCGGACATCTTTGCACCAATCAACTCTCTGCGGTGGCGGTACCGCCGGCGGATCGCTCCGCCGGCGGAAGACTTGCGTGGGTCTTATTTCTTGGCGAGGAAGCCGGCCTCAGTCATGAGTTCGCGGTGGCGCTGCTCTTCCTTGGCCACCCACTTGGCGTATTCGGCACCGCTCATGAAGGTCTGGTTGAAAGCGCCGTCAGTCATAAATTTCTTCCACTCCGGCGTCTCGCGCACCTTCTTGAACAGCTCGACATAAAAGTTGACCTGATCCGGCTTTGCGCCGGGCGGCATGAAGATGCCGCGCAACATCAGGTATTCCATATCAAGACCCTGCGACATACAGGTCGGAATGCTCGACCATGACATCTTGTCAACGATGGTCTCTTTGTAGGACAGCGTCTTACCGTCGAACACGCACAACGGCCGCACCTTGTTGCCGCGCCACTGCGCCACCCCCTCGATCGGATTGTTGACGGTCGAGTTGACGTGGTTGCCGACAAGCTGGACGGCGACTTCGCCGCCGCCGCGGAACGGAATGTAGGTGAACTTCACCTTCGCCGATTTCTCGATGGCGACCGTGATGATCTGGTCTTCCTGGCGGGAGCCCGTGCCACCCATCTTGAATTGGCCGGGCGGGACCTTCTTGACCGCGTCGATATAATCTTTGACCGACTTGTATGGCGTCTCGGCATTGACCCACAGCACGAACTCGTCAAGCGCCAGCATGGCAACCGGAGTCAGGTCCTTCCAGTTGAAGGGGATGCCGGTCGCAAGCGGGGTCGTGAACAGATTCGACAGGGTGATGATGATCTTGTGCGGGTTGTTGCGCGAATTCTTGACGTCGAGGAAGCCTTCGCCGCCGGCGCCGCCCGCCTTGTTGATCACCACCAATGGCGTATTCATCAGCTTGTGCTTGGAGACGATCCCCTGGATGGTCCGCGCCATCTGATCGGCGCCGCCGCCGGTGCCGGCGGGAATGATGAATTCGACCGGCCGCGTCGGCTTCCATTGCGCTTGCGCCGGGGTGGACGTCAGGGCGCCGGTGGCCCAAACACCGGCCAAGGCCCCGAATGCAATACGAGTTGTGAGTGTCGTCATGATGCCTGCTCCTTGGCCTCCGATTTTGTGACGGTCGCAATGACCGCTTTGCAGCTTGTGCAGACACCGCATTTGCTCGACGGCATTTACACAAACTGTAATGGATAATGCCAGAGGGATTCCAATTGGGAAGTTCACAAAGATGCGCGTTGTGACGCAGACGCATGCTGCAACGCACCAACGACACCGCATGTGATCGGCACGTGCGCGAAAGCTCAATGAATCCAAAGCACCCGCGATTGCGTAGAAAATGCGCCGTGCACCATAAGTGCGCACGAACGCTACCAAAGTCGTAGGAAATCAAGCCGAAAGGACCCGGAGGAGCGGTGCTCCGGTCCGGTGCTACAGCAGGAAATCGTTCGCGGTGAGCTGATCAACATTACGGACGATGAGGATCATATCCGCTACGTTGTCGCCGCCGAGATCGACCTCCAACCCTTACATGAAGCCCGGTATCGCCCGCCCCGACCTGGCCCTGCGACTGTCGCCGCGTTCGTGAAAAAAATCGCCGGCGGCAACGCCGCCGGCGTTAATGGCATTCCGCCAGCTTCGATCAGCGACGCTCGATGCCTGTCCCGCGCAGGACAACGATCTGCGTGCGGCCACCGAGTATCCCGAAATCATCGTCGTTGATCATCAGCAGCGAGCCGTCACCAAGCAGAGCCAAGCCCTCGGTCTTGCCGACGATGTCGGAGAGGTTTGCGGTGTCGAGGCGCAACGTCTTAGGTGCGGGCTTGATGCCCGCGGATCCGACGTCGGTCTGCTCCAGAGTCGGGCTCGTAGCGAGATCGTCCCATTTGGTACCCGCGATGTTGGTCGCGTCCGCAAGGTTGATCTCATAAAGCTTCGTCGTCTGTTCCGTTCGTTCCAGCACCACCAGGCGGTCGAGCCCGATCGCCATCATTTCGCTGATGCGCGGGTCGTTCTGCCGCTTCGACGGATCGCGGCGGAAACTTCCGGGATCGTCGAGCGTATAGACGTATTCGCCGATCACCTTCATCGATGCCCGCTCGATCTTGAACAACCGCGTGTTCTTGGCCTGCTGATAGGACTTCACGTCCGGATTGGCGAGCGGGTTCTGCACGATGAAATAGAGGAACTGTTCGTCCGGCGAGACTGCCATCGACTCGATGCCGCGATTGACCGCGCGCTTGGCAAGGATGGCTGGAAGCGTGCCTTTGACATCATACTTTGCGCCCGCATACTCGCCTTCGGTGCCCTGCGGCACGTAGCGCGCGATCATGCGGCCATCGGCGGAGAAATGCGCAATCGAGGGGCCGTTCTCTTCGCCGATCCAGAAGGTGCCGTCCTTCAGTCGGACGATGCCCTCGGCATCGAAGCCGTTGACCTCGCGCGGCAGCGGCTTGCCGCTGCCGTCCATGGCGTTCTCGGTCGCCGCGGTCTTCAACGGATTGAGCATCCCGCTGAGTGGGTTGCCGTCGCGGTCCTTGAGCGTGATCACGTCGGTCACGCGGAACGTGCCGTTGTCGAGCAGCATCACACGGTAGATCGATGGCGCATAGCTCGGCGCCGGATAGACGCGGCCGCGTTGCACGCCCTTGCAGGGCGCGAAGTCGATGCCGGCAATTCCCTTCATCTCGCTGCAGGCGATGTTGGGTCCGCGATCGCCGACCGTCCAGATCACGTTCGCCGAATCGTTCGGGCCGCGCCAAGCGGCGCTGCCGATGCCGACGGTGAGGTTGAGCGTCTTGCCGCCATCGAAGGTGAATTGACCAATGCGCAGCAGCGTATCGTCGCTCAGGTAATAACGAGCCTGGATGTCCTCCGCAGCCGCCGGGCCCGCGATCAACGATCCAAGAATAAGTGCAGCCAGGCTGCCAGCACGCAAAGTCGACATCGTTACCTCATCAGATGAAACAAAACCGTCCGTGAGGGACGATAGGCGCGCGCAAACAACGATTGGATGACGGTTCCATGACGCCTTGACGACAGATGGACAACGTAGTGGTGCATCAGTAGCCTTTGGCGACCCCTTCCCCTCCCAACAGCGTGAGAGCAATGACGACGCCCGTGACGATCGAGACCGGCAAGATGTACGGGCACCGCGCCCGGATCGGCTATACCTCGCCGCCGCTGACCACCGAGGTCTTCCCTTACGAATTCTATAAGATCGTGCCGGACGGCGTGACGCTGGTGGTGACCTCGCTCGCCATCGTGGTGCGGTCGAAGGACGAGGTCGACCGGTCCTACGACATAAGCATGCGGGCCGCGCGCGAGATGGCGGCGGCGGGCTGCGACATCTGCGTGCTCGGCGGGGTGCCGATCAATCTCTCACGCGGCGCCAAGAATGCCGAGCAGATGATTGCCGATCTCGAGGCCGAGATCGGCATCAAGGTCTCGTCGAGCGCGGCGGCGCAGGAGAAGGCCGCGAACGCGCTCGGCTGCAAGAAGGTCGTGGTGGCCCAGCCCTACGCCCACTCCGACACCACGCGCATCGCCGGCTATGCCGAGCATTTCGGTTGTCAGCTTCTGGGAGCAACAGGTTGGGGCAGTGCCTTCAATCGCATCGGCGCGATCCCGCAGCAGGCCGCGGTCGAGATGGGCCGCAAGCTGATGAAGGAGCACCCCGATGCCGATTCGATCTTCCTGCCATCGCCGCACTGGCCGACTGCCGGCGCGATTGACGTGTTGGAGAAGGAGTTCGGTGTCAACGTGATGACCGCGCACCAGGCGATTGTCTGGGACGCACTGCGCCGCTGCGGCGTGAACGACAAGATTGAAGGATTCGGGAGGTTGTTCCGGGAGTTTTGACTTCTGCTGGTAGCCCGCATGAGCGAAAGCGACATGCGGGAAACCCGCATATCGCCAAAGCGCGTCGAAGACACGCGTGAACGCCGCTTGTGGCTCATGTGGGCTACAAACTAAACAAAAAGAACCCTGGGAGAGGAAACGAATGCAGACTTTGTTGCACGTTCTTGTTACGGCGTTGACGCTGGCCATGTTGCAAACGCTGGCCGCCTCCGCCCAATCCGTCGAGGACTTCTACAAAGGTCGCCAGATCGACCTGATCATCGGCGGCGGCGCCGGCGGCGGTTACGATGTCTACTACCGCACGCTCGCCCGTCATATGGGCAAGCACATTCCGGGCAATCCGACCTTCGTCGCGAAGAACCAGCCGGCGGCCGGCGGGCTTGCCGCGGCGTCGGCGATCTACACCACAGCCGAGCGCGACGGCGGCACCATCGGTGCCTTCGCCAACAACGTCACCATGGACCCGCTGTTCGGCGCCATCGGTGCGCGTTACGAGCCGCTCAAGCTCAACTGGATCGGCTCGATCGGCAAGCTGCAGAATGTGTGCACGACCTGGCACGAGAGCCCGATCAAGACGATCGGGCAGGCGCAGCAGCGCGAGGTGGTCGTGGGTGCAGCGGGCGCGACGTCCAACACCGCGCTGATGCCGAAGGTGCTCAACGCACTGCTCGACACCAAATTCCGGGTGATCGCGGGCTACCATCCCGGCGCCGGCCTGACGCTCTCGATCGAGCGAGGCGAGGTCGAGGGCATCTGCGGGCTGTCATGGTCGACCATGAAGGCGTCGCGCCCGCACTGGATCAAGGACAAGCTGCTCAACGTGATCGTACAACTCGGCATGGAGAAACTGCCCGACCTGCCGGACGTGCCCGCCGCGCTCGACCTGGTGAAGGACCCGCACAAGAAGCGCGTGCTGATGCTGATCCTGATGCGGCAGGAGACCGGCCGCCCGATCGCCGCGCCGCCCGGCGTCCCGGAAGATCGCCTTGCGGCGCTACGGCGCGCGTTCGAGGAGACGATGAAGGATCCCGCGTTCATCGCCGAGGCCGGGAAGCTGCAGCTCGAGATCGAGCCGATGACGGGCACGCAGATTCAGGCGATGCTCACGGAAGCCTTCGCCACGCCGAAGGAGATCGTCGCGGAGGCCGCCGCGCTGCTGACGCCGCCGGCGCAGAAGAAGTAGCGTGGTCTCTCCCCGTCCTCATCCTGAGGAGCGTCCGCAGGACGCGTCTCGAAGGATGGGGCGGCCCCGTATTGCAGCCATGGTTCGAGACGCGCCGCACGCAGCCAAGTGTACGCAGGCTGCGCCTGCTATGGCGACGCTCCTCACCATGAGGCCGGAATATGTTGCCTCTTCCTAATCCCGATAACTCGGGTCAATCCCATCCAGCATCGTCAACAATGACGGCCAGCCATCGGCGCGACCGTCGACACCGCCCTCGAACTGGTTGGCGGCGTGCTCCATCAGATTGGGTGAGAGCTTGATCAGCCTGCCGCCGGTCGACATCGCCGCGATCTGGGTCTTGCAGCTCTTTTCGAGATTGCGCATCAGCAGAAAAGCCTGCGCAACCGTCCTGCCGCAGGTGAGCAGGCCATGGTTGCGCAGGATCAGCGCGTTGTGCTTGCCGAGCGCGGCGACGATGCGCGAACGCTCGTCAAGGTCATCCGCAACGCCTTCGTAGTCGTGATAGCCGATGCGGTTGTAGAAGCGCATCGACTTCTGCGTGAGCGGAAGGAGCCCCTCCTCCAGGCTCGCCACCGCCATGCCCGCGACGGTGTGGGTGTGCAGCACACACTTGGTGTCCAGCCGCGCCGCATGCACAGCGGAATGGATCACGAAGCCCGCCGGATTGATGGAATGTTCGGTGTCGCCGACGATGTTGCCGTCGAGATCGACCTTGACCAGGTTCGAGGCGGTGATCTGCGTATAGAGCAGGCCGTAGGGATTGAGCAGGAAGTGCTCCTCCGGTCCTGGCACGCGCGCCGAGATGTGGGTCGCGAACAGGTCGTCCATGTCGTAATGGGCGACCAGCCGGTAACAGGCGGCGAGGTCGACCCGCATCTGCCATTCCTCCGCGCTCATTGCAGCGGCGTCGGCTTTGCGCGAGATGACGACCGGTTTCAGCGCCATGGCGATTTCCTCCCTCGATATCTTTGTTAGGGCTTGTTCCTCTCTTATATCACACCCCGTAGAATTCTTCAGGATCGACCACGCGGGCGTCGTTGAGGCGGGCGATTGCCGCGCGTACCAGGATCAGCCGCGTCTCCTCGGTCGAGGCGCCGATGTGCGGCGTCGCCAGCATATTGGGATGGTTGAGCAGCCGGTCGTTGTCCGCGGGTTCGACCGCGAATACGTCGAAGCAGGCGGCCGTGAGGTCGTCCGCATCGAGCCGTTCCAGCAGAGCGTCCTCGTCCACGATCTCGCCGCGGCAGGTGTTGATCAACAGGCAGTCCTTGCGCAGCTTGCCCAGGATCTCGCGCGAATAGAGCCCGCGCGTCAGGTGCGTCTTCGGGAGATGCAGCGTGAGAATTTCCGAGCGCGCCAGCAGCTCGTCGTGCGAGACCGGCGTCACGTTCCGCTGCTTGTAGAAATCAGGGTAATCTTTGATGTCACAGGCGAGGATCGTGCAGTTGAACGGCTGCAACAGCCGCACGACCTCCTTGCCGATGTGGCCGCAGCCGTGGATGCCCACAACGCGTCCGGTAAGAAAGCGGCCGTTGCGCAGCCGCGGCCGCTCGCCCGCGCGCATCGCGAGGTTGAGTGGCATTACCCAGCGCAGCCCCATCAGCATGAAGCCGAGCGTCAACTCCGCGACCGCGAGCTTATTGACGCCCCATGTGTACCCGAAGCGCACGTTGTGCCGCTTCATCGCGGCGAAATCGAAGCTCTCGCAGCCGTTGCCGTACTTGCCGATGATCTTGAGATCCGGCAGCGCCGATACGACCCGCTCCGTGATCGGCTCGAAGCCGACAATGGCGGCGTCGCAGTCGGCCAAGAACTCAATCACCTCATCTTCATTGAGGCGATGACCGGCGTCGTGGAATTTCGCGGTCGGATGGACCTTGAGCACCTCCTGCCGCATGGCGGGATGTCGGTTGACGTGATCGGCGCAGACGCCGAGCTGCCTGAAGGCAGCGCCTGTCGCCGCGGTCTTTTCAATGGTCGCTGTTGTCATTGTCTCTCCCGTCGTGATGGCCATCTAGTGGTCCGATTCTAACATTCGCATCCCTTCTCAGCGGGCAACTTTGCGAATGTTAGAATCATAAGGACCACTAGCAAATGTAAGCTGCTAGTGGAGTTTTGGATTTGACATTCGCCTTGGGAGTCTGCGGTCAACGGGGTAGCAAATGTCAAATCCACTCCACTAGGCCATGCGGTCTCGTTGCTAGTGTCCCGATTCCGAAGTTCGTATCATCGTGCCGCGCGGTCATTTACGAACTTCGGAATCGACGGACACTAGCAGCTCTTTGAATCGAGTGTGGCTTTGGTTCAGAAGTCCGCATGTCGGACTCGCCGCGAGAATGATGCGGACTTCTGAACCGCCACACTAGTCGTACTCACACGACTGGATCCTTGGCGTCCTTGATGCGCTCGGCATAGAGCGCGGGCGTGAGGCCGAACAAGCCCCAGCGTGTGAAATGCGCCAGCAGGAACGGGTGCGTGCCCCATTCATAGAGCCGCTTGACGTCGCCTTCGAGCAGTGCCTTGCGCTGCTCGTCGGTCAGCGGCCAATCCTTGACGGCGTTCGCCGGATCGGCCTTCACCGCCTCGCGGAACGGAATGTCGTGATAGACGCGGTGGCAGAGCTTGTTGATCTGATATGCGCTCATGATTCAGTCCATCAGTATGTTCTAGCGCATGTCCCGGTGAACCTGAGTAAGAACCGGAACACGGCCGAATCCCTAATCCCACCGCCAGACAGCATAGGCGTGGGCATCCTTCTCATCGTGATCTGCGAGATAGCGCGGCTTGTCCTTGCCGACCATGCCGAGCAGAACGATCCAGTTGAGCAGCTCGCCGCCGATATTGCCGGCCTTCCACATGCGCTCCGGCGTCGCCTCCGCAACGATCTCGTCGAACTCGGCCTTGCCGATCCGCCGATGCAGATGCTTCGACCATTCGAGATCAGGCACACTGTTGCGCTTGCCGGGATCGATCTTCGGTCCGCCGATCTCGAGCGAGAAGCTTCCGGTCGCGATGACAGCGACCCGCATCGCCTGCGGCAGGCTCTTGACCGCGCCCTGCATCATCTGGCCGAGCGCATAACACCGGCGCGCGGTCGGCAGCGGCGCTGAAAAGGTGTTGACCCAGATCGGCACCACCGGCGTCTTCACGTCGTCGGTGAGATAGTGCAGCGGCACCAGCATGGCGTGGTCGACACCGAACTCCTGCGTCACCGAGAAATCGAAGCCTTCGTTCATCGCCGTCTTCAGCATGTGCGAGGCGAGCGACGACTGCACCGCAAAATCGTAATGCGGCATCTTGGTCTGGTCATTCGGCCCGTAGGCCGCGTCCGCCAACCCGATCGCGAAGGTCGGGAAATTGTTCATGAAGAACGTGTTGAAGTGGTCGTTGGCGATGACGATGAGGGCGTCGGCCTTGGCGGCATCGAGTTGCGCCTTCACCTCCCGGTAGGTTCGCGGCGTGTCCTGCGGCCCGTCCTTTGGAAATTGCGCCGGATAGTGGGGCGAATGGGGGACGCCGACGGCAGCAACAAGTTCAGCCATGCCAAGCTCCGCAATTGAGAAGGCGGTAGAATGTGCCGAAATCCCGGCCCGAGACAAGCGGCCGGAGCATCGGCTATGCTGACGGCACCAAGGAGCGCACCACGGATCGGAACGCACAAGGATGTTGAACCGCCTAGCGACCGCAACAAGCGCCGACCATGGGCGGCGCGGTACCGAGCTGATCGAGCGGGCGCGCGCCCTGACGCCGCAGATTGCAGCCGCCGCCGACCGGATCGAACGGGATCGAAAGATCCCATCCGACCTGCTCGACGCCATGCATGACGCGCGGCTCTTCCGCATGCTTATCCCCAAAAGTATCGGCGGCGAAGAGGTCGAGCCCGCGATATTCTTCCACGTGATGGAGGCGATCGCGATGGGCGACGCCAGCGTCGCCTGGTGCCTGGGTCAGAACTCCGGCGTGTCGATGGCGGCCGCCTATCTCGACCCAAAGGTGGCGCACGAATTGTTTGGCGATGCGCGCGCGGCGGTCGCCACCGGCGCGCCCTCCCCGCACGCCAAGGCGATCGTCACCGACGGCGGCTATCGCGTCACCGGCCATTGGCATTTCGCCAGCGGAAGCCGCCATTCGCAATGGATCGGCGGCCACGCGACGATCTGCGAGCCCGACGGCACGCCCCGGCTCGGGCCGGACGGCCGGCCGCTTGAACAACGCACGATGCTGTTTCCGAAATCGAAGGCGACCATCACGGACACCTGGCAGGTGATGGGTCTGCGCGGCACCGGCAGCGACGACTACGCGGTCAACGACCTGTTCGTGCCGGAAGCCTATAGCTTCACCCGCGAGTCCGACGCGGACCGGCGCGAGGCCGGCCCGCTCTACAAGTTTTCGATCTTCAACATGTTCGGCATGGCGTTCTGTGCGGTCGCGCTCGGCATCGCGCGCACGGTGCTCGATGACTTCATCGCCGTCGCCAAGAGCAAAAAGGCGCATTCGTCCGGAAAGCTCTTGGCCGAAAACAATCTGATCCAGACCCAGGTCGGCCTCTCGCAGGCGAGGCTTGGCGCCGCCCGCGCCTATGTGCTTGAGGGCTACGCGGAGCTCTACGAACAGGCCGCGACCGGCGAGAAGGTCAGCTTCGCGCAGCGCCTCGCGAGCCGCGGCATGACCTGCTTTGCGATCCAGCAGGCACGCGAGGTGGCCGATTTCGCCTATCACGCCGCCGGCGCCGGCGCGATCTTCGATAAAAACCCATTCGAAAGGCGCTTCCGCGACCTGCACACCGTGACCCAGCAGAGCCAGGCGCATCTGGAGAATTTCGAGGCGCTGGGGCAGTCGCTCATGGGCATCGAGCCGACGCGGAAGCTTTAGCTGAATGGCTGGTCTTCCGGCCTCATGCTGAGGAGCGCCGCAAGAATGATGCGGACTTCTGAACCGCCACACTAGAGCAGATGCGCGTCTCGAAGCATAGGGGCTCGCGGCGTCGAACACGCGCGTAAACGCGCTTGCGGCTCGGCTCCCTTGGGATGAGGGCGGATTGGGATTGAGGGGCGGATCAGGCGCTGCGACATCAGCCCACTCGCCCGGCCTGTCGCGCTGGACTATCCTCACGACAAACATTCCGAGGGAGGAATTTGTGCTCCACGCATTCAACGCGGCAACGCGCCTTGCCGGCCTGGCCTTGATCGCAAGCACGCTGGCGGCCCCGGCCGCCGCGCAAGCCCCCAGTTGGGTTGACCAGAAACTGCTCGAAGCGGCCAAGAAAGAAGGCTCGCCTGTTGTCTACGGCTCGATGAATGAACAAGAGGCGCTGCCCTATTACAAGATCTTCACGGACGCGACCGGCATCAAGGTCACCTATGTCCGCACGTCAGATACCGGCGTCATCGGCCGTATCGCGGTCGAACTCCGCGCCAGGCAGAACTCGTGGGACGTGGTGATGACGACGCCGGTCAACCGGCTGCCCGATGCGGCGCTGGCGCAGTTCGATCCGCCCGAAGCCAAGGCTCTGATGCCGCAGGCGCGCGATCCGAACCGGCGCTGGTACGGCGTCTACGCGAACTACAACTCGCCCGCCTATAACACCAAATTCGTGAAGCGCGAGCAGCTCCCGAAGACCTACGAAGACTTTCCCAAGATGAAAGAATGGCGCGGCAGGATCGCCATCGACAATGGCGACACTGAATGGCTGATGGCGATGTTCTCGCACTACGGCGAGGAGAAGGGCCGCAAGCTCGTGCGGGACATCGTCACGACGCTGGCGCCCGTGGTGACCGAAGGTCATCTCGCGCTCGCCCGCGCCGTCGGCTCCGGTGAGTACTGGGTCGCGCTGAACAACTACACCAACCTGACGGTGAACGTGAAGCTCTCGGGCGCGCCGATCGATTTCTGGGCGATGGACCCGGTAGCGTTGATCTTTGGTTCGGTCGGTATTGCGGCGAACGCACCCAATCCGAATGCGGCGCGCCTGCTCGCCAACTACGTGCTCAGCCGCGAAGCGCAGGTTCAGCTCACCAAGCGCGGACGGATCCCGACCCGGACCGATACACGGAGCAATCCGCCGGACGTGAGCGAGACGCTGCTCAAGCAGAAGGTCGTCACCGCCGTGCTCTCGGCCACCGAGCAGAAACGGTGGCAGTCGGAGTTCCAGAAGCTGTTCAAGCCGAAGTAAGCGTTAGCGACCGCTTGCTTGCGTCATGAGGCACGTTCCGACGATCGGCTGCGGCGTCGTGCTCATCGCCATGCTCGTATGGCTCTATCTCTACGCACCCTGCGGCGTGTTCTACTGGAACAACACCAAGGATGTGCCGGCGCGCTGCCATGCGGAGCTCGGCCGTGGATGAGACGTCTCGCGGAGCGTGAGATGTCCTGCGGCGCGCGCGCTCTAGTGTGGCGGTTCAGAAGTCCGCATCTTCTCGTGGGGAG
>WHTP01000145.1 GCA_009377695.1 Hyphomicrobiales bacterium | reverse complement strand
GCCGCAGATCGTCGCCTGCATCGGGTCTTCGCCCACCGTCTCCGCGTTAATGGCGACGACGCCGACGTCGCGCGCGCGCGCGACCCAGGCTTCAAGGCGGTCGCGCCTGTTCACGATCTCGTAGCGCGAGCGATCGAACTTCGCCTTGCGCGCGGCTTCGGTGCGTTCCGCCTCCAGCGCCTGCGGCGTGATCTCGATGTTAGCCGCGGCGCCGCCAGGCTTTTTCTTCGGTGCCATGCCGCCACCGGACAGCGGCAGGGTTAGCGGTGCGGATGGGCTCACCGCGACAGTCATACGTTTGGCGTCATCCGCCTCGCGGTCGCGGGGCGATCGAGTGGATGGCTGCGAGGCTTCGATCTCGGCGGCCTCGATGCCGGAAAATTCGGCGACGCGGCGGGTGAGCGTGTTGAATTCCATCGCCTTGAGGAACGCGATCAGGAGTTTGTAGTCGGGCTCGTGCACCGCGAGATCGGCCAGCGGCACCTCGAGCTTCACGTTGGGGTCGAGCGTCACCAGCCGCTTCGAGAGCCGCGCCTTGTCGGCATTGTCGATCAAGGATTGCCGGCGCTTCTCCTGCTTGATCTCGCCGGCGCGCGCGAGCAGCGTTTCGAGATCTCCGAACTCGCTGATCAACTGTGCCGCAGTCTTGACGCCGATGCCCGGTACGCCCGGCACGTTATCCGTGGAGTCGCCGATCAGCGCCTGCACCTCGATGACCTTCTCCGGCGGCACGCCGAATTTCTCGATCACCTCGGGGATGCCGATCTTCTTGTCCTTCATCGTGTCGTACATGATCACGCAGTCGTTCACGAGCTGCATGAGGTCCTTGTCGGACGACACGATGGTGGCATCGGCGCCGAGCTCGCAGGCCTCGCGGATGTAGGTCGCAATCAGATCGTCGGCCTCGTAGCCCGCCTGCTCCAGGCATGGAATGTCGAACGCACGCACCGCCTCGCGGATCAGGGCGAACTGCGGGATCAGGTCGTCGGGCGGGGCCGAGCGATTGGCCTTATATTCAGGATAGAATTCGGTGCGGAAGGTCTGCTCGGACTTGTCGAAAATCACGGCGAGATGGGTCGGCCGCTCGTCCGGTTTCATTTCGCGCAGGAGCTTCCACAACATGTTGCAGAAGCCGAGCACCGCATTGACCTGCAACCCGTCCGACTTGCGGTTGAGCGGCGGGAGCGCATGATAGGCGCGGAAAATATAGCCCGATCCGTCGACCAGAAAGACGTGGTCGCCCTTTTTGGGCTGCGCTGCATGCGGGGTTTTGGCCATGGCCCGAATGTGGGCCGTCCGCGTCCCGATGGCAACGTCTTCGGGCGTGTGCCGGTCGACGTGGCGGGTACAAGCGCGCGCCTTGAGCGCGCTACGCCGGAGCGAGCGCCGGGAACCGGGAGGCTGTGGAAAAACTGCTATTGCGCCGGTTGCAGGACCAAAGGCTTTTTCGGCGCGATCCAGAACACCTGCGGCCGCTCGAACAGGAACCGCAGCGGCGTGTGCCGCACGACCCAGAAGAGAATCAGCGAACCGATGATGCCCGCGAGCGTCACAATGACCGAGATCGTACCGATGTCGCTGATCCACCCATATTTGAGCAGGATCGAGCGGCTCCCCGCCATGCCGAGGAAGAACGCGAGATAGATAACGATCGAATGCTTGCCGCAGTAACGCAGCGGCTCAAACAGGCGGATTTGCGCGAGTAGGGCCGAGACCGCTATCACCGCTGCTGCGCCGGCGAGGCCGAGCGCCAGCGATACCAGCGGCAGCCCGGCGAGGCCGTTGAACACCAGGACGCCGTTGACGACGCCCCAGATGGTCAATCCGGCCAGCGCCGTTTCCGGCTGTGCCTGCACCTGGGTCGCCAGCGTGAAGAGGCGCTGCGCGACGATGTAGCCGGTATAGAAATAGACGAAGCGGCCGGCGAATTCGTCGATGAGCGTCCAGCCGGTATGGATGGGCGCGATTTCGAGCGAAGCCGCCACCAGCCAGATGGCGAGCGCAGGGATGCGCAGTCCGTGCGCGAGCTTGGTGACGACGAAGAAAACCGGCAGAAGATAAATGAACCAGAGCGTGCCGAACGGCTCGATGAAGGTTTCGAGATAAAGCCATGCCACGCCGGCGACGCCGTGGTCCTGCGCCATTCCGGGCGCCTTCAGGGCGAACTGGATGGCGGTCCACAGCAGATAGAAATAGAGGAAATGCACCACCTTGCGATCGAGATAGGTGCGCCAGTCGCGGTCGATGACCTGCGCCAGGAACAACCCCGAGATCAGGAAGAAGTCCGGCATCCGGAATGGCTGCGCGAATGCGACCAAATAGTGCATCCAGCCTTCGCGGCCGGCGGCTTGCTCGACGCCCAGCGTCGAATGCATCATCACCACGAAGACGATGCAGAAGCCCTTGGCGTAATCGACCCACGCGATTCGCTGCGCGGCTGCGTCATTGTCGGACATCAAGCGTGCCAATTTGGTTCTCATTTGCATCAGATACAACGACGGGTGTTTCATTCGTCTTTACCGATACAAGAACAGTGCCAGGGTCTCTCTTAGGGCGCGATTAACGATAAATGGCCACGCCGCTTCCCATTGACGATGCATTGCCCGCGCTGACCGCTGCATTGCGCACGCTCAACGCCACCGTGCTGGTGGCGCCGCCGGGCGCGGGCAAGACCACGCGCGTGCCGCTCGCGCTGATGGAAGAACCTTGGGCGGCCGGAGCGAAGATCATCGTGCTCGAACCGCGCCGGCTCGCCGCCCGCGCCGCCGCCGCACGTATGTCCGCCATGCTCGGCGAACAAGTGGGCGAGACCGTCGGCTATCGCGTGCGCTTCGGCTCCAAGGTGTCGCGCAAGACCCGCGTCGAGCTCGTCACCGAGGGCGTGTTCACACGCATGGTGCTCGACGATCCCGCGCTCGACGGCGTCGCGGCGCTTCTGTTCGATGAGTTCCATGAGCGCTCGCTCGACGCCGATCTCGGTCTTGCGCTCGCACGAGACGTGCAGCGCGGTCTGCGCGACGACCTCAAGATCCTGGTGATGTCCGCGACAATCGACGGCGCACGGGTGGCGAAGCTACTAGGCGACGCGCCGGTCGTCGAAAGCGAAGGCCGTATATTCCCAGTGGAGACGCGCTATCTCGGCCGCGATGCGACGGCGCATATTGAGCGCCAAGTGGCGGATGCGGTGGCGCGCGCTGTGCGCGCCGAGCCGGGGTCCGCGCTGGCCTTCCTTCCTGGCGCGGCCGAAATCCGCCGCGCCGAGACGATGCTGCGAGAGCGCATCACCGATTCGGCAGTTGACGTGGTCGCGTTGTTTGGCGCGCTCGAAGCCGACGTGCAGGATCGCGCCATCGCGCCGTCGCCGCCGGGCCGGCGCAAGATCGTGCTGGCGACGTCAATCGCCGAGACCTCGCTCACTATCGAAGGCGTGCGCATCGTGGTCGATTGCGGTTTGTCACGAGTCCCTCGTTACGAAGCCGACGTCGGGCTCACGCGTCTCGAGACCGTCCGCGTGTCGCGCGCGTCGGCCGATCAGCGCCGCGGCCGCGCCGGCCGCACCGAGCCTGGGGTCTGCTATCGGCTGTGGGACGAGCCGCAGACGGCGTCGCTCGCGGCATCGAGCACACCGGAAATCCTCGCCGCCGATCTGTCTAGCCTGGTGCTCGATCTCGCGCATTGGGGCGTCACCGACCCGGGCAAGCTCGACTTCCTCGATCCGCCACCGCACGCGGCGTGGTCGGGGGCGCGCTCATTACTGACCGAGCTGGATGCCGTCGACAGCGGCGGCCGTATCACCGACGAGGGCAGGGCGCTGCGGCGGCTGCCGCTGCCGCCACGCATCGCACGGATGGTCGTCGACGCCGCGGCATCCGGCGCGGCAGAGATGGCGGCCGACATCGCGGTGGTGCTGACCGAGCGTGGACTCGGTGGCAACGACGTCGATCTTACCCATCGGATCGATAATTTGCGCCGCGATCGCTCGCGTCGTGCGCATGATGCGCGCGCGATGGCGAAGCGGTGGGCACAGATTGCGGAGAAAGAGGTGCAGAAGAGCAATATCGTGCTGCAACGGCGGTCTGTTCCCCTCCCCCCGCGAAGCGGGGAGGGGTTAGGGGTGGGGGGTGGTGAGAGTGGGGCTAGGCGGCCCCCCACCCCCGACCCCTCCCCGCCATTCGCAGAGCGAATGGGGGGAGGGGAGCGGAGAGACCCATTGCGTGGCGAAGAAAACGCGCGCGCAAGGCCGCGTGACGAGCAAGCGATATCGCCCGGTGTGTTGCTTGCGCTCGCCTATCCCGATCGCATCGCTAGAAATCGCGGTGCGAGTGGGTCGTTCCTGCTCGCCAACGGTCGCGGCGCCAATGCCGATCCGGCGTCGGCGCTCTCGCGCGAAAATTTCCTCGCGGTGGGCGAGATCACCGGTGCGGCCGCGCAGGGCCGCATCCTGCTTGCTGCTCCGCTGACGCTTGCCGAGATCGAGGCGCGTTTCGGTGAGCGCGTCGAAGCGCGCGACGAGACCAACTTCGATGCTACCACCGGAAGCCTCCGCGCGCGACGTCTGCGCCGGCTCGGCGCAATCACGCTCGGCGAGCAAATCCGCAAGATCGAACCGGACGGCGAGACCGCGCGCATGCTGGCGGAGGGGATTGCGCAGAGCGGCATCGGCCGGCTGCCGTGGAGCAAAGCGCTATTGCAATGGCGCGACCGCGTGATGTTCCTGCGCCGGGCTGAAGGCGACGAATGGCCGGACCTTTCCGACTCGGCGCTCGCGGCGACGGCCGTCGATTGGCTTGCCACCGCGCTTGCCGGCAAGACCGCGGTATCCGCGCTCGGAGCGGACGAGCTTGCCGATGCCGTGCACGGCTTGCTGCCGTGGACACTCCGCCGCCGGCTCGACGCCGAGGCGCCGACGCATTTCGCCGCGCCGTCCGGATCGTCGGCGCCGATCGATTACGAGGCGGAGGAGGGGCCGAAGCTTGCGATCCGCGTGCAGGAGCTGTTCGGTCTCGACAAGCATCCCGCGATTGCCGGCGGGCGCGTGCCGCTGGTGATCGAACTGCTCTCGCCCGCGCACCGTCCGGTACAGGTCACGCGCGACCTGCCGGGTTTCTGGCGCGGCAGCTACGCAGCAGTGAAGGCCGAGATGAAGGGCCGCTATCCGCGCCACGCGTGGCCGGACGATCCGCTGCAGGCGCCGGCGACACGGCGCGCCAAGCCACGCGGCACGTGATTGTTGCACTTTATTGATTGCATTTGAGAGGGCGATTGATTGCCCTGAGAGGGCGATCACCAACGCATCTGGCGATAAGCCGGCTGCAATTGATGCCGGCCGCATTTGATGTCCCATAATCGCGGGGGCCATGTCGGTTACAGGTCGGGCTCTTCTCGTCCGCCGTCATTCCTGACATTCTGCCGGCTGCAAGTGCAGAGGATGCCCATGGCTGTTCGGGAATCAAAACATCGCGTGCGTGATATTTCGGTGCGCATGCTCCGAGACGGGCGCGGCGAGCCGCTGCTCTTTCTGCACGGTGCGGGCGGACTCCCATCTTGGTTGCCGTTTTTCGAGAAGCTGGCGGCGCGACACGAGCTTCTCATCCCCGAACATCCGGGCTTCGGCAAGTCCGACAACCCGCCTTGGGTCAGGAACATCGGCGACCTCGCGATGTACTACCTCGATTTTCTCGACGAATTGGGGGCCGCCAAGGTCCATCTCATCGGTCATTCGCTAGGCGGCTGGGCGGCGGCCGAGCTTGCGGTTCGCAATACCGATCGCCTCGCGAGCCTGACTCTGCTCGCGCCGGCCGGCATCCGCGTGAAGGGAATCCCATGCGGCGACAATTTCATCTGGGGCACGGAAGAGGGCGAGAGGAATCTGTTGCACGATCCGTCGCTCGCCGACGCGATGCTCGCGCGCACATTGACCGAGGAAGAGGCGGACATCGAACTCACCAACCGCTTCATGGCGGCGAAATTCGGCTGGGAACCGCGCTGGTTCAATCCGTCGCTCGAGCGTTGGCTGCACCGCATCAAGGTGCCAACACTCGTGATCTGGGGCGAGCAGGACCAACTGTTCCCGAGCGCTTACGCGAAAGTCTGGAAGGAGCGGGTGCCCAACGCGCGTGTTGAAATCTTCTCGCAATGCGGCCACCGGCCACACATCGAACAACTCGACGTCACTGCGAGGACGGTGCTCGACTTCATTGATGGAGGCCGGTGATGAAATTCACGTTCTTTCATCTGATGCCCTATCGCCCGCTCGACATGGTCGAGCGCCACAAGCATCGCGCCGGCTGGGTGGTGCTGCCGAATGCGCTTTATGACCCGAAGAAAGGCGCCGAGGAATACGCATCCTACATCGACCAGCTTGTCTACGCGGAAGAGCTTGGCTTCGACATCATTGCGGTCAACGAACATCATCAGACTGCCTACGGCATGATGCCCGCACCCAACCTGATCGCGAGTGCGCTGATCCAACGCACCAAGCGAGTCAAGATCGCCATCCTCGGCCGCGCGCTGCCGCTGGTGAACAACCCGATCAACATTGCTGAAGAATTTGCTATGCTGGACAACCTGTCCAAGGGGCGCATCATCACAGGATTCGTGCGCGGCATCGGCAACGAGTATCACGCCACCGGGATCAACCCCTACTTTTCGCATGAACGCTATCAGGAGGCGCACGATCTGATCGTGGCCGCCTGGACAAGGCCCGGTCCGTTCACGTTCGAGGGCGAGCACTACAATTTTCGTTACGTCAATCTCTGGCCGCGGCCCTACCAACAGCCGCATCCGCCGGTCTGGATACCCTCGATGGGCTCGTCGGAGACCATCAAATGGGCGGCGGCTCCGGAGCGCAAATATCCGTTTCTGGTCACCTTCTCAGGCCGCGAGCTGGTGGCGCGCTATCTCAACCTGTATCGCGAGCAGGCGCGCCAATATGGCTACGAGGCCGCGGCGGATCAGCTCGGCTGGGCTTCGCCGATCTACGTCGCCGACACCGACGAACGTGCGCGCGAGGAAGCGCGGGCCGGAATCGAGACGCTGTTCAACGACTTTCTGGTGGTGCCGTGGGAGATGCTGATGCCGCCCGGCTACACGTCTCTCGCTTCGATGAAGAACACCATGAAGATGCGCAAGTCGCTCGGGTCGAAGACGCGCCACTCATTCGAGGAACTGCTGGAGAGCGGAACCGTTCTGGTCGGCAGTCCGCGCACCGTGCGCGAGCAGATCGAACGTCAGCGCGACGCAACCGGGGCGAATAACCTGGTCGCCATGCTGCAGTTTGGCGTGCTGCCCGACGAATTGACGCGGCGTAACATGGACATGTTCGCGGCCGAGGTGATGCCACATCTGCGCTAGACGAGACCTAGGGACCGAGAGCTAGGGAGGATGCGATGCGATGGATCGTAATGCTGCTGGCGAGCTGCCTGGCGTCGAGTGCGTTCGCGCAAGTCCAATGTCCGCAAGTCAGGTTGATCGTTCCCTATCCGCCCGGTGGGGCGACCGACGTCGCGGCGCGGCTGGTGGCGCAGCGGCTCGAGCCGGCGTTGAAGAAGTCGGTGATCATCGAAAACCGGGCAGGGGCCACGGGCAATGTCGGGACCATGGCCGTCGTCGCCGCGCCCCCGGACGGCTGCACCTTGCTGATCAACGCCGCCGTGATCGCTACGTTTCCCGCGAGCTTCACCCAGCTCGGATACGATCCGATCAAGGACCTGGTCCCGATCGGTGGCGTAGGCATAACGCCCACGCTTCTGGTCACCGCGCGCGCGAGCCCGCCGAACGACATCAAGGGCCTGGTCGCATGGGCGAAGAGCAAGCCCGACGGTCTCAATTTCAGCACTGCTGGTTACGGCCTGTTGCAGCATCTTGCAGTGGAAGAAATGGCGCAACGCTTGAAGGCCAAGGTCGCGCACGTGGCCTACCGAGGTGGGGCGCAGGCGTCGACCGATCTGATGACCGGGCGGGTCGATTTTGGCAGTTTCGCCGCGGGCTCTGTGCTGCCCCTGGTCAACGACGGCAAGCTCAAGAGTATCGCGGTGATCCAGGCCAAGCGCTCGACGCTGGCGCCCACCGTGCCGACCACGGTCGAGCAGGGGCTGACGGAGCTCGACGCCGGCGTGCAGTTCCTCCTGTTTGCGCCAGGGGCGACGCCAAAGGACGTGGTGGCCACGCTGAGCACCGAGTTGCGCAGAATCGTCGGCGATCCGTCGCTGAGCGAGCGCTTCGCGAAGATCGGCTTCGATCCGACTCCGACCACGTCCGAGGACATGATCAAGGTCATGCGCAAGACCAGGGACAATTGGGTGCCCGTCATCAAGCGCCTCAATATCAAGCTCGATTGAACTGATGGCGGATATTGGGAAGCGCCTCCATAATTTTCTTGGCTGGTGACAAATGCGGCGTCAAATTGTCAGCGGCATAAACCGGCGCCGCATTGTTCCGCATCGTGATGACGTTCAACGCTTTTCTATTGGCGTGGCCTGGGCTATGTCCTGGCTGATCTCCTCTTGGCCAGTGAAATTATCGAGGCCTTATGTTTCCCAAGCCAAAATCTGCGCTCACGCCCAATACCTACGCCTATGAATCCGAACCGCTGGTGAAGCCCACTGGCTTCCGTGAATATGATGCGCGCTGGCTGCTCGGCAGCGAGATCAACCTGATGGGCGTGCAGGCGCTCGGGCTCGGTCTTGGTACCCTGATCCGGGAGCTCGGTGTCAGGCCGGAGATCGTTACCGGTCACGACTTCCGCAGCTATTCGTCCTCGGTGAAGAATTCGCTGGTGTCGGGTCTGCTCGCCACCGGCTGCAAGGTGCACGACATCGGCCTCGCCATGACGCCGATGGCCTATTTCGCGCAGTTCGATCTCGACGTGCCGTGCGTGGCGATGGTCACCGCGTCGCACAATGACAACGGCTGGACCGGCGTGAAGATGGGCGCGAACCGTCCGCTCACCTTCGGTCCGGACGAGATGACCCGCCTGAAGGACATCGTGCTCAATGCGCGCTTCGACGCGCGCGGCGGTGGCGAATTCGTGTTCCACCAGAATTTCCCCGAGCGTTACATCGCCGACCTCACCAAACGGCCGAAGCTCAAGCGTCACCTCAAGGTCGTGTGCGCCTGCGGCAACGGCACGGCGGGCGCCTTCGCCCCGCGTGTATTGGAGGCGGTGGGTTGCGAGGTGATCCCGCTCGACTGCGAGCTCGACTACACCTTCCCGCGCTACAATCCGAATACCGAAGACATGAAGATGCTGCACGCGATGGCGGACGCGGTGCGCGCCCACAAGGCGGATGTCGCGCTCGGCTTTGACGGCGATGGCGATCGCTGCGGCGTTGTCGATAATGACGGCGAGGAGATCTTCGCCGACAAGGTCGGCGTCATGCTCGCGCGCGACATCTCAGGCCTGCAGAAAGGCGCAACCTTCGTCGCCGACGTGAAATCGACCGGACTGTTCATGACCGATCCGGTGTTGCAGCAGAACGGCGCCAAGACCGATTACTGGAAGACCGGCCATTCCTACATGAAGCGCCGCGTCAACGAGATCGGCGCGGTCGCGGGCTTCGAGAAATCCGGCCACTTCTTCTTCAACAAGCCGCTCGGCCGCGGTTACGATGACGGCCTGATCTTCGCGCTCGCGGTCTGCGACATGCTCGACCGCAATCCCGGAAAGAGCATGGCCGACCTCAAGAACGCGTTGCCGAAGACCTGGTCTTCGCCGACCATGTCGCCGCATTGCGCCGACGAGATCAAATACGGTGTGGTCGACAAGGTGGTCGCGCATTTCGAGGAGGCGAAGACGAAAGGCGCCAAGGTCGCAGGACAGGGCATCCGCGATCTCGTGACGGTGAATGGCGTGCGCGTCACGGTCGAGGACGGCACCTGGGGGCTCGTGCGTGCGTCATCGAACAAACCCGAACTGGTGGTGGTGGTCGAAAGTCCGGTCTCCGAAACGCGCATGCGCGACATGTTCAAGGCGGTGGATGCCGTGCTGCGCACACATCCCGAAGTCGGCGAATACAATCAGACGATCTAGTTCGGTGGCGAGATCTCTATCGGCCTCATGCTGAGGAGGCCCGCAGGGCCGTCTCGAAGCATGGGGCCGCCCCCTCCTTCGAGACGCCCGCTTCGCGGGCCCTCAGGATGAGGGCGGATAGAAGCCACTATCCAGCCGATTCCTCGAACGTCGCGCGGAACGGATGGGCGGGATAGACGCCGAGGATCTTCATCTCCTTCGAGTAGAAGGCTAGCTCCTCGAACGCCAGCACGAGGTTCTTGTCCTCGGGATGACCCTCGACGTCGGCATAGAACTGCGTAGCGAAGAAATTGCCTTCGATCATATAGCTTTCGAGCTTGGTCATGTTGACGCCGTTGGTGGCGAATCCGCCCAGCGTCTTGTAGAGCGCCGCCGGCACGTTGCGCACCCGGAACAGGAACGTGGTGATGGTCGGCCCGATGCCGTTCTTCGCCCAGATCGCTTCGCGCGCGAGCACGATGAAGCGGGTGGTGTTGTGCGACTCGTCCTCGATATCCTCCATGAGGTTCGAGAGCCCGTAGATCTCGGCGGCGAGCCGCGTCGCGATGGCGGCCCGGCTCTTGTCACCGGCTTCCGCAATCTCTCGCGCCGAGCCGGCGGTGTCGGCGGTGACGATCGGCTTGATGCCGAGCTGCCGGATCACCTTGCGACACTGCCCGAGCGCATGCACGTGGCTCTCGACCATCTTGATGTCGGTCAGGGTCGCGCCCTTGATGGCTAGCAACTGGTGGCGCACCGGCATGAAGTGCTCGGCGATGATGTGCAGACCGGAATAGGGCATCAGGTGATGGATGTCGGCGACGCGTCCGGCGACCGAGTTCTCGATCGGGATCATGCCGAGATCGGCGTCTCCGGACGCAATCGCCGTGAACGCGTCCTCGAAGGTCGCGCACGGCAAGGCTTCCACGTTCGGATACACGTCGGTGATCGCGAGGTGGGAATTCGCGCCCGGCTCGCCCTGGAATGCTACGCGCTTGGGATTAATCATGACAGTTCGGTAGCCGTCCGGCGGACCCCTCGTCAACTAGCGTGGCAGTTCAGACGTCTGCATCTAGGTTCCGGACAGAAGCTCGCGCACCCGTTCAAGGTCCTCGGGCGTATCGACGCCGAGCGGCACGCCGCCGACGATCGAAACGTCGATCCGCATCCCGGCCTCGAGCGCGCGTAACTGCTCAAGCCTCTCGCGCAATTCCAGCGGCGAGGGCGGCAGTGTCACGAAACGCGCCAGCGCCGCCCGGCGATAGGCATAGAGCCCGATGTGGTGATAGAGCGGGCCATCGCCCGCCGGCGCGGTCGCGCGGGTGAAATACAGCGCCCGGAGGCGCTTGGGCGACAGCGTCGAGCCGATGACCTTGACCACGTTCGGGTTGTTTCGCTCCTCGGCCCGCACGATCTCGGCCGCCAGCGTGGCGATATCCACCGCAGGGTCGGCAAGTGGAGCAACCGCGGCGCGGATGTCTGCGGCATCGATTGTCGGGAGGTCGCCCTGCACATTCAGCACGATGGAGCAGCGGCCCTCCGGATCGGCGCTCGCGAGCGCCTCGAAAATGCGGTCCGAGCCCGACTCGTGGTCGGCACGCGTCATGATGGCACGTCCGCCGGCCTTCTCGACGCAGGCGAAGATCGCCTCGGAATCGGTGGCGACCACGACCGGACCGGTCCCGGCGGCCTCCGCGCGCCGCAGCACGCGCACGATCATCGGCGTGCCGGCGATGTCAGCCAGCGGCTTGCCCGGCAGCCTGGTGGAGGCTATCCGGGCGGGTATGATGGTGATGGCCTCCGCATGAGCCATGGGGTCGAAAGCCGAGCCTCAATTCGATCATGGATGGCGCCGTGATGCGGCTGAAAACCGCCAAAAACCGACGTGGGTTAGGCGGTTATACGGGTTGCCAGAAGCCAGGCAACCGGGTTATCCATCCGCCGCCGCACGGTCGCTGCGACATTCCCTTGCCGCGTTTGGAGCCTGGACGCGATGGACTCGTTTGAACTCAACAAGATCATGGGCGCCGTCCTGGGCACCTGCCTCGGCGTGTTGTCGCTCAACATCGCGGCCAATGCAATTTTTCATCCTGCGACGCCCGAGAAGCCCGGTTACGAGATCGCGGTGCCGGAGAAGCCCGCTGGAGACGGCGAGCAGAAGAGCGCGCCGGCTCAGAAGGATCCGCCGATCGCGGAGCTCTTGGCCAAGGCCGATGTGAAGCGCGGCGAGGTATCCCACAATAAATGCATCGCATGTCATACCTTCGATAAAGGTGGCCGAAACATGGTCGGCCCCAATCTTTACGGTGTGATCGGCCGCGAAAAAGGAACCGAGCCTGGCTTCAACTATTCCGCCGCGTTCAAGAAAGCAGCGAAAGGGGCGTGGACGGCTCAGGAGATCAGCGACTTCGTGAAGAACCCGAGAGCCTACATTCCGGGCACCAGCATGACATTTGCCGGTATCAACCGCGCGAGCGAGCGCGCCGACCTGATCCTGTTCCTGAACAGCAAGTCCGACAATCCGAAGGACTTGAAGGCGGCAGCCCAGGCGCAGGCCGGCGACAAGCCCGGTGAACAAGCGCCCGCTCAAGGGCCAGCCGACAATCAGCCTAAGTGACAACTTCGTAAGCTTGCCCCGACATCCGCGATGGCCGGCGTGCTTGGTCGCGGGGGGCAGAATGCTGGCGGACGGAATGCCGGCCACCTATTTGTGATGCTGGGTGGACGTAGCCTTGCCATTCGTTAAGTGGGCGGGGCAGCGGATTTCGGACATAATCCGTGCGAACGGTGTCCTAACCCGATCGTTTGGAGCATCCATGAAGCTGTCCCGCCGATCCGT
>WHTP01000168.1 GCA_009377695.1 Hyphomicrobiales bacterium | reverse complement strand
GCGTCGCCCCAAGGCCGAAAGATAGTAGGTCTACACTACACGCCGATCTCGCAAACTCGCCATTGATCCGACTCGGTTTTTGCCCCCTTCGCACCCCGAAAAACGAGCAAATCGCCGCGAATCGTGAAAGATGGGCTAGTGTGGCGGTTCAGACGTTCACCATGCCTCGCGGCTGGGTTGCGAGCGCAAAGTCGTCTGCGGAAATCGAATGCGAATGTTAGAATTGGACCACTGGCTGGCGCGCTCAGCCGGCCGCTGCGGCTTCGCCGACCGCACGCGGCGCCGGCTGCCATTCCGTGCCGGTGGCGGCGGAGGTCGGGAAGATCAGCGACTTGATGACGACCGGCACGGCGCCGGACGCCGGCAGCATGGTGCCGATGTCGATGTAGTCGAAATCCTTGAGCTCGAGGCCATCGATCGAGACGATGCCGCTGCCGATTTTCATTTCTTCACGCAGGTGGATGCCAAGCAGGCCACCGACGTCGCCATCACCGGCCAGCACGATCGGATGGCCCTTCGCCAGTACGTCGGCGAGACCGTCGACGGCGCCCTTGCAGAAGGCATCGAGCCGCTGGAATGTCGCCGATCCGCGCCAGGGCACGAACACGGCAACCGGCGTATCGCCCTCGCCAAGATCGAGCCGCCGGAGCACGCCTTTGATTGCCGCAGAAACCTCCGCCGTGTCGATGACCTCACCGTCGAGCGCCATGGTCGGCGCGATGACGGGCACGTTGCGCAGCGGCAGCGTCTCCATCGGCGCGACATAGATCGTGCTGCCCGAGACCTGCGTGGTGTATTGCGAGGCGCCGATGACGGTGGCGCGGATGCCTTCATTCGAGCGTTCGAGCGTTGGTCCCCAGCCGTCGAGGCGGGCGCGTATCTCTTTGGCCAGCAGCATGCCGAGGTCGCCGTAGGACTGCGCGTCGCGGCCGTAGATGTATTCGGACACGCCGCCGGAGAACGTCACCTCGGTAATGGCGCGGCCGGGCTTGAGCGGATCGAGCCGGCACAGCCCTGATCCGTCGATCGACGGCGCGCCGCCCTTCATCGCCTCGAACAGACGGTCCGCCATGCGGGCGGCGAGCGCGCGCGCCGCATCCTGTGGCAGCGGCGCGCCGATCTCGAGCTTGATGCCAAGCTCGGCGGCAAAGCGTCGTCCGGCTTCCTCGATGCGTGCGATCCGGCCGTCATCGTCGACGCAGACCAGCCGCGCGCCGACATCGACCGCGGTGAGGTCGACGACCTTGCCTTCGGCACAGACCGCGATCTTCGAGGTGCCGCCGCCGATGTCGACGTTCATCACAGTGACGTTGTCGCGGATCGAGCGTGCCGCCGCGCCCGAGCCGTAAGCCGCCATCACGGTCTCAAGGCTGTCGCCGGCGCTCACCGCGACCATCTTGCCGGCCTGTCGCGCGAACAATTCGCCGATCGCGCGCGCGTTGCTTCGCCGCACCGCGACGCCGGTCAGGATCAGCGCGCCGGTGTCGATCTCGTCGGGATCGATCTTGGCGTCGGTGTACTGCTTCTCGATGAAAGCGCCGAGCGCCTCGGCATCGATCGTCTCGCCGGCTGAGTATGGCGTGAGCAGGATGTCGGACTCGTGGAAGGTCTCGCGGGTGGTGACGACGTAGCGACTGTCGAGCCGCTCGAGCACAATGCGCGAGAACACGAGGTGCGATGTCGACGAGCCGATGTCGACGCCGACGCTGAGGACGACGATCTCATCCTCGTCGACCAGCGACCGCCCTGTGCTGGAGAAGAAAACGCGGCCGCCCTGGGCTTCGTCAGACATCTTCGCGCCTGTTGCTGATCGCTGTTCGTGCTGCGAACTCGCTTACCCTCGCCCCTTGAGGGAGAGGGTGGCGAGCGAAGCAAGCCGGGTGAGGGGCATTTTTGCAGAATGAGCTCAACAAGAAACCCCTCACCCGCCTCGTTCGCTTCGCTCACTCGGCACCCTCTCCCTCAAGGGGAGAGGGTAAGCGCCCGTGGCATGACCCGGGCATACGAGATGATGGAGAAAACGCGCCACCAATCACGCGCCCACGAACTTCGGCACCACGGTGCCCTTCTTGTAGAAATCGGGCTCCATCCGGTTCTGTGCGCCTTCTGCCTTGAGCTTGGCAGCAAATTCTTCGCGCAGGTACGGATCCTCCATGTAGTAGGGGATTGCGGAGCCGCCTTCCGGGATGTCCATGGCGGTGTAGTCGGTGTGCTTCTCGCCGGGCGGGCCAGGCTCGCGTCCAGGATTGTGGGGACCAAACCAGGCCGTCAGACGGAAGCCCTCCTTGGACGCATTGAAGTGCTGGTGATACCAGCGTGCGCCGCCCGGGGCGGCCGACACCATGCCGAACTGGGAATAGTCCACCCGCTTGACCTCGTCGGCCTTGCCGTCCTTCCAGGGGGTGACGCCGTTTCGCTCGGGCCAGGTATAGGTGTAGCCGTTGCCTTTCAGGCAGATCAGCACGGCCGCCGAGGTGTGGGCATGCGCCTTGGAATAGCGGCCAACCTCGTGCTGGCCGATCCACAGGTAGAACGTATTCCCGGTCATGAACGGCTCGACACGGCGCCATCCGACCGAGCGGCGATTATCGAGCGGCAGGTCGCAATTAATGACATCGGGCACGAAGTTGGTGCGCCGCATGGCGAGGCCGCGCACCGGATCGGGCTCGATGTCGTCCTTGTATTTGTAGAAGTCATCGGCGCCCGAGAAACGGTCCTTGAACTGGTACGGCGCATTGAAGACGAAATCGGTGTTATTGATGAGGTTCATCAGGTTCGGCGCCGTCGTGCCGGCGATCAGCACCGCGGGCGAGGAGCTGGCATTGACGAGCCGGTGCATCGCATTGACCGGGATCGAGAACAGCGAGCCCTTCTGCCACTCGAACACGTGTTTCTTGCTCTCGCCCTCAAGCCACACCTCGGTCGTGCCGCGGCCCTCGGCGACCAGATAGATCTCCTCGTAGATATGCTTTTCAGGATTGAGTGCACCGGCGCCTGGAATCTCGACGACGTAGCAGCCCCATTTCCCTTCGGTGCCGTAAAGCTGGATGTAGGTGCCCTTGCCGCCCAGGCGCTTCCAGGGCTTCATCGGCATATCGAGCACGGTCTTCAGCCCCACGTCGCGGAAGATCGGGACGCCCTCCGACTCCATGAACAGGTCGTATGGCGTCTTGGGACGGCCGAATTTGCCGAAGCCGGCCCGGTCGATGCCGCTCGGTTCGTGCCAATGGGTCTTATCGCCGACTTCATGCATGGCGGTCGTCCTGTTCCGAGGGGTTCAGGCCACATGGGGAATGGCCGATGTTGTAGGTCCGGGTCCGGAGCGAGCCAATAGCGCGCAATTCCAGTCTCGGCGCGGCTTTTTGACGCCAACGAATCCCGGCACCGACAGGCGTGAGGCTAGCGCCGGGCTATTTATGTTGTCCAATACTGATTTATACTGGATACATATCGCAAGTGTATGGGTTAAAGGGCCTCTTGGTGGACAGAACGGATTGGCACCTGCTCGAATGTTTCCGCGTTGCCGGACGGTTGCAGCACGTCACGCGCGCAGCCGAGCAACTCGGCACGAGCCAGCCAGCGTTGAGCCGCTCGCTCGCGAGACTTCAGTCCGATCTCGGCGTGCAATTGTTCCGGCGCGCGGGCCGTTCTATCCGTCTGACAAAGCCCGGCGAGCTTTTCTTGTCCCGGGTGGAACGCGCGCTTGGCGAAATTGACAATGGCCGCCGCGAGCTCGCGGATTTCAAAGCAGCGGACCGGGGGGCTGTATCGCTCGGATTCCTTCGCACGCTCGGCGCGCGATACATTCCGGAACTGGTCCGCCGCTTCAGCCTCATCCACCCGGCGGTGCGTTTTGCTTTCGTCCAAAACAACAGCACCGCAATCGAATCGCAGCTCGAACGAGGAGAGCTGGACCTCATCTTTGTCGCGGTCCCTCCAGGCCATGCCGCATTTGGCTGGACCCACGTCGGTGATCAGCAATTCGTTCTCATTGTCCCGCGCAACCATCGGCTTGCCCGCCGTCGGCAGGCGCGGTTGCGCGACGTGGCCAACGAGCGGTTCGTGTCATTCAAGCAAGGGCACGCCATACGCCGCATGACCGACGAATTTTGCAAAGCCGCGGGTTTCTCGCCGGAGATCAGCTTCGAGGCCGACGACTCCAGCAGCGTGCCCGGCTTTGTCGCAGCGGGCTTCGGGGTCGCCATGGTCCCGCCGGAGGCGTGCGGATACGCCGATGTGGCAAGCCTCAGGATCGTCGAGCCGGTCGCGCGGCGCCCCATCGGTGTGGCATGGATGGAAGGTCGTTACTTGTCGGCCAGCGCGCGACTCTTTCGCGATTTCGCGACCACGGCCAAATCTCCTTCCAGGTGCCTGATTCAACGAAGGTAGCGGCCCGGAAGGCCTTTTTGCCTGCTGGGCGATCCATTAAGATCGCTGGCAATATTGCCTTCCAGGGGAGATGTGTAGTGAGAAAACTGCTTCTTGCGACTGCCGCGCTTATCGTGCTTGCGGCAATGCCTGCGCTTGCGCCTGCCCAGGAGAAGAGCGTCAAGATCGGCTTCATCAGCACGTTCAGCGGTCCGACTGCCGTGATCGGGAACGACATGCGCAATGCGTTCGAGCTTGCGCTCGATCACATCGGACGCAAGATGGGCGGCCTTCCGGTCGAGGTGATTTATGAAAACGACGAGATCAGGCCCGACGTCGGGCGGCAGAAGACCGAGAAGCTGATCCAGTCCGACCGCGTCAATTTCGTCGTTGGTTACATCTGGTCGAACGTGCTGCTGGCGTCGCTGAAGCCGGTGGTGGATTCGCAGACCTTCCTGATCAGCGCCAATGCCGGTCCGCATCAGATCGCCGGCAAACTGTGCTCGCCGTTCTTCTTCTCGACCTCGTGGCAGAACGATCAGACGCCGCAGGCCATGGGCCTGTACATGAACCAGAAGGGCGTCAAGACGCTCTATCTGATCGGTCCCAACTACGCCGCGGGCAAGGACATGCTGGGCGGCGTCGCCTCCACCTATAAAGGCAAGATCGTCGGCGAGGATCTCACCCGCTGGCCCGATCAACTCGACTTCTCGACCGAGCTGACCAAGGTGCGCAATACCAATCCGGAGGCGGTGTTCGTGTTTTATCCGGGCGCGGCCGGCGTGCAGTTCCTCAATCAATATGCGCAATCGGGACTGCGTGGGAAAATTCCGCTCTACACGGCGTTCACGATCGACTCGCTGTCGCTGCCGCTGCAGAAGGAACTGGCGCTCGGCGTGCCTGGCGCCCAGCAGTGGGTCAACGACCTGCCGAACGACGCCAACAAGAAGTTCGTCGCGGACTTCCGCGCCCGGCACAAGACCTATCCGTCGTTCTACGGCGCGCAGTCCTATGACGCGGTCAATCTCATCAACAGCGCGGTGACGGCGGTGAACGGCAATCTCGCCGACAAGGACGGCTTGCGCAACGCAATGCGCAAGGCCGACTATGCGTCGGTGCGCGGCCCGTACAAATACGGGAACAATCACTTCCCGATCCAGAATTTCTATCTGCAGGACGTGGTCAAGGATCCGGAGGGAAATCTAACGCTGAAGACGGTGTCGACGATCGTCGAGAACAGCCAGGATCGTTACGCCAAAGCGTGCCCGATGAAGTGGTGAGCGCGCCGCTTCAACCGCGCGACAGACTGTCATGCCCCGCGGAAGCGGGGCATTCGGTAAGATGGCACGTTTGCTGCGTTGCATTTCGATGCGTCACCACACTATCGAGCGCGCATTCCGATTCCGCCTGATCGGGATGCGCTCTAAAGACAGCGGGGGATCTCGGTGCTGCTCTTTATCGAACAGTGCCTTAACGGCCTGCAGCTCGGCCTGCTGTTGTTTCTGGTGGCAGCGGGCCTGACGCTGATCTTCGGCATCATGGATATGGTGAACCTCGCACATGGTTCGCTGTACATGATCGGCGCCTATTTCGCCGCGACCTTCGTGGCCTGGACCGGAAGCTTCGTCGCCGGCGCCGTGCTCGCGGTCGGCGCCACGCTGCTGGTCGGCATGCTGCTCGAAGTGATCGCGATCCGGCCGCTCTACGGGCGCGATCATCTGGATCAGGTGCTCGGTACCTTCGGGCTGATCCTGTTCTTCAACGAGCTTGTCCGGATCGTCTGGGGGCCGGCCGGCTTGCGGGTGCCGCTGCCGGACTGGCTCAAGACCTCGGTGCCGATCCTGCCGGGCCTGCAATATCCGACCTACCGCATCGCCATCATCGTCACCGCGCTCGCGGTCGCGCTATTCCTCTACATCCTCGTGATGCGCACGCGGCTCGGCATGCTGATCCGTGCCGGCGCCTCCAACCGCGAAATGGCGGGCGCGCTGGGTGTCAACATCAAGCTGCTCTACACGCTGGTATTCGGGCTCGGCGCCGCGCTCGCGGGGCTGGCCGGGCTGATGCAGGCGCCGATCCTGACGGTCCAGATCGGCATGGGCGAGAATATCCTGATCCTCGCATTCGTGATCATCATCATTGGCGGCATCGGCTCGATCCGCGGCGCGTTCGTCGCCGCGCTGCTGGTCGGGCTGATCGATACGATCGGCCGCGCGTTCCTGCCCGACCTGCTGCGGCTGTTCCTGAGCTACCGCACCGCCTCGGCGGTTACGCCCGCGATCTCGTCGATGATGATCTACTTGGTGATGGCGATCGTGCTGGTGGTGCGGCCGCAGGGTCTGTTCCAGGTTTCCGGCAAATGAAGGGCTTCGTTACGCCGCGCAACGTGGTGGTCGCCGCGCTGCTCATCTTCCTGGCGCTGGTGCCGGTCTATGTTGCGATCACCGGCGATGGCTTCCTGATGACGCTGTTCACGCGCATCCTGATCCTGGCGATGGCGGCGACCAGCCTCAATCTCATCCTCGGCTATGGCGGCATGGTGAGCTTCGGTCACGCCGCCTACCTCGGAATCGGCGGCTATGCCATCGGCATCTTTGCGTATGAAGGCGTCGGCTCCGGCTTCATCCAATGGCCGGTCGCCATCGCCGCCTCCGCCTTGTTCGCGCTCGGCGTCGGAGCGCTGAGCCTGCGTACGCGCGGGCTCTATTTCATCATGATCACGCTCGCCTTCGCGCAGCTCGTCTACTACTTCGGCGTCGGTCTCGACCGCTACGGCGGTGACGACGGGCTGCAGATCTATCAGCGCAGCCAGTTCATCGATCCCATCAATCTCTCAAACCGGACGCAATTTTACTATTGGTGCCTTGTCCTGCTGCTCGTGAGCATCTACTTGATCTGGCGCATCGTAAACTCGCGTTTCGGCATGGCAATCCAGGGCGCTCGCTCGAACGATCGCCGCATGCAGGCGATCGGCTTCCCGACCTATCGCTATCGCCTGGCCTGCTTCGTCATCGCCGGCGTCATCTGCGGGCTGGCCGGTGCGCTGCTCGCCAATCAAACCGAGTTCGTCAGCCCGGCGATGATGCACTGGACGCGCTCGGGCGATCTCATTGTCATGGTCGTGCTGGGCGGCATGGCGTCGACCTTCGGTCCGCTGATCGGTGCGGTCACCTTGCTGGTGCTGGAGGAAACGCTGCCGCTCTTGATTGAGCTCGTGGCGACGCCGTTCGTCGGAGCGGCGGCCTCACGTGCCGCGGAATACTGGCAGATCGTGCTGGGGCCGTTGTTTCTGCTGGTGGTGCTGTTCGCGCGCGGCGGCATCAATGGATTGCTGGAGAGCATGCGCCGTGACTGATCCGCTTCTTGCCATCGATGATCTGACCAAGCGCTTCGGCGGTGTGACCGCATCCGACGGCATCGATTTGGCCATCCCCGCCGGCGAGCTGCACGCCATCATCGGGCCGAACGGCGCCGGCAAGACCACGCTCATCGGTCAGCTCACCGGCGAAATTCACCCCGATGCCGGTCGCATCCGCTTCGCCGGCGACGACATCACGGCGTTGCCCGCCTACAAGCGCAGCCAACGCGGGCTCGCCCGCTCGTTCCAGATCACGTCGCTGTTCAACGATTTCACGGCGCTCGACAATGTCGCGCTCGCGGTGCAGGCGCATAGCGGGCATTCGTTCCATTTCTGGCGCGACGCCCGCAGCGACGCGGCGTTGCGCGCGCCGGCGCGGGACATGCTCGCGCGCGTCGGCTTGGCCGCCCGCGAGAAGGTCATTGTCTCGAATATGAGCCACGGCGAGCACCGGCAGCTCGAGATCGCCATGGCGCTTGCGACGCGGCCGCGCATGCTGCTGCTCGACGAGCCGATGGCGGGGATGGGACCCGAGGAATCCGTGCGCATGATCGCGCTGCTGCGCGAGCTCAAGCGTGAGCTGACGATCCTCCTGGTCGAGCACGACATGGACGCGGTGTTCGCGCTCGCCGACCGCATCAGCGTTTTGGTGTACGGCCGTGTCATCGCCTCCGGCGGACCGGCGGCGATCCGCGCCGACGAGCACGTGCGCAAGGCTTACCTCGGCGAGCAGGACGACCAAGCGGGAGCCTCGGGGGACGGTCATGCTTGACGGGCTGCTGCAGCTTGATGGGGTCGAGACCTGCTACGGACGCAGCCAGGTCCTGTTCGGGATCTCGCTCGCCATCGCGGCCGGCGAGATGGTGACGCTGATGGGCCGCAACGGCATGGGCAAGACCACGACCGTGCGCTCGATCATGGGTCTCACGCCGGCGATCGCCGGATCGATCCGGTTCGCCGGCGAGGATATCCGTGCCCTGCCGTCCTACCGCATCGGCAAGCTCGGGATCGGGCTGGTGCCGGAAGGTCGCCAGGTATTCCCCAACCTCACCGTGCGCGAAAATCTCGTCGCGACCGCCGCCAATCGCGGCGCTGCACCCGAGCCCTGGACGCTCGATAAGATTTTGTCGCTGTTCCCGCGATTGGCCGAGCGTCTCGACAATATGGGACATCAGTTGTCGGGCGGCGAGCAGCAGATGCTGGCGATCGGCCGCGCGCTGATGACCAATCCGCGGCTGCTTGTGCTCGACGAAGCGACCGAGGGCCTCGCGCCACTGATGCGCGCGGAGATCTGGCAATGCTTGAGCCGGTTGAAGGCGCAGGGCCAGTCGATCCTGTTGATCGACAAGAACGTCGCGACGCTGACCCGCATTGCCGACCGCCATTATCTGATCGAGCGCGGCAGGGTCGTGTGGAGTGGGACGTCTGCAGCGCTTGCCGCTGCGCCCGACCTTCAGCATCGCTATCTCGGTGTGTGACCTCATCGGCACAGCCTTGGTGCAGTCAGGTATCGGGGGCGCGCTCCGTTAACCCGATAGCAAGGTTATTGCCAGGTTGGGCGCGGGCCGCGTGTTTGGATTCGGTTTCGTAAGAGTTTGCTAACCGAGGTGGTTTCCAATTCGTCAACCACGAATGAGGAACCCCCAAATGACTACGCCTAAGGACGTTGATGCCGCGGAAGCGCCTGCATCGGCCGATTCTGAAGCCTCGACCGCATCGTCCGAACAGCAGATCAGCCTCTTGTTGCCGGAGCCGGCAGCGATCGAAGCGCCGAGGCCCGCCGACATCCCGAGGATGATCGACATGCCGAAAATCATCGAGATGCCGAAGCCGATCGAGGCGGCGATGAAAATGGCCGCGGCCATGAAGCCGGCGGGTTCCGCCAACGAATCGTCCAAGGATTCGTCCAAGGATTCGTCCAAGGATTCGTCCAAGGAATTGCCCAAGGAATTGCCCAAGGAATTGCCCAAGGGATCAAGCGCGCCGCTGGAGGAACCTGTCGCCGCGTCGCCCGTACCGCCGGCAACTGAGATCGTCGCCGACGAGGCGCGCTCCAGCCGCTTTGCGATGCTGGCCGCCTCGGTGGCGTTTGCCGGCGCTCTCGGCGCCATGGCGGGTGCGCTCGGTACCGCGGTGTTCGCGCCGCCGCAGGCAGCCGCCGATGCGTCCGGCGCAACCGTCGATCTGACGTCGCTGCGCGATTCGATCGCAAGCCTGCGGACGGACATCACCGCGATCAAGTCGAGCGTCGAGAGCAGCAACCGCAATACCAGCGCGCAACTCGCCAAGTTCACGGAGCGGCTCGAGCGCGTCGACCGCGTGCAGGCGGCGCCGGCGGCGCAGCTCAAGCTGGCAATGGAGGCGATCGATCGCCTGGAGAAGCGCGCGCAGGCGCAGGGCGACGTCACGGGATCGGTCCGGCCGCAGCCGGCTGCGGCAACGCCTGCGAGCGAACCGCCGCGTCGGCGTGTCATCGAAGGCTGGACGGTGCGCCATGCCAGCCGCGGCGTAGCCGTCATCCAGGGCCGTGCCGGCGCGATTGAAATCGAGGCCGGCGACATCGTGCCCGGGGTCGGGCGTATCGAGTCGATCCGCCGGCAGGACCGCCGCTGGGTCGTGCTCACGTCCAATGGCGTGATCATGTCGCCGACGCCGCGCTGAGCGGGGCGACTAGCCTCGCTTTATCCTCCGCTCATTCCCGCGCAAGCGCAGGAGTGTCCGGGGAACTCAGGCATAGCAGAACTCCAGTTGACCTGGGTTATGTTGCGGCTTTGGTTTTGACGGTTTCGCTTCGGGCGGCTTGTCGAGGCGCTGGATGGGCT
>WHTP01000153.1 GCA_009377695.1 Hyphomicrobiales bacterium | reverse complement strand
GTCATTCCGGGGCCGGAGCGTAGCGAGGGAGCCCGGAATCCATAACCACGGACTGGGGTTATGGATTCCGGGCTCTCGGCCTTCGGCCTCGCCCCGGAATGACGCCCATAGGATTCGAATTTTGGAATTGCAGGACTAGTGCGGTGGATTTGACGTTCGTACCAGTGTTGCTGCGAGTTCGTAGTACGAACGTCAAATCCAAAACCGCACTAGCACCAACGAGTTCTAGTGTCCCTTTGGTTCCGACGCTTGTAAACGCGTGTGCGGCAAGGTGATACAAGCGTCGGAACCGGGACACTAGCGACATGCCGGACGACTTCGACTATTGCGAAACTCTGGTACGCGAGGGCGACAAGGATCGCTTCGTGGCGGCGTTGTTCGCGCCGAGGCAGCATCGCCGCTCGCTCTATGCGCTTTATGCGTTCAATATCGAGCTTGCGCGCGTGCGGGAGCTCGCGCGCGAGCCGATGCCGGGCGAGATCAGGCTGCAATGGTGGCGCGACGTGCTTGGCGGGCTTCGTACGGGGGAGGCGGGCCCGGTCGCGTCGGCGCTCATCACCACTGTCGCGCGCTATCGGCTGCCGGTCGATGTCTTACTGGAGATGATCGAGGCGCGTAGCTTCGATCTTTACGACGATCCGATGGGGTCGTTGAGCGAGCTTGAGGCCTATGCCGACAAGACCTCATCGGCGCTGATGACGCTCGCAGCGCAGATCATCAACGACGGTCAGGAAACAGGTGTCGCCGAACCCGCCCGGCATGCCGGAATAGCCTACGCCATCGCGGGGCTTCTCACGGCACTCCCTCTCCATGCTGCAAGCCGTCAACTCTATATCCCGCTCGACCTGATCGAGCGTCACGGCGCCCGGCCTGACAATGTGTTCGCCCGCAATGGGACGCCCGGTCTCAAGGTGGCGCTGGCGGAACTGCGTGACGTGGCGCGCCGTCATCTATCCCAGCTTACGATCGCCGACATTCCGCAGGTCCTCGTCCCGGCGTTCCTGCCCGCCGCGCTGGCCGCCCCGATGCTCAAACGGCAAGAGCGCGACGTTGATCCGTTCTCACCGAGCCCGCTCCCGCTATGGCGGCGGCAATGGTTGTTGTGGCGGGCCGCGCGTCATCCCCGACGGATTGTTGACCGCTGAGCAACATATACGCAGGGGCGAGCGGCAAACGCCGTTACGGTTCCCGGGAGGGGGAGGGTGGGCACCGAGCAACCGGCTCGTGCTGATCGTCACTCCGCGGCAATTGACGGATATCCCGTTGCCGCCCATTGCGTGAGATCGTTGAGCGCCCGCTGGCAAAGCACGCGTTTCTTCGCCAGCGCCTTCGTTGTGCCCCGCAGTCGCTTGCCGTCCTCGCCCCTGTCGTGAGCCTGCGTCAGGGGCGGGAACAAGCCGAAATTCACGTTCATCGGCTGATAGGAGCGCGGACCGGCATCAATGGTTTCGACGTGCCCGCCGGTGATATGGCCGAGCAAGGCGCCATGGGCCGTGGTTGGCGGTGGCGGCAGCACGCGTTCGCCAAGCCGTTCCGCGGCCGCGAACCGGCCGGCCATCAGCCCCATCGCGGCGGATTCCACATAGCCTTCGCAGCCGGTGATCTGTCCGGCGAAGCGCAGGCGCGGCTCGGAATTGAGGCGCAGTCTCTCGTCGAGCAGTTGCGGCGAATTGAGATAGGTGTTGCGGTGCAGGCCGCCGAGCCGGGCGAACTCGGCCTTCTCCAGGCCCGGGATGGTGCGGAAAATACGCGTCTGCTCGCCGTGCCGCAGCTTGGTCTGGAAACCCACCATGTTGAACAGTGTCCCCAGCCGGTTGTCCTGGCGCAGTTGCACGATCGCGTAGGGCTTGACCTGCAGCGCGTGTGGATTGGTGAGACCGAACGGCTTCATCGGGCCGTGGCGCAACGTCTCGCGTCCGCGCTCGGCCATCACCTCGATCGGCAGGCAACCGTCGAAATAGGGCGTGCCCTCCCATTCATGGAAGGCGGCCTTGTCGCCCGCGATCAGGGCATCGACGAAGGCGTCGTATTGCTCCCGTGTGAGCGGGCAGTTGATGTAGTCGGCACCGGAGCCACAGGGACCTTCCTTGTCGTAGCGCGACTGAAACCAGGAGACTCCGAGATCGATGGAATCGCGGTGCACGATTGGCGCGATCGCGTCGAAAAAGGCAAGTGCGTCCGCGCCGGTGCGTTGCCGGATGGCCTCCGCGAGGGCCGGTGAGGTCAGCGGCCCGGTGGCGATGATGACGCTGTCCCATTCTGAGGGCGGAAGCCCTGCGATCTCTCCGCGTATGATCGTGACCAGCGGGTGCGATTCAAGCGCCGTCGTGATCGCGGCGGAAAATCCGTCGCGGTCGACCGCAAGCGCGCCGCCCGCCGGCACCTGATTGGCATCGGCGGCGCGCATCACGAACGAACCGAGCCGGCGCATCTCCTCGTGCAGGAGACCGACGGCGTTGTGCTCGTGATCGTCGGAGCGGAACGAGTTGGAGCAGACGAGCTCCGCAAGGTGGCTGCTCTTGTGTACGGCGGTCGCGCACACCGGCCGCATCTCGTGCAGGATCACCGGCACGCCGCGCGACGCGATCTGCCACGCCGCCTCCGAGCCTGCGAGGCCACCGCCGACGACATGGACAGGTTTCAGTCTCGTCATCCCCCGCAAAATAGGCTCGGCGCCCAGTGTCAGCAACGCAGGCGCGGCAAACGAAGACGCCCGCGTACGGCGGGCGTCAAGCGGGTGGTGGACGTTTGAACGTCAGCGGGTGGCTTGATCCCAGGCGACCCGCGGGATGTCGGAGCGGTTGATGCCAACATCGGCCAGCTCGCGGTCGCTGAGCAGGCTCAGCTCGCGCAAGGCAGAATTGTAGCTCTTCCAGGTCTGGATAAAGTGGACAATTGCTAGAAACATCATTCGGAACCTTCCCGTGCAATGGCCGAAGCCGGATCAATGTGATCACTACATAAGCGTGCATATTGCGATGCAAAACAGCTAAAGAGGAGTTCCAGATACGCAAATTGCGCATGGCTTCGTTAGCGATTTTTTGAAATTTATTGGATTTTGTCCGTAATTCTGTCCGAAATCCTACCCCTTTTCAAAGGGGCCTTGCCGTTGAGGGCCAAAAGCGGCGTTGACTCGTCACGTTGACCGTATGAGCCTCAGAAAAGGCATGCGTTGGATGCTGGTCCGCAGTGGCGGTCGAATTTGTGAAAGATTTGTCCGGAGCCCGCCCGGAACCTAGCTCCGCCTCACCATTGGTTTCACTCAGATACCAGCGCATCCGGTTGGCACGGGGCGGCAACCGAGAGGACGCAAAATGAGGAGCGAGTTCGTTCTAACCATTGCTGCAGGCATGCTGGCAGGAACGGTGGCCGCAGCAGCGCAGCCAAGCGGCGCACCGGCCGGCGAGAAGGATCGTACGGCCAGCCCACGGATTCTGGCGCGACATCGACACAGCCTGCGCGCCCGGGCGGCACCCAGAGTCAGGGCACCGGCACGACGGGCAAGGGGTATCGTCGCCCCGCCGCAGCACCCTGGCAGGGCGAAGGCAGCGGCGACGATGCCATTCCGAAACGTAAGTAGCGTCAGTCGCGAGTAGCAGTTCAGACAGTATCCGGAGCGCTTAAGGCGCGACTCCACAATCAAGGGGCTACTTCGCGCCCTGCCGTTTGAGGGGATTCCGTCGGCTCGCTCACAGGCCCGAACTGACCGACGTTGTCGTCGTCTTCGAGACGGAGCACCGACTTCGAGACGGAGCACCGATCGCGATCGCGCCGGAGAGATGCGCATACGGCGCCGGTATGGCGCTGCGGCTCTGATCGCCGCAGGGAGGCAGTGAACGTGTCACTGTCTCGCTGCGGTGTCATCGCATTGCGAGCGCTGTCACTTCATATTTTGTCCACATGTTCTCTCAATTCTTGACATGTCTGCGTTGCGTGACGCGGCTGGAACGGCATCGCGCAGGTGTTGTTCCCGTCTGGTGAACCATCCCTCAACCGAGCGCTGTAATCGCATGAAGGAGAAAGATATGCAGGTTTTGCGAATATGGGCGCGGCCGCTCGCCGCCGCGGTTCTTTCCGCTGCGTGGATTGCGTCCGTTCCTTTGGCCAATGCTCAGACGCCGGCCCCGAACGCGCAAACTCAAGCGCAGCCGTCGAACATTCCCGACCAGAAGCTCGATGCTGCGGCCGCCGCTGTGGAGCAGGTGAGTACCATCAAGCAGAGTTATCAGGAGAAGTTAACCTCGGCGCCTCCCGGCGAGAAGGAGCGCATCACCGGTGAGGCCAACGATGCGATGGCCAGGGCGGTCACCGATCAGGGACTCTCGGTCGAGGAATACAACTTGATCATTAAGGTGGCGCAGAACGATCCGCAGATTCGCCAGAAGATCCTGCAGCGCGTCAAAACGAAATAGAAATCCCTGCCAGCACGCTTGGTGGGAACCCCCGGCGTTCTCGAAGCCAACGTGCCGCCTGCGTGCAGTAGAAAGGGCGAGCCAACGACGAGGCACCGCCCCGTCGATGGGTTTCGCCATAGCGCGCCGGCGGCCGTTGCCCCGGCGCCTAATGGGTTACGGATTCGAGATCGAGGCTCCGCCGAATCGCTGTTTCCAGAGAGGAAGGACGTCCTTGTTGTAGACGTTGTCCGGAATGCCGCCCTTGAGGGCGGTGACGACGGAGCGCGTCGCCCAATCGACGCCCTGACGCAACTCGCCGCCCTCGGTGTAGGAGGCGGAGTGGGGCGACAGCAGCGCGCGATTGCCGAGCTTGCGCAGCGGCGAATCCATCGGCAGCGGTTCTTCTTCGAACGCATCGATGGCAGTGCCGCGCAGACGGCCCTCGTCGATCGCACGCGCAACCGCCTTCTCGTCAATCACCTTCCCGCGCGATGTGTTGACCACGACCGCATGCGGCTTCATGAGCTTGATCTGCTCCTCGCCGAACATGTAACGGGTTTCCTTGGTGAGCACGACGTGGAACGACACCACGTCGGCTTCGCGCAGCAGCGTTTCGTAGCTCACCGACTGCACGCCATGCGTCAGGAAGTGGGACGGCTGCACATAAGGATCATACGCAATTATGCGTGCCCGCCACGGCGTCAAGAGTTGCGCGACGCGGCTGGCGATGCGTCCGAAGCCGACGAAACCGATGGTCTGGCCGCGGAAGCCGTCGGAGGCGCGCTGCCCGACGTAATAAGCGAAATTATCCGCCGTTCGCCATTTGCCCGCGCGCACGTCGGCATCGCGGTCGGCGAGCTTCTTGAGCAGCGAGAGCATCATTGCGACCGTGGTCTCGGCGACGCCGAAGCAGTTCGACTCGGTCGGCGCGTGGCAGACCATGATGCCGAGATCGGTCGCGGCCTCGGTGTCGATGTCGTCGACGCCGACCGTGTACTTCGCAACGACGCGCAGCCGCTGCGACGCCTCCATCACGCGCCGGCTGATCGGAGTGTGGCGCATCGACGTGCCCATCAGGGCCACGCAGTCGCGCGCATGCGCCGCCACGTCGTCCTCGTATTGCGTGCGCGGCAGTTGCCAGTCGCGATTGCCGATGACGAGCTCGCAGCCCAGCCCCTCGATGGCCTTGATGGTTTCGGGCGGCTCCTCGCGCGGGGCAAAGATCAGGACTTTCGGCTTGTCGGACATGGCTACTCCCTGGGGGCGGTTTGCCCCTTGTGATCGGACCGCGAGATGGTGGGATTTGGTCTGCGCGGGTTGGCTCTATTTGGACAGATTAAGCGATTGCAGGGTCTGTTTCCATCGCCCGGCTTCCACGGCAAGGAATTTGGCGAAGGTGGCCTGGTCCTCATAGGCCGCCGAAACGGTCAAGGCTTTCAGATTGGCCGCGATGTCGGGCGAGTTGACGATTTCGCCGACTTCAGCCGAGATCCGCTTTACCACCGGTGCGGGCGTCCCGGCCGGTGCGAACAGGCCGATGAAGCCCCCCGCACGGCCGAAACCCAGGACGCCGGATTCCCCAATGGTCGGGATTTCTGGTGCAGCGCGGGATCGCCGGGTCTCGGCCATTCCGAGCGCGATCGCCCGGCCCGCGACGATGTGCGGATAGGCGGAGGTAATGTCCACCGACGCGACCGGGATCTGGCCGGCCACGAGATCGACGATCGCCGGCGCACTACCGCGATAGGGGATGTGCACGAGATTGGCGCCGGTCGCGGCCTTGAGCATCTCCATCGAGAGGTGCTGGCCGGTGTTGACGCCGGTGGAGCCGTAGCTCAGGCCTTGCGGGTTTGCCTTCGCGCGCGCGAGCATGTCGGTGATGCTTTTGGGCCCGACCTTCGGGTTCGCCACCACAACGATGCCGACCTCGATCAGCTTTGCGACGGGGATGAGCTCGCGCAGGAGGTCGGGTGCGTTCGAGCCGGCGATATGCGGATTGATCAGCAACGCGCCGGTCGCACCGACGCCGAGGGTGTCGCCGTCTGGCGGCGACTTCGCCAGCGTGAGCAAGCCCTGCGATCCGCCCGCACCGGTGATGTTCTCGACCACGACGGTCTTGCCCGATCGTTTGCCCAGCCCGATCGAGACCGCGCGAGCGATCCCATCGGCAGATGCGCCGGGGGCAAACGGGACAATCATGCGGATGGTCTTCTGCGACGGTTGGGAAAATGCCGAACTGGGCAGCAACAGGATCGCCAACAGGAGCACGCGCAGCATGACCGGCCTCCCTATGTTTTGTTGTCATTCCGGGGCACCGCGAGGCGGTGAGCCGGGAATCCATTGCCCGTTCGACAACTCCCACCGGGGTTATGGATTCCGGTCGCGCTTTCGGAATGACGGTGGAGAGTTTGGTCGTCAGTTGAACTTGATTCCACTTTCCTTGAACGCTGCGGCCCAGCGCACTGCTTCCTTGCGGAAGAAGGCGTCAAACTCTTCCGGTGTCGAGGAGACCGGATTGATCCCGGCCTCGATGAGTTTGTCGTATGTCTTTCGGTCCGCATAGATCGCGGCGACCTTGCCTTGCAACTTGTCGATGATCGCGCGTGGCGTGCCGGCCGGCGCAACCAGCGCGATCCAGCTCGACATGTCGTCGAGCTCCGGCATTCCCGCAGCCTCCGACAGAGGTGGCACGTCAGGCAGCGAGGGCAGGGGACGGCTGTTGAGCTTGGCGAGCGGGCGGAACTGTCCGGCCTTGATCAGCGGCAGGCTCGAGGCGGTGCCGTCGATGATGTAATCGACCGCGCCGGTGAGCAGGCCCTGCACCACCTCGGCGCTGCCCTTGTACGGAATGAGTTGCACATTGATGCCGGCGGCGCGGTTGAACATGTAGCCCGCGAGCCGCGTGGTGATGATGCCGGCACCGTAGTTCATCTTGCCGGATGCTTTCGCGCGCGCGATCAACGCTGCAATCGTCTTCGGCCCGCCGTCGGCGCGCACTGTCAGCAGCGAGGTGTTCTTAGCCGCGAGCGTGACCGATGCGAAATCCTTGAACGGGTCGTAGGGCAGGCTGCGCTTGGTCGCCGGGTTCATCACCAGGGTCGTGTCCATGGCGGCGAGCAGCATGTAGCCGTCGGGCGCCGCTTTCGCGACCTGCACCGCGCCGATCGCGGTATCGGCGCCCGGCCGATTCTCAATGACGACCGGCTGGCCCCAGTCCTCGCTCATCTTCTGTGCGATCACACGCGAGAGGATGTCGGTCGGTCCGCCCGCAGGGAACGGCACGATGATGCGGATGGTGCGGTTGGGATAAGTTTGTGCCTGCGCTTGCGCCAGGCGTAGCGGCAACAGCGCGCTCGCACCCAGCGCGGTGAGAACCGAGCGGCGTGAAACAGTCATCGGCTAGTGTCCCGATTCCGAAGTTCGTACGGTATCACAGCGGCCTCCAATACGAACTTTGGAATCGAAGGGCACTAGCAGCTCATTGACTCTAGTGTGGCTTAGGTTCAGAAGTCCGCAATTCGGACTCGCCGCAATGATTTTGCGGACTTCTGAACCGCCACACTAACCTCCATCATTGCACGCTTAGCCCGATCTCTTTCGCCAGCGGCGCCCAATAGCCGTATTCGTCGGCGACGAATTTGGTGACGCCGGCGGGATCGAGGTCCTGCGTGAGCAGCGATAGCTTGTTGAGCTGTTCCTGCATCTTCGGCGCCTTCACGATCCGGCGCGTTTCCTGGTTGAGCTGCTGCACCACGAATGGGGGAAGGCCGCTGGGGCCGGCGAGCCAGAACCAGGTGTCACCGCGTACCTCCGGGAATCCCTGCTCGGCGAATGTCGGTATGTCGGGATAGGCCGGGTGGCGCTTGGCGGCCGAGACCGCGAGCGGCACCAACAGACCTGCACGGATCTGCTGCCCGGCCGTGAGCAACGTCGTGAGGGTGAGCGGGATGTGATTGCCGAGCACGTCCTGCATCCCGGATTTGGGCGAGGGAACGTGCTGGATGTTGAGCTTGGCGCTGCGCTTGAAGCGCTCGAGGATCAGGTGACCGAGTGACCCGGCGCCCGGCGAGGCCGAGGAGAGGTTGCCGCCGATCCGCACCAAGTCCGCGATCGATTTTGCGCCCAGCGCGGGATGGGCGACCAGCACGTAGCTGTCCGCCGCAAGCATCGCAATGTGGGTGAAATCCTTGAGCGGGTCATAGCCGATGTTGGGATTGATCGCCGGGCCGGTCAGATGCGGGCCCGAGCCGGCATTCACGAGCGTGTAGCCGTCGGGCGCCGACTTCGCGACCGCCGCGGCGCCGATCGATCCCGACGAGCCGGCACGGTTCTCGATGAAGAACTGCTGGCCGAAGGCCGTTGAAAGTTCAGGTGCAAGGAGTCGTGCCAACTGATCGGAGCTGCCGCCGGGCGCAAACGGGACCACGATCCGGACCGGCTTCGCAGGCCATTCCTGCTGGGCGTAGGATAGGCCGCCAGCCACGCCCAGGCATGCTAACAGGCATACCAACGCGAGCAGCCCTGTTCTGAGCACAGGCATCAAGGCGATCCCTCCCGGTGGCCGCGACCATGGATATTACGAGTGGAGCGAGGGTCCGGTCACGCGACATTTCCGCCGGCCCTGTTGGCGCAAGCCCCCTGCGCCCCGGGCGCCGCCTGCGGAAAGCCGGTTTCGGAAATGGCGAATGCGACGGGCACCTAGTGTCCCGATTCCGAAGTTCGTTCCATTTCGCAGCGACCTCTTATACGAACTTCGGAATCGAAGGACACTAGCAACTCTTTGAATCTAGTGTGGCTTTGGTTCAGAAGTCCGCATGTCGGACTCGCCGCGAGAATGATGCGGACTTCTGAACCGCCACGCTAGGAATGCAGTAAAATGCTGTTGTTCTCTGGATGGAGGATCGTTTCATGTGGCCTGACCGGCGGCTCCTCGATCTCTTTCGAACCGAACACCCAATTGTGCTCGCGCCGATGGCCGGCGCGATGGATTTCGAACTGGCGGCCGCGGTCGCGGAGGCGGGCGGCCTCGCGTCGCTGCCATGCGCCATGCTGAATGCCGATCAGGCGCGCGAACAGATTGCAAAATTCCGCGATCGGGCACGCAAGCCGCTGAGCGTCAATTTCTTCTGCCACACGCCGCCGGAATTAAACAACGCCCGCGAGGCGCGCTGGCGCGAAGCGCTCAAGCCTTATTACGAGGAGCTGGCCATCGATCCATCGGTGCCGGTGCCGTCCAGCATGCGCATGCCGTTCGACGCGGCTTTCTGCGAGATGATCGAAGCGATGAAGCCCGAAGTCGTGAGCTTCCATTTTGGATTGCCGACCGCGGACCTGTTCCGACGCGTGAAGGCGCTCGGCTGTGTAATCATGTGCTCCGCGACGACGGTCGCTGAAGCCCGCTGGCTTGAGGACCATGGGGTCGACGTCATCATCGCGCAGGGCTTCGATGCCGGCGGCCATCGCGGGATGTTCCTGTCCGACAATCTCGCGGCGCAGGTCGGCACCTTCGCTCTGGTGCCGCAGGTCGTCGACGCGGTGAAGCTGCCGGTGGTCGCCGCCGGCGGAGTGAGCGACGCGCGCGGGATCGCAGCTGCGTTCATGCTCGGCGCTGCGGGCGTGCAGGTGGGCAGCGCCTATCTCCACTGTCCGGAGTCGAAGGTCTCGGCGCCGCACCGCGCCGCGCTCGCGGCCGTGCACGACGACAGCACCCGCGTCACCAACCTGATGACCGGGCGGCCGGCGCGCGGTTTCCTCAATCGTGTGATCCGCGACCTCGGCCCCATCTCGGACGTGGCGCCGGAATTCCCGTTGGCGGCCGGCGCGCTCGCGCCGTTGCGCGCCAAGGCGGAGGCGCTAGGCTCCGGCGACTTCTCGGCCATGTGGGCGGGGCAGGCTGCCTCGCTCGGCCGTGCCCTGCCGGCGGGCGAGGTCACACGCACGCTTGCCGCCGAGGCACTGGCGCTGCTCGGGCGATAGCGCTACTGGCGTCATTCGCGTTGCACGTCGAAGCAGATTTCGATAGGACGATCCGGCGGGGCCTTCGACGGTCGCCCCGTTGCACAGGCTCTTTGAGCCCAAGCACCGTCTCCTTCGCAAGGAGGGGACTGATGCGCATTGCAAGGGCGACCGCAGACACAACAATGCCTTCTGAAATGCGATTGCTGTACGCGGCCCGCGGCGTGCGTGGGTTCGCGGACGGCTTTGCTGTCATCATCTTGCCCGCCTATTTGTCGGCCATCGGATTCAATCCTGTCGAGATCGGCATTGTCGCGACGGCAGCGCTGCTGGGATCGTCGCTGCTCACGCTGGCCGTGGGGTTCGTCGCCCCGCGACATGATCTTCGCACGATGCTGTTACTCGGTGCCGCCTTGATGGTGGCGACAGGGATCGTATTTCCCAACGTCGAACACATCGCGTTCGTGCTTCTTGTCGCCTTTGTCGGCACCATCAATCCGCAGTCTGGCGATAGTGGCGTTCTGGTGCCATTGGAGCACGCCATGCTGGCGCGCGGTGTCGCGGCTGCGGATCGCACGCGGGTCTTCGCTCGCTACAGCCTGACGGGCGCGCTCGCCACCGCGGCGGGCTCGCTCGCGGCTGCCGTGCCCGATCTCCTGGTGGCGGCGGGGTTCGGGCGGATCGCTTCGTTCCAGGCGATGTTCTACGGCTATGCCGTATTCGGCGTCATCGGCGCGGCACTCTATCGACGGCTGCCGCGCGTCCAAGCCGAACAGGCGACCGCCAGTACGCCGCTCGGTCCGTCACGTTGGACGATCTACAAGCTCGCTGCCTTGTTCAGCTTGGATTCCTTTGCCGGCGGCCTCGTCGTCCAGTCCTTGCTCGCGCTATGGTTGTTCGAACGCTTTGATCTTTCGCTGTCGGCGGCGAGTTTGTTCTTTTTCTGGACGGGCGTGCTGACCGCTTTTTCGTATCCGGTCGCTGCCTGGCTTTCAGGACGGATTGGC